>PMZX01000309.1 GCA_003170035.1 Myxococcales bacterium | reverse complement strand
GCGGAATCGAAGGTGGTACCGGAATAGCGCTGGGGAAAGACGACGAAGTTCAGGTACATGACTCCCGCCGCCACGGCCGACATCAATCCGAAGTTGAGCCAGCGGCGCCGCCGCTCCCCGGCTTCCTTCGCATGGAAAAGTCCCATGTGCCCCCCCACCAACGCCGGCATGACGGCGGCCGGCGGGTTGGCCAGCGCCGCCGCGGCAAAGGCCAGCGTGCTCGCCCATGTTCGTCTCGACAGATACAGCGCGAAGGATAGCAGCGCCAACCCTCCCGCAATCGCGTAGCCACCGGCCATGATCCAGGCCACCGCCTCCACGTGGAAGGGATGGACGGCGAAAAGAAGGCCGCCCGCGAACGCGGCCAAGGTTGAAGGCAAGAGCCTGCGNNCGGTAGTAGTCGTGAAGCATCTCTTGCTTGGAGATGCTGCTGAACATCTGTGCCAGGCCGGCGAAATTCAAGGGCCGGTCGTAGTGGCCGTACTGGACGATGTAACCATAGTCATCCACCAAGTTCAGCCGTCCGGACAGGACGCCAGCGCCGGCATAGAGGAGCGCCGTGACCGCCAACAGGGCCGCCAGGGGCAGATGCTTTTTGAGGAACGGTCCCGTGCCGGACGGCGGCGGCGCCTCGACTCTTTTCTTGGACATCGCCTCTCCGCTTGCTTGGAAGGGAAGCTAGGAACGTCTACACCAAAGTCGGCCACCCATAAACCGTGTCTTGCCGTTTTCGAAGGTGGACAGCCCTCGCTGCGGCAGCCCGCCGTCATGCACCATCACGCGACGGCCGCTGACGCGCTTTCCCCGACGATCCTCGTGCCCGTTTGCGCCAATCCTCGCGATACCCTCGCAGGCACGATGCGCCTTCTCATCGATTCCCGATGGGCGCATAATCTCCGCACGGCGATGGATTCGGACTGCCCACGAATCCTGTGCGAGTCATATTCTCGCCCGGAAACTACGCCACTTGGGAAGTTGCGAATCATGAAGCAGCCCACGATCTTCTGTTCGACCCTGTTGGCCGCGTTGGCTGCAGGTCCCGGGGCGCGTGCGGCCACCTATTACTACGGACCCGGTGGGAGCAGCGGCGCCGCCTGCACTCAGTCGGCACCCTGCGCAATTGACTACAACATGAGTGGAAAGTCGTTTCAGCCGGGGGACACCATTTATCTGCTCGGTGGGACCTACCCAGGTCAGTACATTCGCAACGGGGCAAGTGGCAATTCCGGAGCCTGGATAACCTTCAAGGCGGTGGACGGTCAGCTACCCATTCTCGACGGTGGAGGTGGGGTCGGCTGTGGCGTAGAGCCGAACGCGGCGGTGCAATACGTGCGCTTTGACGGCATTGCCTCGCGTAACTGGCAGTCCAGCGGCTTTTCCAACGGGTGGAACAATCCGTCGAGTCACATCGAATTCATCAACGGCATCGCTGACGGAAATGGCATCAACGGGATCGCCTTCTACAAGGCGACCGGCGTGTTGATCCAGCAGAACCTCGTCGCGCACAATGGCAATCTACAGCCTTCCTGGTCGAGCGGGGTCAACCTGTACACCGCAGGCGGAACCTATCAAGACAACATCATTAGCAGCAACGTGTCCTTCGAGAACATCGACATATCCTCTCACCATTCGGACGGCAGTGGCTTCATTCTAGACCAAGGGAGCAGCGGTGCCTTGTTCGAGAACAATATTGGATTCCGCAACGGCGGGTCTTGCATTCGGCTTACGACCAGTGGCGGGTCGCATGTCATCAACAACACCTGCTACCACGACGGTCTCGAACCCAGCGACGCTCAGGGTGCACCCAACAATCCAGGCGAGATCTACTATTCAGATGCCGCTTCGAAAAGCGGCACCGTGTTTCAGAACAACTTGGCTGCAGCGAGTGGGTACAACAACACGCAGAATGCATTTGGCGGCCAGGTGCCGACACAGACGACCAATTATGCGGTCAATGCCAATGCGGCAACGCCATTCTTCGTGGATCCGGCGGGCACGAACCCGGATTTTCACCTGACGTCTTCGGCCACGGCGAACGTTGTCGACAAGGGGACGGCCTCTGGGGCTCCTGCGAAGGACATCGGATTCGACCCGAAGTGCATCAAGAAGGGCAGCCCAGGCGGCGCGAGTTGGTGGAGCTACACGATTGACTACACCACCATCGCGAGTCTTGGCGGAGTGGCGAGGTGTTTCAATCCCGCGACTCGTTCGAGCATTCCCGACATTGGCGCGTACGAGTACAACGGCACCGCCCCTACCGGCGGGACCACCGGAGCCGGCGGCACGACCGCGACAGGCGGGACCACGGGCGGGGCCAGCGCCGCGGGTGGTACAACCGGCTCGGGTGGCTCGCGCGCGACCGGCGGGTCGGTTGCCTCGGCCGGTACAACTAGCTCGGGTGGCTCGCGCGCGACCGGCGGTGCCGTCGCCTCGGGCGGTACAAGCAGCTCCGGTGGTTCGCGCGCGACAGGCGGTTCAGTTGCCACGGGTGGCACAGCCAACACCGGTGGGACCAGCGCCCTGGGCGGCACGATTGGGACCGGCGGCGCCACTATCGTTCCAACCGGAGGCCTGACCAGCACGGCTGGTACCATTGCCACTGGTGGCACCACCGGCGCGGCTGGTGCGCCCGGTACTGGCGGCACGGTGGCGGCGACCGGAGGCTCGTCCAGCGTAGGCAGCGTTTCGGCCGCGGGCGGTGTCTTGGGAACCGGCGGCACGAGCGCGACGACTGGTACGGTCGCGCCGATGGGTGGTACCAGTGCGAACACGGGCGGCATCACCAGCGTGGGCGGTGGAGGTACTGTTGGCGGCGGTGGAGGTGCGACAGGTGCTGCCGGGAGCAGTGGAAACGTCAATTCCAGCGGCGCCGCAGGCTGCGGCTGCCGCGTGGCGGGTGGCCCCTCGAACCTAGCTGGTCTCGGTTTTTTGGGCTTGCTCGCACTACCAGTCTTGCGTCGACGCCGGGCCCATCGCGACGACAGACCGAAGCGTAGTTTGCGAGAATGAGCTCGACACGCGCGAGCGCGAAGCTGCCGTTCTTTCACCTGTCTCGCGACCGCGAGCGTCTCGTCTTTCTTGCCTGCGCGTTCGCACTCACCCTGGCAGCGTGGGATCCCGCTTCGCTTCAGGCGGCGAGCCCCGGAACCACCACGGTACCGGCAGGAAGTATCGAGGCGCCCGCGGTCGGGGTCGAGGGCATCGACCGCCTGGTGGCCGATGCTCTCGCCGAGGGGAAACTCCCCGGCTGCGTCGTCGTGGTCGGCCGAAAGAGTGGCATCGTCTACTCGAAAGCATTCGGGTTCCGCGCCCTCTTGCCGGAAAGGGAGCCGATGACCGAGGACACGCTCTTCGATCTCGCCTCGCTGACCAAGCCCATCGCGACGTCTACTTCACTCATGATCCTCGCCGACCAGGGCAAGCTCGACCTGGACGATCGGGCGTCCCGCTACCTTCCCGAATTCGCAGCGCACGGCAAAGACTCCATCACGCTCCGCCAACTCCTCACACACGTCTCTGGCCTGCCGGCCGAAACGCCGATCGATGACTACCAACACGGGCGCAAGGAGGCCATCCGGCGCATCGCCGCCCTCTCGCTCAAGGCTGCCCCTGGGGTGAGATTCATCTACTCGGACGTCGGCTACTTTGTCCTTGAGGAAGTGATCCGGCGCGTGACCGGCACCGATCTCGCCACCTTCGCGGCCGCCGCCATCTTCCGGCCCCTTGGCATGAACCAGACCGGCTTCGTTCTGTCAGCAAACGACCGGGCGCGGGCCGCCCCGACCGAACTGCGCAAGGGCGTCTGGATTCGCGGCGAGGTGCACGATCCGCGAGCTTTTCGCCTGGGTGGCGTGGCGGGAAACGCTGGACTCTTCTCAACCGCGCAAGACCTCGCGAGGTACGCACGCATGCTGCTCGGCTCCGGGACGATCGACGACGCCCGGATTCTGTCGGCCAAAGCGACGGCGAAGATGTTGGCACCGCACGACGTGCCTGGAGGTATTCGCGCGCTCGGGTGGGACATGCAGACCGCGTATTCGACCAACCGAGGTACTTCTCTTTCACGGCGGGCCGTCGGGCACGGAGGCTATACCGGCACGTCGCTCTGGATCGATCCAGAGCAGGACCTGTTCATACTCTTCCTCAGCAACCGGGTGCACCCCGACGGCAAGGGCTCGATCAATGCCGTCGCCGGCGCGATTGGCACCCTGGCGGGCTCGACCCTTGGCCGGCCCGCGCCGGTCCAGCCCCAGGTCGCCGCCGGCCCGCTCGCCCTGGGAATCGACGCGCTCGCCGCCCAAGACTTCGCCCCTCTGCGCGGCCTGCGCTTCGCGCTGCTTACCAACGATGCGGCCCGCACCCGCGAGGACGCCCGCACGACCGACGTGCTCGCCGCCCGCCCCGATCTCGCTCTGGTCGCGCTGCTCAGCCCCGAGCATGGCCTCGCGGCCAGTCGCGACGAGCTCATCGACGACGGCGTCGATGCCAAGACCCATCTCCCTATCTACAGTCTCTATGGCGGCTCCCGCGGGCCGCACACGAAAGCCTCCACAGGACCGCGGCCGGTGATTCTGCCGCCCGACATCGACGCGATCGTGGTTGATCTGCCCGACGCGGGGGCGCGCTTCTTCACCTATGCCTCGACCCTGCACGCGACGATGCGAGCGGCCGCGGAGCAGGGGCTGCGGGTCATCGTCCTCGATCGACCGAATCCCATCAATGGGCTCGATGTGGCCGGCCCCATGCTGAAGCCCAGCGAGCGATCAGCCGTCAACCACCATCCCCTGCCGGTGCGGCACGGCATGACCATGGGCGAGCTGGCCGAGCTGATGAACGCCGACGAGCATCTCGGTCTCCGTCTCGAAGTCGTGCGCATGCCTCACTACGATCGAAGCATCTACTTCGACGAAACCGGGCTCACCTGGTGGCCGCCTTCGCCCAACCTGCGCACTGTCGGTCAGGCGGTTCTGTATCCGGGCGTCGCCCTGCTGGAAGCGACGAATGTCTCAGTCGGCCGGGGCACCGACACGCCGTTCGAGGTTGTCGGGGCCCCGTGGATCGATGGCCGACGCCTCGCTGCCGAGCTGGCCGGGGTAGGAATTGCCGGCCTGTCGTTCGAAGCGACCAGCTTCGCGCCCAAGGCCAGCCCATACGCCGGTAGGCTTTGCCAAGGCATTCGTTTGCGGGTCGAGAATCGCACGACCTTCGAGCCAGTGAGAGCCGGCATCGCGATCGCGATCGCCTTACGCAAGTTGTTTCGCAACGACTGGGACTGCGCGCGGCTGCACAAGATGATTGGCGACCCGGATGTGGCCGCAGCAATTTGCGAACCACGTCGCCTTGCCGAGGTTGAGGCGCTCTTCAGAGACGAACTCGACGCCTTCCGCGCCAAGCGACTCAAGTACCTTCTCTATCCGCCCTAGTCGCGTGCGAAGCCCGCCGGCTTTGCCCCCTGCGGGGACTTCGGGACGGACTGCCCGCCCTGCCCACCCCGCGCGCTTCGCGCCCGCCCTCGCNNGGCATGGAAACCCTCTCAGGGTTTCCATATCAGCAGTCGGTCAGAGCGCAGCCTTGATCGCCTTGATCTGCACGGCAACGATTCGCGTCTGCGCAGGGTTTGGGCATGTATAATGCCGACTGGTATCCTATCGCAGCTTTTGCCAAGAGAACCACCCAGAAGGATCTGGAGGTCATGAAGAAAACTCGCATTTCCGCTTTCCTGGCGTTCTCACTTCCCCTGCTGGTGTGTGGCGTGTCCGTGCTGAGTGTTTCGGCCGTGCTTGCGGCGGAGTGCCCGGCCACTCCGCCCGATCAGCCCAAAGAACGGCGGGCTCTGGCCAAGGAATGGTTCGCGCGGGCTGAGGCGGCCGAGAACGCCGGCAAGGACGTCGAGGCCGTGCGTGCCTATTCGTGTTCCATGAGGATGACGGCCCATCCGTTCACTGCGTACAACCTCGGGCGGGTCGCCGAGCGATCAGGCGACGTCGAGTTGGCCCTGAAGTCGTTCCAGGCCTATCTGACTTTGAAGCCCGACGCTACTGACAAAGACGAGATAGAGGCCAAGATCCAGGAACTGGCAGCGAAGATCAAGGAAGTCAAAGAGCTTGGCGCGGGGGAAGAGGCACCAGCCGCAGAAACTCCCCCGGTCGAGGAGACGCCGAGTGTCTCGGTCGCGCCACCCGAAGAGACTCCGGTCAAGCCGGTCGCTCCCGAGCCGCCGCCGCGCGTGACCGAACCGGCCGCTGAGCCTCGCAGCTCCAGCCACGTCCTGGAGTGGGTGGTTGGCGGCGTGAGCGCGGCGGCCCTGGCCACTGGCATCATCATGAACATCGTCGCGCGCAAGGACATGGACACCTGCAACAACAAGGGTGCGCCCGATTCCTCGTGCGACAGCGCAAAAACGGCCGCGTACACCTCGTACGTCATGTTCGGCCTCGCTGGTGCGGCTGCCGCTGTTGAGGGTGTGCTCTTCTATCGCCTCTGGTCCAGCGGTGACAACAGCGCGGACGATACCTCGGTCAGTCTGGGTTGGATCCCCGGCGGTTTGAGCGTGAGCGCGCGCGGCCGCTTCTAGCGGGCCCCTTACTGCTCGAACGCCCCGATGTCCGGTGCCTGGCCCGAGTAGGGCAGGCTCACGCCCAACCCGGCAGTCCAGGTCAACGTCGTGTCGATGGTGAGCTGATTGGTCGAGTAGTCGACACTCGTGATGCCTGCGGTCTGCGACTGCCCCTGCAGTTGAATCCGGTCGTCAGGCACGATCCCGAACCCATCGATGAAGAAGCCCGCGTCCTCGACCGGAATCACTGTCCCGGAGCCCGCGGTCGTGGTCTTGGTCAGAAACACTCCGGCGTTGACGGCCGGGCTGCCAGGCTGCACGTGGAAATCGAACTGATTGGGATTGGACACGTCCGGGGTGCCGCTGGCGTTGGCGAACAGCGGGTCCGCGGTGCTCTGCAAGTTCCCGCTCGCCAGGGTGACCGCGGAGTTGCCGGTGGCGTCCCGGTTGGCCACGGTCTGGTAGTAGTTGCCCACGATGTCCTCGGACGCGGCGTTGGTGTAGTAGAAGGACACCGAGGTGCCGTTGTTGTCCCAGAAGAGGTTGTTCCGGATCGACACATTGGTGCTCTGCCTCCCGCTGGTGCCGCCGGTGTTGTCGAAGAGCAAGCCCGAGTTGTAGCGCCCGTCCGAACCGGTCATGACGATGGCGGTGAAGCCGTTGTGGAAGAACACGTTGTTGTAGATGTGCCCGTGGCTCGCGTCGTAGGGCTGTCCCGAGCCGGTGTACAGCACCAGGCCTGGCCCGTCGTTGTAGAAGAACAGGTTGTTGCGCATGATGTTCGACTGCGTTCGCACCGACATTCCCGCGGATGTGTTGCCGTCCGCTGGCACCCCCTCGTAGGCAATCACGTTTCCCTCAATCACGTTGCGGACCGCATCGATGCCGGTGTTGTCCTCGATGATAATGTTGCGATCGGCGCAGCGATTGTTCGTCTCCGGGTGCGCGCATGTCCCGGTCCAGTTCTCGTTGTGGAAGTAGTTGTTTCGGATGATGTTGTACCCGCTGTTGATCTCGAGGACGTGGTGCCCGCCGTGATAGAAGGTGTTGTTCTCGATCAGGTTGTAGCTGCTCTGGTCGTTCGCGATCTCCCAGTCTCCCAGGAACATCCCGCCAATCGCGGAAGGGCTTCCGCTGGGCAGGGCATAGCCTATGCCGCCTGCGGAGCAGTTCTTCACCCAGTTGTGATGTGAACTATTGGAGATGACCAGCCCGTCGGGCCAGTTGGGCTGTGAATTCGTGCGAAGACCTGTGAAGGTGCTGTGAAAGACGCAGATGTGATCGCAGGCGTTCAGGCGCAGCCAGTAGTCCACCGTGTCCGCTGAGATGCCATCGAGGGTGATGTAGGACCGGTTGGCGAGGTCGATCGCCAGCGTGACACCCATGACCCGAACCGTCTCGCCGCCGTAGTTCTTGAAGGCGATTCCGGCGGTGGGCGTTCCACTCTGCTTGAGGGAGATGCCCGTCGTGTACGTCCCACCACGCAGGATGACCACGTCTCCCGCGGCGGCGCTGCTGTTCGCCGTGTCCAGGCTGCAGGTAGCGGAGTCAGCCAGCGCCGTCGAGCCGACACATTGGTCCCACGACGCGGCCCCGGTCGGACTGATCCAGTGCGCTGGCCCGGTTCCTTCAACCCCGCAGTTGATGGTGGCTGGGGCAGAGCCCGCGTCCGAGCGGTTGCCATTTGCGCCTGTGGAGTCGGGATGGCCGCTGCAACTCGCGACCAGCGCAAGCGCGGGCACGAAGGCGAGAAGCGCCCGCACGCACCGCAGATTGACCACGTCAGGCCTATGCCCTGCTGTGTTCATCTCGTAGCCATCGGAAGGCCGCGGAGCCTGCACCAAATCCGCCGAGGACGCGTGACGCCATGCCAGTTTGGTCAAGCGTCCAGCAGGTTCAGGCGCGTGTCAACCCATACGCCGGGCGCTGCCGTTCACCATGACGAGGCCTCCTCTCTTCCTGTCGAGTGATGGAAGGGCGCCGAGCCGTGCGAGGGAAACACCACCGTGCTGATTGGCGCGTTCGGCACTGCGGAGACCGGCTTGATCCAGGCGGGCATAGGCACCTGGACTCCAGCGGGGAAAACCCGGCCCTCCTGCTGGCCGTAGGGATAGGCGAACTGAATACCCAGGGGGTGCTTGATGGTGCGCACCTTGATGGGTAGCAGGAGCGGAGGCAGCGGCATGGGCTCTCCGTCGTTTGCCGCCGCGACGGGCGCGACCTTTACGCAACGCTGATCTGGCAACCACAACCAATTCTCGTCAGAGTTCAGCGTCCAGCGCCCCGAGTTGAACACCACGTCGCCCCATGACCAGCGACTGGAAAAGAACGGCGCCCCGTCACGAACCACCCAGACACCGCCCGTCACGTAGGGGGCGAAGTGCTCGCCCACCACCTCGGGGCTGGGGTGCCAGGCCGGGCCTTGCCGAGGCAGAGTCAGCCATTCGCCCTGCCCTCCCAGCACTTCGACTACATCCATGGCACAAGAGGTGGACTCTGTGTCCTGGCTGGCCGGCGCGGGTGCCGGCTGGCTGGCCGTGCCCAAGATGGCAATCGCCCACAGGCTTGTCACGGCCGCCTCGCGATGTTCTCGCCAGCCATCCGCCGCGCATCGGAGGCCTTCGCCTCATCGAGCATTCTCTCCAACCGTCGCCGCACGAACGCTGCCGTCAGCCGCCGCGTGCGCGCGCGCGAACGACCAACTCGTCCAGTAGATTGCGTTGATTTCATTTGTCCCCTTGTGATGTGATGGGGTTTGTCCCATCTGCATCCAAGGTTGGGCCTTCAATGCTGCGGACGCGTTGCTCGATGGTAAAGTTGGGTAAAATCGGCACAGGCCGTGCGCGCAGGCGATGCTCTCGTGATCACAGGCCCGCTTCAGGGCGCGTCGCGTCGATGGCCATCGCCTGCAAGCGGCCGTTCCGATCTGCGGCCATAGAACCTTCCCCTTCTGAACCCACGGAGTGTTAGCCCGACATGATGAGGTCTTCTCGAATCCCTCAGAACCACGCCCCCATCTGTAGCGTCCTAGCCATTGCTGTTCTTGGTATTGCGTCGTGCTCTTCCACCCCGACCAGTGCGCCTCCTCATGGAAGCGGCGGCCGGGGTGGCACGAGCAGCAGCGGCGGGTCCGGCGCGCGGAGCGGAGGTAGCAGCGGAAGTGCAGGCAGTGCCGCCTCGGGCGGGCAAACAGCCANNGCGAGCAGTGGCAGCGGCGGCTCTGGTGGGACGGCAGGCAGTGGGGGCAACGGAAGTGCGGACGCCGCCTCGGAGGACAGCGGATCTGCCGACGATGGCGGAATCCCCGACGACGGCGGGGGAACGAGTGATGCCGGCAACACAAGCACCGGCGGCGAGGACACCCCCAGCGAGCCAACCAATGCCGATCGGTGCGTGGCAAACGGCGGAACCTACACCAACGACAAATGCATGATTGACTGCAGCGCTGCCGGGGCTTGCGGATCATCCGTGGTCACCTGTCCATCCCAGCTCTCTTGCCAAGTCACCTGCGGGCAAGATGGATGCGCAAAAGGGATTGATTGCAGCCTGGCAGCCGGGTGCGACATCGCATGCGCGGAATCGAATTCGTGTGCGGGCTCGATCAACTGCGGGGGCAGTTCGTGCACGGTGGCTTGCAGTGGAACGAATGCCTGCAAGAGCGGGGTGGCGGGCCGCGCTTCCAAGAATCAAATCACTTGTGGCGGCGACGGCGCCTGTGCCTCGAATGTGGATTGTTCGGGCGACTCGTGCACATTGACCTGCTCGGGGAACGGGTCTTGCGCCGGCCCTGTGGCGATCTACGGCAGCACAGTCTCCGCCGGCTGCACGGGCACGAAGTCGTGCCAGGGGACCATCGCTTGCGCCGCCGCAACTTGCGAGGTCGATTGCACGGGCTCACAAACCTGCCCCAAGAATGTGTGTTGTTCAGCTGGAAAATGCACGCTCCAGCCTTCCACGCTCACCTGCACGCACTGACCAGCGCACACAATTCGGCGACTTTCTCGCGACCACCGGCCGACAAGCCAGGCTGAACAGCGCTGAGCGGGCAAGGGAAGCTGTTCTCGTATTGACTGCTCTTGTGAAGTCCCGAATAGTTCCATCTGAGGAGAATAGCAAGGTGTCGAGGAAAGCTGCCATCTTAGCTGGAATCCTCGTGCTCGGTGTCGTCCTTGGCATCGTTGCCCTGTCTGGCGGAAAGCAGCCGGCGACGCCCACCCCACCACCTCCGCCCGAACCGCCGCCTATCGAGCCGGTTCGCCTTGCGCATCGCCCCGACGCCGCCTCGCTCCCACCGGTGCGACTCGCGCGCCCCGAACAACCGAGCAAACCGCAGGGCAAGAGCATCTACAAGGACGAGGCTTCGCTGATGGCGAAGCTTCGCGATCTGAGGTCGAGTGATCTGGAATTGTCCCTCAAACTGGCGCGCGAAGGCAATGAGCGTTACCCCGACAGCCCCGATGCGGTCGAGCGAACGTGGTTCGTTTGCAAGTCCCTAACCGGGTTGGGACGGTCCGAAGAAGCCCGCGCCGAAGCAGTGAAGATGGTCGAGAAGTACCCCGGCACGAGCTTCACCAACGACGTTCAACGCCACGTGCTTTTCGCTCCGCAATTCGAGCCGCCCGGGCGGTGATTCGTCATTTGAAACTGGGCAGTTTGTCCCGCGTGATGACGTACGAATCCGAATAGACCGCCTGGAGGTGCGCCGTGGTGTTGTAGGGCGCATTGAAGTATGGGTTTGCCCAAACATTGAACAGCAGCCATTTCGTTGCTGTCGACTTGAGCTGAACGGGATCCGGAATCGTGCCGCACTCATGCAGCGCGACCATCATATTGGGAAATGCGGTCTCTGTCTGTTGGAACATGCTGGTCAGCGGTTCCACGTCGCCCGCCGACTTGTAGATATCCGATCCACCGAAATCGATGTATTGTGGGCCGGGGTTGTACGCGGAACTCGGACCCTGACCGCAAAGAGGCGCGAGCCACAGAACATTGTTGAGCCCCTTGGTGGCTGTCAAGTAGTTGAAGGCGTATTTGAAGAGACTCTGCCACTGCGCCGAAGTCCCCATGGACCACCAGAACCAGCTACAACCTTGGCCGGCTTCGTGGAACAGCCTTAGGATGGCGACACCGCCAGCCGTCTTCAGCGGCGTAACAAACTGGGCAATTCGGTCCAAGTTCGAGTTGAAGCTCGTGTTCTCGGCCGTGCCCGCGGTAAGCACGTTGTCGATGTTGGTTTTGGTATTGTAGGTTCCGCCGTTGATCCCCATGTGGTAGCCGAACATGCAAAGGCCACCGTTGTTCCAATGGGCAACGCATTGGGTGGGCGCCTGACTATTGTTCACGTCGAAGGCGCGAATCGCCGGGTACTTTCCCGTCGCCGCAAAGACCGTGTTCATGCCGTTGTCGTTGTTGTCCTCTTCCTGCCCCGAAAGGATGCCGTTGCCGTAGAGGCTGTTCAGGTAGCACAGGACGTTGCGCGTTTGCTGGGTGGCGTTGGGCACTACCGGCACGGCGGTGCAATTGGCGGGTGTGGTGCCGGTCCCGGTAGTTCCACCGGCGCTCGTGGTTCCGCCCGCGCCAGCGCTTCCGCCGGTGCTCGTGGTACCGCCCGTGCGGGTAGTTCCGCCGGTGCCGGTGGTTCCGCCCATGCTCGTGGTTCCACCCGTGCGCGTAGTTCCGCCAGTGCCGGTGTTTCCGCCCGTGCGCGTGTTTCCGCCAGTGCTGGTGTTTCCGCCGGCGCTGGTGTTTCCGCCGGCGCTGGTGTTTCCGCCGGTGCCACCGCCGGCCTCCGCGGTCGGACGCCCGTCAGGAGTGCTCGCGTCGCGGTTGCTCGTGCCGGTATCCGTCGAGCTGGCACCTCCAGTCGCGGTCGTGCCACCAGTCTGTCCCGAGCCTCCGCTGGCAGTGACCCCGCCCGTGACAGTACCGCCAATGCTGGCCGGACTGGCGTCGGGCTTCACGGTGCCGCCACTGCTAGAGCTGCTGCTGCTAGCACTGACTCCGCCGGTCGCGGTGACGCCACCAGTGACGAAGGTGCCGCCGGTGGAGGTCGTGCCCCCAGTCGTGGTTGTTCCTCCAGAGGCCGTCACCCCACCGGTCGCGGACGAGCCGCCCGAACCGGCAACGCTCGAATCCGCCCGGTTGACAGTTTCCTCGCTACTCGAGCAGTTCCCGATGGTTGCCGCGACCAGAGATAGACCGCAGACGTGCAGAACTCGAAGACAGCGTGGAAGAGTGGTGGTTGGTGTGATCAAATCGGAATTCGGCATGGATCGCCTTCTCCTTCGGAATCGGTGATCCCCGGTCGCCGGGGACGATGGGGTGCGCGAACAACTGGCAAGAGGGCCAGGGACAGCCGGGACCTTCATGGAATCGGATCCACGAGGCCGTTGTGGCCACGATTGCAACCAACAGGCGAAGGGACTTGAACCCTCGACGTCAGATTTGCAAAACGTCGAAGGAGCCAGTGATTCCAGTTAGTTGGCTGACTTGGAACGGCTTGGCAGCATGGCCACAGTCCGCGGCCACGCCGCGCCAGTCCCGGTAGTCGCCACCCCGTGCCTGGGAGGCTCGCTGAACTCGGGGTCTACTATCTCAGGTACTTCGCGAGTCCAATGTTCTGGTCCTTGATAGCCTTGGCCAACAGGCCTGCCAGCTTGTCAGCGCCCAGGAGGTTGGTGTGCGTGGCGCCGCCCTGGTGGTACATCGTCTGCACAGCCGACGCACTCATGCCAAGCGAATTGTACCAGGCCGTCGAAAGGGCTGTGAGATCAATGTAGGGGCAATTCTTTGCAGCAGCAGCGGCCTTGGCTGCCGCTGCGTGAAGGCTGGATTGGTCGCCGATTGGTATGCTGCTCACGCGCGCGGGAGGAGATACCAGGATCGGGTTTACGCCTGCAGCTTGGGCGTCGGCCGCCATCTTCTCGAGATTCGCCTGGACGGTGGCGTCCGA
>PMZX01000095.1 GCA_003170035.1 Myxococcales bacterium | reverse complement strand
GGCGACCTCATCGCCAAGCTGGTCAGCTAGCGATCGGGCTGCAAGTCACGCGCGGCACGCACCTGCGGTGACCCGCTCGCCGATAAGCCTCCTCGGTGGAGGCAACGGCACGTGTACAACCTGCGTCTGGCGGCCCGGTCTACACGCGCCGGCAACCGGAGAAGACTGTTGACCTTCGAGCAGCAATGGACCGTCGCCGCCAGCGGGCGCACGTTGCCCAAGTTCGTCACGGAAGAGCTGCACAAGTATCTAGATTGCGGAATTCTCGCGCGGGGCTTCGCGCACCTGTACTGCGATGATTGCGGCGAGCACCACGTCGTCGCCTTCTCGTGCAACGCCAGAGCCGTGTGCCCCAGTTGCCTCGGCAGGAGGATGAACGAGGGGGCGTTGAACCTGGTGGATCATGTCTTGCCTGATGTCCCCATCCGTCAGTTTGTGTTGACCCTGCCTTTCCCCCTGCGTTTTCCACTGGCGTTCGCGTTGTTGGTGTCGTCGTCGGGGCGCAAGAAGAAGCGCCGCTCGGAACAGCGACGGGTAATCATGTAGTCACGACCGGGCACGACCTGGCGAGGGAGTGTGATGCATGGGTTCTCGGAGAAGCCGAAGGAAAGTTGTGTGAAAAGTACCGTCGGAAGGGGATCGAACTTGACGGCATCCCAGCAGGCCGCTTCTCCTTGAGTTTTTGACCGTTCCTGGTATCAAGAGCTTTCCGGAGAAGGTGTTTTCCGGAATGCCCGCAGAAACGGAGTTCATACCATGTCGATATTACGATCGACGATCTCCAATTCATCCCGTAGGCCGGTGGAGGCCACTGCATCGGGGGAGGGCCGAGCCCGCACCGCAGGAGATCCGCATGAACTTGCTCGCATCCAAAGCTCTCTTTCGCGTTCTCGTCGTGTTGGGTTTCGTTTTCACAGTTGCTTGCGTCAGCACAAGCAAGACAACTTCCAGCGATGGGGCTACCAGTGTCGGAGGGGGCATGTCCGGAGCAGGAGGCGGTTTGACCTCGGGTGGAAGTCAGCAAACAGGGGGCGCCCAGGGCACGGGAGGAACCACGGTGGTAACGGGCAGGGCATCCGACGTCAATTTCAACCTAGACTGGAAGTATCAAAAGGGCAACGCCACGGGCGCCGATGCTGCGGCATTCGATGATGCAACCTGGGGCTACGTCGATCTGCCGCATTCGACGGAATTCGTGACGCCGGAAATCCCCAACGCCTACACTGGTATTAGCTGGTATCGCAAACATTTTGCGGTGGATCGCGCGGTTCAAGGCAATAAGGTCTTCATCGAATTCGAGGCGGCTATGCAGCTTGCGGACGTGTGGGTAAACGGCACGCATAAGGTTCAACATCAGGGCGGGTATGCTCCATTCACGATTGATGTCGCTAGCGACGTGACGTACGGTGGGTCAGACAATGTTATTGCCGTGAAGCTTGATGGCGCCCCCAATGCGGCTTGGCCTCCAGGCAACGCGAGCCCGGACTTTCAATACCATGGCGGCCTGTATCGCAACGTGAACATGCACGTTACCAATACGCTGCATATCACCGACGCCGTGTACGCCAACAAAGTGGCCGGCGGGGGCGTGTTCGTGACGTATCCGGTGGTGAGCGCGAGCTCGGCGACCGTCCACGTCGCGACGAACGTCATCAACGAATCGTCGACGACCAAGAGCGCAACCGTTCTCTCGGAGATCTTGGATACGGACAACAATGTAGTAGGGTCCGCGACGTCAACGGACAGCATCGACCCGGGTGCGGATTTCAGCTTCAATCACGACATCACGGTATCGAATCCCAGACTCTGGCATCCGAACACGCCCAATCTGTACACTCTGCGCAGCACCGTGCAGGATGACACGACTCAAGTCGACAAGATGACTACGAGCATCGGGATCCGACGCATCGAGTGGACTCACGCCGGAGGGCTGAGCATCAATGGAGCGCGTTTCAACGCCATCGGTGTGAATCTTCACCAGGAAACCTACGGCCTCGGCTACGCGATGCCCAACCAGGCGACGTACTACGAGGTCAAGCGCATCAAAGAGGGCGGTTCGAATTTCATACGTGGGTCGCACTATCCACATGCTCCGGCGTTCTACGATGCATGCGACGCGCTTGGCGTGTTGGTACTCGATGCGCAGTCCGGCTGGCAATACTACAGCGACACGGATGCCTTCAAGAACGCGAGCTACCAAGAATTGCGAGACATGATTCGGCGCGACCGCAATCATCCGAGCGTGGTTGCCTGGGAAGCGAGCCTGAACGAAACGAACTTCACCGACGCTTGGGCTCAAATGGCCCACAGTATTGTTCATGAGGAATACCCGGGCGATCAAGCCTATTCCGGGCAATGGACTTGGGCGCGATCGGACATATCCCTCGGGTCTTCGCAAGCCAACATCCGAGGCTCGACCGATAGCCGCCCCATCATCATCGATGAGTATGGAGATTGGGACTACGGTTTCGGCGCTCGGGGCGGTCTTACGAGCCGACAAGCGCGGGAGGCCGGCGACGCCGCGATGCTGATACAGGCGGGCAACATTCAAGACAGCCTCAGCAAAAACCTGGCCTTGTCGTGGTACGGCGTCGGTAGCTATTGGGACTACGCCGACTACGGTGGCTTTACGTACTACGGGAACACAGAGTGCGGACTCGTAGACATGTATCGGCTGCCCAAACACGCCTACTACTTTCAGCAAAGTCAGCGCGACCCGAATGTGAGCCTTGCCGGGGTCGACTCGGGGCCCATGGCGTACATCGCCAATCAATGGACGGCGAGCTCGCCAACGACGGTGCGTGTCTACAGCAACTGCGAGCAAGTCTCGCTCTACTTGAACGACAAGCTCGTGGGAACGCAGTCACCCGACAAAGGCATCGACCTTCTTCACCCGCCGTTCAATTTCGCGGTCGGTAGTTTTGCTCCGGGAACGCTGCGCGCGGACGGTCTGATCGGCGGCGCCGTGAGGGCAAGCACAACCCGCAAAACCCCGGGTTCGGCCACGGCCATTCGACTTCGACCGGAGGCCACGACGTTGCTCGCTGATGCGAGCGACGCGCGTCTCGTTTTCGTGGACATCGTCGACGCGAATGGCACCGTGGTCCCGACTGACAAGAGCACCGTGGCGCTAGCTGTGAGTGGTGCCGGCAGTCTTGTCGGACCAGCGTCCATCGTCATGAAAGGCGGTCAGCTTGCCGCCTGGGTGCGTAGCACGAGGACGCCCGGGACCGCTACTCTCACTGCGAGCTGCAGCGGCCTTGCCCAGGCATCTGTTGACCTGGGCAGTCAGGCCGTGCTCGGCTTACCGCCGCTGCCCGCCGGGAGATGAAGCGCGGAGGGGCGGCCTCGAAAGGGGCGCCCACCAGTGAATCGCTGTTCACTGATGGGCGCATTGCGTTTTCGTTAGGGTATGAAGGAGAGATCGTCGATCGTGATATCCACCGGGTATGAACCCGAGGACTAGCTGAAGTAGAATGAAATACCCGTGAGTTCACTAGGAGTAACGGACGGACTCGGCTTGCCGCCTGTCAAGTCCGCCCACATAATCGTCACTGGCGTAGGCGTCGTCGTCACGGCAATCGCCTTCGAGGGTGCGGTGCAGGTTGAGTCGTATTGGTTGCTTCCGGGTGGATTGCAAGTGCCGAACGTTGCTGAGTAGGTCGCGGGCGGCACAGTGTACTTGGCGTACCAGGCCGTCGAGATCGTGTCTGCCGCGGTGTTAACGCTCAAATATAGGGTGTTGGCCGGTATCGTGCCCGTACTCGAAATCGTCATCGAAATCCCCTTGAACGCCGAAGCGTCAAGCTTAGCGCGGGCATTCCAGTACAGGCCGAAACCGGAGTACGTCCCAACCGTTCCCGAAATGTGCCAGTTGCTTTTGGTAATGTCGGACGTGAGTGCTGGTGCTGGGGGCACAACGCTCGCCGAGTCAGGATAGATGTATGTGCCGCCCGAGAACGTGGTCTTGAAATCGCCAAAGGAAGCTTGCGTCGCCACGGTGCCGGCGTCGCCCTCATCGCGCGGCTCGCAGCGCTGGTCCCTCCTCCGAAGCGGCATCTCGTCAGATATTTTGGCGTCCTCTCATCGCACGCTGCTTCTCGCAGCGAAGTCGTTCCTGCCCCCGCAGAACCCCCGCCCCCGCCCACGGCCAGGGACAAGCCGGCCGGCAAGTCGAGATACATCCCGTGGGCAGAGTTGCTCCGCAGAACCTTCAGGTTTGAGATTGTCTGCTCGAAGTGCCACTCCCAACTCCGCCTCATCGCACTCATCAAGACCGAGGACATCGCCGAGAGAATTCTCACTGCGATGCACCTGCCGGCGGACATCCCCAAGTTGCATCCTGCCCGCCCACCGCCCCAGAAGGCGGGTGGCGGCGACGACTGGGTGAATTGATCAAGGCGACCTTGGCGGGCCCGCAATGGGGTAGACTGCGCCTTGTGGTCCAGACAGGCTCTTCGGCACGCGAATCACACGATCAAGGCCGCCCTGCCCCGTCGTCCAGGCGCGCGAGAGGGTGCGGCAGCGCGGGAAGGGCGGGGTTCTCGCACCGGAAATACCCCCATCGATTCGCTTATGCACATCTCCGAGCATCCACCATGGAAGCTGAACTTGCTATCCCGTGGAAGTCCGGGTTCACCGTCGAAAGGTTCACCGAGCGTGCGCTCGATTCGCCGGTCCCGAGGGGAAGGGAACTTGCGGCTAGTGCCGCCGGCCAAAAATTTGCGTAGGGATGCAGATTGAGGCTTGCTGTGCGGGATGGAAAACATGGCGACCAGGTCGGCTTGGCCCGGCCCAGCGTCGCCGCGAGTGATTCACCTCAAGCGGCAACTCAAGAAGAAGCTCCGTCGCCTGGTACGAGCCGGGACGACGGAGAATCGCATGGCGACGCGGGCACGGGTCGTCCTGATGCGGGACGAAGGGGTGCCCATCGAAGTGATCGCGCGGCGAATGCAGATCAACCACGGCACAGCACGCAAGTGGTGCGACCGGTTCATCGACGGCGGCATCGACGGTCTTCGCGACCGGCCCAGGTCGGGCCGACCGCGCACTCTCTCTCTGGAGAGCAGCGCATCGCCCTGATCGCGCTGGCATGTCGGCCCCCATGGGAAGCCGGCAACGTGCTCAGCCACTGGTCGGCGGCGGAACTGCGGGACGCTTTCGCGGCATTGGCTGACGGAGCCGACATTGGCACGCGCACGGTGGCGCGCGTTCTCGATGAGGCGGAGATCCAGCCGCACCGGATCAGGTACTTCCTGACCAGCCGAGACCCCGAGGTCGACCAGAAGCGGCGGGACATTGTGGGCTTGTACTTGCGGCCGCCCGAAGGCGCGACAGTGTTGTGTCTCGAGCGTAGCCAGCGGTCTTCTGTTGTGTCAGCGCCCCTATCGCTGGTCGCCGTAGAGGATTCCTCTCCCGCCCGTGCCGAGATAGACACGGCCGTACTGGCGCGGGTCGCCGGTCAAGCAGTTTATCCATCCGAACTGGTGCTGCGGATCATCGATGCGCTGCCAGGTAGCCCCGACGTCGTCGGAGCGGTACACGCCCCAGACACCAGCCACGGAGCCGGCGAGATACACGGCCGGATAGCTCTGCCCCGGCGCTGGCATCCCGAAGCCCACCGCGGTCGCGCTAGTCACCAGGGACACTTGCGCGAACGTCGCCAACGAGTCCTGCGAATGAAACAGGCCGGAGCCCGTCGCAACCCAAACATCCCCCTCGATTCCGAACACGGGGCGCGGTCGCCCGGACGGGGACGTGGTGACCTTCACGAAGTTCGCGCCGCCGTCGGTGCTCACGTACATCCCACTGCGGTCGCTTGCGTAGAACTTGGAGGCATTGACACGGTCGGCGGCCACCCGCACGCCGGCGGCAAGTCCCGCGCATGCGGTCCACGTGGTGCCGTTGTCGAGCGAGGTGGAGGGCGTGCCCCCCTGCGGAGCCCACAGCAACGTCGTGCCGTCGGCCGAGACCGCGATCGATCCCGAGCCCTTGGATACAGTTCCCGTTGTGGGCATGGGAGCGGCAGCAAATGGCGTCCACGTCGTGCCCCCGTCCGCCGAGTAGGCGCCGCCCAGCCCACCGGAGCCTGCCCGCACGACGATGTTCGGGGCGCCTTGGGCGAAATCCAGGCCCGACGTGGTGGTGAAAATAGGGTTGTCGAAAAAGCCGCCCGCAGGAGAGACGTCGAGGTCGTCGTGTCGGAAACCGCCGAGATCACCCACCGCACTCAGCAGGGGTGCGCCCGCCGGTGGGCTGGCGAGATCCTGCACCACGGTCTCTTCAAGACCATCGTCCTCGAAGGTCCAATGAGTCGCAGCGCCGGTGTCGGCGGCCGTGACGTCGTCACTCGACCAGATGCCTGCCCCGGTGATGTAGATAGCGCGCGCTGGATTGAAGGGATCGATCTCGACGTCGCCCATCCATCCCGGCGTCCCCACGCTGGTCCTGTGCCACAAGACCCAGGGCGCGCCCGCCACATCGGTCTTCGCCGCAGACTCGAGTCCCACCCAGCTCGCCCCGCCGTCCGTGGTGCGGTAGATTTCGTCGCGCGACCAGCGATCGATCGTCGTCACGATGAGCGTTCCCGGATGGGCAGCATCGGCTGCAATTCCGCCGAAGCCGCCGCCACTTTGCGGGGGACTCACATTGGTCCAAACGCCGCCGGCCATGCTGTATCGCCAAACAGCGCCACTCGTGATGCTGTTCGGGCCTGACCCGTTGTTGTACGCAAGGTAGAGGTTGCCACACCCGTCAAGCACAGCATGATGAGGCATCATCCCGGAGGGCTGCCCAGCAACCGCTTCCCAGGTCGCCCCCGCATCGGTTGTGCGATAGAGTCCATTCCCGGTGGTCACGCCGACCCCGAGGTAGATCGCCGGTGTGGAGCTGCCCGGCGAGCCGCTGCGTGGATCGAAGACCACGAAGGTCAAGCCGTAGCCGCCCGTGCCCGCATCGCCGTTGGCCACGCCGGTCGTCGGGAACCCAGCGACTTGCGTCCAAGTCTGCGCAGAGTCGGTGCTCTTCCACAAGCCCGCGTTGCGCGAGCCAAAGTACAAGGTGCTGGTCAGGTTGGGATCGATGGCGAGCCGCTCGCCCATCGAGCGGCCATCCGCGTTTCCGCCCATGGGCGCAGAAATGCTGTTACGCACCCACGTCTGTCCCATGTCGGTCGAGCTCAGAATCGCGCCGTTGCCGGCGGTGAGGTACATCCCGGCGGCCATATAGACCCGGCTGGGATCGACCGGATCCACTGCGATGCTCTCGATCCCGAGGAGGTTCGAATCGTTGTGCCCGACCCAATCCGTGATGGCCATCCAGCGCCGCGCAGTTGGGTCGAAACGGTATGCGCCTCCGACATCAGTCCGGGCGAAGACCAGCCCTGGCAGCACGGGGCTCATGACGATGCCGCTGACGAATCCCCCGCCCTTGATGACGACGTTCTTCCACGCATACGGCCCGGGAGTCGCCACGTCTTGTGAAGGGATCACTGCAATACCCGAGTAGGGCACGGGCGTCGGTACGCTGCAGGTCGTCGCCGCCATACCATCTGGCGTGAAAGCCGGGCCAGTTTCAGCCGCCAAATCAAGAATGACGGCGGGCGCGTCCGTCGGTGTATCGAGGGCAAGGTCAGGGCTCGCGTCGGGATTGGGAGCGTTCGCGGCATCGGCTGCAAGCGAGGAACCGTCGGGGATCGCTGGCGCTGCATCCTGCTTGCTGCTGCTGGTCCCACTGCAGGCGACCGCCACAAGCTGGACTGCAAAGAAAACGAGGGTGAGAGAACTCCTGGTCATTTCTGTTCCTTTCTGTTCATCTGCCCGCGGGAGACCGAGGGCCGCCGCGGAGCGATCATTGTATTGGCTCAAGGATCGCGTGATGTCCAGGAAGGCATCGCCGAGCACGCAACTATGTTCCGTCCACGCGTGGTCTACTCGCGTTCGACCTTTCACCCACGCGCCGTGAGCGTCTGGAAACGCAGACACCGGTTCTGTTGCAGGGGATAGAGTCCCAGCAAATGGTGTGAATCCACAGCCGCGAAGGCGATGCCCTTTTCTGACGCCACGGGGTGCGGCCCCAAGGCGTTGGTGGGCTGTGCTACTGAATAGTGCAGTAGTAGCTGTCGGTATCGAGTCGTCCCGTACCGATGAAGACCATAGGTAAATCCATGGGGGGGTTGAGCGTCCGGGACCCCCTCCCTACCCGCGCCTGCACGACGTGGAGGGCGTCCGCGCAGCCTGCCGGGGCGGGTCTCTTGCCGCGGTTTCTGCGTCCTGTCGAGGGGCTCTCGACCACGCGAGACAGTCTATCCCATCACACCCACGTCGGCGTCCCATCAGTTCAGGTACTCTGTGCCGTCCCCCGGTTCAGACGCTTCAGACGGGGGAGGTCTTGCGGGATATGGTTTGGGCGCCTCTGTGGGCAGGCCCATGGCGGACAGGATCTTCTTGATCGTGTCGTCGGTCTTGATCAGTGCGATGAGGCGGTCAGCTGGGTTTCGCGCGGCAAGAGGCTGGCGCCGCTTGGACGGCGGACAGATGGCCGCGCGATTGCGCCCCGCCGCGGACGTCGTGGCGCCCAGGGGATGCTCGAAGGTGGCAGTGGAGTCCCTCCTCGTTTTTGGGCACGCTTGCTTTGCAACAACCAAGCACCCCAACCAAGGAGGGACCCCATGGACAAATACATCGGAATCGACGTTCACGCAGCAAGTTGCACCATCGCCGTGGTGGATGCGCGTGGCAAGCAAACGGGTTCGCACGTCGTGGCGACCAACGGCCAGGAGATCGTGGAATGCCTTCGCGCGATCCCTGGACAGAGACATGTCTGCTTCGAGGAAGGGACGCAGAGTGGATGGCTTTACGAGATTCTAGAACCGCACGCCGTCGAGGTGGTCGTGGCGGGAGTGGAGGCGGGCCGCCGGGGACCAAAGGACGACAAGCGGGATGCCTTTGGTTTGGCCGAGGACTTGCGACAGGGAGCGATCAAAACCCGAGTGTTCAAGAATGGTGGTCCGTACAAGGCATTGCGCGAACTCGCACGTACGCACCGGATGGTGGTCAGGGATGTCGTGCGGACGAAGAA
>PMZX01000209.1:1422-6350 GCA_003170035.1 Myxococcales bacterium | reverse complement strand
TGCCGGTCATGGTTTCCGACTCGCCCGAGTGCGCTGTGGTGCTGGGCACCGGGCGTGCGCTCGACGAGCTGGCCCTGCTCAAGGAAGTCGCCCTGCAATAGGCCGCCGTTTCGAGTGGATCGTCCGCTCTGGCCGCCTTACATTTGCTGTCGCTGTGCACGCTGGAATGCTCCCGTCGGGGCACCGACAGAAAATTCGCGAGGCGGTCATCATCATGGCGGCATTTCTCACCGCCTTGTTCCTGCTGCGCCAGAGTGCCAAGTCGCCTGAGTACCTGTCGCCCCTGGACCGTGGGATCCTGGCGCTGGTCACGCCCCTGCAATCGCGCATGGCCCGGTTGGCCCGCAGCATCGGTCACGCCGCCGGCCAGTATGTCGATCTGGTGCACGTGCGCGCCGAGAACGAGACCTTGCACAACGAGAACGGCCGCCTGCGCGCCGAGCTGCTCGAGGCCAAGCGGGGCGCCGCCGAGAGCGTGCGCTTCCAGAGGCTGCTCGGCCTGCGCAACGCCGTGACCGCGGAAACCCTGGTGGCGCGAGTCATTGCCATCGACGTCTCGCCCTACTTTCGCGTGGCGCGCATCCAGCTCGACCGCGGTGAAGGACTGGTCAGCCGTGGCATGCCGGTNNGTGTGGTGGGTCGGATCAACCGCGTCGCTGGCGACACCTCGGACATCCTGCTTTCGGTCGATCCCCGTTCCGCCATCGACGTGGTGCTGTCCCGCACCGGCGGTCGCGGCATTCTGCGCGGCAAGCCGGGCGAGAACGGTTACCGCTGCGCCATCGAATACCTGATGCAGGGCGAGCAGGCCAAGGAGGGCGACCTGGTCGTCACCAGCGGCCTGGGCGGTTTTCCGCGCGATCTCCCGGTGGGCAAGGTCAGCAAAGTCACCCGCAACACCGCCGGGCTGGCGCAGGAGCTGGAGGTTTCGCCCGACGTGGACTTCGCCCGACTCTCCGAGGTTCTGGTCGTGGTGGCGCCGGCACCGCCCGCAGACCCCGAAGCAGGCGCGCACAAATCGCTCTCCCCCAGCCACGGAATGGCGGTGTATCGATAATGCGTTCCATCGCCACTCTGATCGTCGGCCTGCTTTTGCTGCTCCTGCAATCCACCGTGATGGAGTTCGCGCCCGTGCACCTGGTCACGCCGACCCTGGGCCTGCTGACCGTGCTGTACATCGGCCTGTCGCCGCTCAAGTGGGCGCCGGGCGCGGCCGCGCTGGTGGGGCTGTCACTCGGCTACCTTTTCGACCTGGTGTCAGGGGCGCCGCGCGGGGTCCACGCCTTCGCGTTTCTGGTGATGGCTCTCTTTGCGCGCGTCTTGGCCTCGCGCCTCGCGGTGCGAGGGGTGGTGCTCAAGGCGTCCGCGGCCTTCGTCGCCAGCCTGCTTTCCGCCGTGCTCATCGTCGTGGTTCGCGCCCAGGTCAGCCCTGAAGCCGGCTACGGCGGCCTTCGCCTGGCGCCTCTGGAGGCCCTGCTCACGGCGGTATTCGGGCCGCCCGTGCTGTGGTTGCTGGGGCGCCTCGACGGCCGCCTCGACCCGGCGCTGCTGCGGGTCGGGCTGTCGCGCCGGCGGGCGCGCGCGCTGGGGCCAGGACTACCACCGCGCTAGATTCCATGGATATCGCCGGCCAAGATGCTGAACTCCCCGAGATCCGGCACCGGACGCGCTACCTGTCCGTCTTGATAGCCATGCTGTTTGTGGGTCTGGCGGCGCGGCTCTTCTACCTTCAGATCGTCGAAGGCGAGAGCTACTACCGCATGACCGCTGATAGCATCGTACGCACCGTGGTGCTGCCTGCGGTTCGCGGTCAGATCCGCGACCGCAAGGGCCGCGTCCTGGCCACCATGGTTCCCTCCTACGACGTTCAGGTGCTGCCCTCCCAGCTCACCCACGACGCCTACCTGTACCTGCGAGAAATCCTGGGTCCCGACGTGGAAGGCGTGCCGACCTGGGAGGCGATATCCGAGGAGGCCCACAAGGGCAAGGACCGCACCATGGTCGCAGCCGAGGACATCAAGCGCGACGTGATGGCCCAACTCGAAACCGCGCTCGACAAGCCCGGCATCAAGGTGGTGGCGGTGCAGCGGCGTCACTACCCGTTCGGCACGCTGGCCAGCCACGCCATCGGATACATGAACGAGGTCTCGGCCGAGGAACTGCGCACGCGCAAGGACGAGGGCTACCGCTCGGGTGACTACGTGGGTCGCACGGGTATCGAACGCCAATGGGAGCCCTATCTGCGCGGCCAGAAGGGGTTTGAGCGGACGGTGGTCAACCGGCGCGGATTGCGCCGCACCGACGTGCGCATCGCCGATCTGGTGGACGGATCGCTCAGTCAGACCCCGGTGCCGGGCAACAACCTGGTGCTGACCCTGGACATGGACCTGCAGCGCATCGTCGAGCGCGCCTTGCGCGGCTCGCGGGCCGCGGCCGCGGTGTTTCTCGACGTGGAAACCGGGCGCATCCTGGCCATCGCATCCAAGCCCAGTTTCGACCCCAACTCGATGTCGCGCGGCCTCTCGCCCGAAGCGGTATCGCGCATCCTGAGCGATCGATTGCGCCCTCTGCGTGACAAGGCCCTGGCCGACACCTACAACCCCGGCTCGACCTTCAAGGCCATCACCGCCACCACTGCACTGGAAGAGAAGCTGATCACTCCCGACGACAAGGTGCACTGCGCTGGCTACATCCTGGTGGGCCGGCGCCGCTTCCGCTGCTCCAAGGTGCACAAGACGGTCAACCTCCACGACGCCATCGTGCAGAGCTGCAACGTCTTTTTCTACGACCTGGGCGCGCGGCCCGGCATGATGAATCGGATGGCCAAGTTCGCCAACGAGTTCGGGCTTGGTGCACCGTCGGGCCTGGGACTCAACAACGAGCAGGCGGGCTTCGTGCCCACCGAGGAGTGGCACCGCGAGCAGGCCACAACCGGCGGCAAGAGTGAAGGCTTCGTGATCGGGCACGCGCTCAATACCGCCATCGGCGAGGGTGCCACGCGCGCCACCGTGCTGCAGATGGCGCTGGCCTATGCGGCCGTCGCCAACGGCGGCAAGCTGTGGTTGCCACAGATCGTGGAACGCGTGGAATCACCCGACGGCAAGGTGGTCGAGGAGTTTCCCGCGCGGGTACGCCGAGACGTGGCCGTATCCGCCGAAACGCTCGCCATCATCCGCAGCGGGCTGTACGGTGTCGTCAGCGATCCCAAGGGCACGGCCTACAAGGCGCGGTCTCACCACATCGACGTGGCCGGCAAGACCGGGACCGCGCAGGTCTACCGGGGCGGGCGGGTCGGCAAAGACGATCCTCCCCTGCCCTACGAGCGCGTCGACCATGCCTGGTTCGTGGGCTACGCCCCGGCCGCCAAACCCCGCATCGCCTTCGCCGTCTTCGTCGAACACGGCGGACACGGCGGCGCCGTGGCGGCACCGGTAGCCATGGAGATCGTCGACAATTACTTCGAAAGCGTGGTGCCGCTTGAGGATCGGTCACCGCCCCGTCTGGCGCGCCACACCGGGCACGGTCCGAGCAAGGGAGACACTCGCCTGCCACCCACCGCCGGGGGATCAGGCCCGGATCCGTTGCCCGTGCCGGCCTCGCCCACCCCGCCAGCGAGAAACGACCCTGCCCTGCCGCCTGAATCCGTCCACGAGGAGAGCCGCTAGTGCCACGGGTTGTCTCTTGGCGCAAGCTGCGCTTCCGCTTCGACTGGATGCTGACCGCGGCCACGCTGGTATGCATCTCGCTCGGACTGCTCAACCTGTGGAGCGCCGTGCGCGAGCGCCAGTTCCACCTGTTCGCGCAGCAGCTCTCGTGGGCTGCGGTCGGCGGCCTGCTCTTTCTGGCGGTGGCCAGTTTCGACTACCGGGTCATTGCACGCATGGGATATGTGCTGTACGGCATCGGCATCGCGCTGCTGGTGACCGTGCTGATTCACGGAAAGATGGTGGGTGGCTCGCGGCGCTGGTTCGACCTGGGTGCCTTTCACCTGCAGCCCTCCGAGCTGATGAAGGTCCTGACCATCATCGCTCTCGCCAAGTACATCCACGAGACACCGGCGCTCGACGGGCGCACCTTGCGCCACATCCTGGTGCCCATCTTTCTCGCCGGCCTGCCCTTTCTGCTCATCGCTGCGCAACCGGATCTGGGCACCGCCCTCATCGTCGTGCTTATCTTCGCCACCGTCATGCTGACCGCGCGCCTGCGGCTCAAGACCATGGCCGGGATTGCCCTGGTGGTGGCGCTGGCCGCTACGCCCTTGTGGGAATACGCCCTGCACGATTATCAGCGCAACCGCATCTTGGCTTTCATCAACCCGGCGCTTGACCCGGCTACCGCGTGGCAACCGCGCCAGGCCATGAATGCCGTGGGCTCGGGACGGCTCATCGGCAAGGGATTCTTGCAGGGGACGCAGATCCGGTTGCGCTCGCTGCCGGCACTATGGACGGATTTCCCGTTCGCCGTGTGGGCCGAGGAATGGGGTTTTCTCGGCTGCATGGTGGTGCTTCTCGCCTACGCCCTGCTGGCCCTCTGGGTGATCAAGATCGGACGCGAGGCCCGCGATCGATTTGGCATCACGGTGTGCGTGGGCGTGGCCGCCATGCTCACCTGGCAGGTGGCGGTCAACATCGGTATGGTGACCGGCCTTTTGCCGGTCGTAGGCGTGACCCTGCCCCTGCTGAGCTACGGCGGTTCGAGCGCGCTCACCGTCATGCTGGCGCTGGGACTGGTGATGAACGTGTCGGTGCGGCGGTTCGCGTATTAGCAGGCGACCGCTGGTGCGCTCTCGCCCGGCAGGGCACCCCGGATATCACGGTTTGCCGTTCAGCACCGAAGCCGTGAACAGCATACGGATACTACACCGGCGCCCGGAGTTCTCGCTCCGCAACACTGAACCTGTCCGGCTAGCGATGTGATCGGCATAGGTG
>PMZX01000209.1:0-1367 GCA_003170035.1 Myxococcales bacterium | reverse complement strand
CATGCGCCTACTTGCAGTTGGTCAATGAAGTTGCATCCGATGCGCAGACCGCAACTACAGCAAGGTTGCAGCTCGGTACTTCGACATCGTACGAGCCCGAGCAGGTAAAGGACGTGCATCGACAAGAGTGAAGACTAGACGAGTAGCAACACCTTTGACCACTGCTCGAAGCAGTACACTCCAGAACCGCGGTGCCACCCAACGGGAGATCCGGGTCTCCGATACTCGCACAGGCGCAGGTGGGAGGATTCCCGCCGCTGGCGCACACGTAGCCGCGGCATTCACAACCGAAAGCGTCTTCGCAACACACTCCCTGGTCGGTCGTGCTGGTCACAACCGAAGCTGTGCTACAGGCTGGTGGATCGGTTGCCCCCGGTGTGCCGTTGTCGCAGTTGCAATCCGCAGGATCGTTGAACATGAGGCTGCACTTCCTGCTGTTCGGCGGGTAGATTCTGGCGTCTGGGAGAGAACTTACGGCGTCGGCCTTCGCTGTCGAGCTGATGTCAGCGACCGCCCGTGAATCGACGGTCGCATCCGCCCCGGCCCCGTCCGTCGAGCTGTCGGATTTGCAGGCGGCCGTCGCCGCGAGAACAAGCCCCACTGCGAGTACTGAACTTATGCTGTTCGCAAGTCTCATACGCCGAGAATACACCTGCCCGAGGCTTGGCCTCCACCTTCTTTAGCTCCGCACCCAGGCGACGACGCCTGCAGTACCGTAGCAAGACTCCGAATCTTTTCGTCCGCTGCAACGGCTTCTTCGACAGCGCTTCCCAGACGGCCGCTACGGCCCCATACTCCAGGCATGGCTTGTCGACTTGGACAGCGAATCGTGGCCTGCCTCATCCTCTGCGTTTTTGCCGGGTGCTCGACTACCGCCACCATTTCCCGGACCGACGGCATGGCCTACGAGGCGAATATTCTTGGCTCGGACGCGAATTTTCTGCGCGTGCGTGACAGCTACGGCCGTGAAATCCTTGTCTCCCGGGAAGAGGTGGCCGACATCGACCATCCCGGCAACGTGATCTACACCATTGGCTTGGTCCTCATCGCAATGTCCGCCCCAATGATCATCGGGGACCTCTCTCATTGGGGCAAGTCCCAACAGAGCGAATGGTCAGGAATGGGCCTCGTCATTGGTATTCCGGAGGCGGTGACAGGCCTTTGCCTCGCTATCCCGGGGTGGGTTCACTATTGGCATTCCAAGCGCCAGGCAAAGGCCTTTGAGGACGCAAACCCCATTCTCCCGGTTCCTCGTCCTGCCATGTTCTCGCCCTATCCCTACCCCTATCCCGCGCCCTATCCGTATCCGCCCCCACAACAATGAAGGCTGCGACCGCCGAACGCTTTGCCGTTCAGCTGCAAGCCCG
>PMZX01000318.1:1080-6115 GCA_003170035.1 Myxococcales bacterium | reverse complement strand
TTCGTCCACTGGCGGACGAACCAACCTCACCCGCTCATACGATGCCTTTGCCCGGATTCATGATGCCCTTGGGGTCCAGGGCCTGCTTGATCCGGCGCATCAGCTCGATCTCGACCGCGCTCTTGTAGCGCCGCGCCTCTTCGCGCTTGGCCACGCCGATGCCATGTTCCGCGCTGATCGATCCGCCGTGGGCCACCACGATGGCGTGCACCACGTGAGTCACTTCCTCCCAGCGGGCGAGGTACGCCTCCTGATCCACGCCCACGGGTTGGCTGAAGTTGAAGTGCAGGTTGCCATCGCCCACATGGCCGAAGGGTACGGGCCGGACGCCTGGGACCAGCTCGACCACCGCGGCCAGTGCCTGTTTGATGAAACCTGGGATGCGTGACACGGGCACTGAAACGTCGTTCTTGATGCTGCCACCCTCTCGCTTCTGCGCCTCGGAGATGGATTCGCGCAGCTTCCACAGCGCCGCGGCCTGGGCCGCGCTGCCGGCCAGAGCCGCGTCGGTGACCAGGCCGTGGTCCAGCGCAGATGTCATGAAAGCCTCGGCGGTGGCGCGCGGAACCGTCAGGTCGACGAGGACGTACCACGGCGATCGAGTCGCCAGCGGATCGGTCGAGCCCGCCATATGCTTGACCACCAGGNNGAACAGCTTCAACACCGCGGCGGTGATGATCCCCAGCGTGCCCTCGGCGCCGATGTAGAGGTGCTTGAGATCGTAGCCGGTGTTGTCCTTGCGCAGCCCGCGCAGCCCGTCCCATATCTCGCCCTGGGCGGTGACGACCTCCAACCCCAGCACCAGGTCGCGCGAGTTCCCATAGCGCAACACGTGGATGCCGCCGGCATTGGCCGAGAGATTGCCACCGATCTGGCAACTGCCTTCGGCGGCCAGGCTGAGCGGGAAGAGCCGGTCCTTCTCGGCCGCGGCTTGCTGAACCGCCGCCAGCACGCAGCCCGCCTCGGCCGTCAGGGTGTTGTTGAGAGGATCCACGGACCGCACGCGGTTCATGCGCGACAGATTGACCAGGACCTCCTCGCCGCTGGCGCGCGGGATCTGCGCGCCCACCAAACCGGTATTCCCCCCTTGCGGCACGATGCCGACCTCGGCCTCGGTGCAGATGCGCACGATGGCCGCCACCTCGGCGGTGCTCGCCGGCTTGAGCAGAAGCGGGGTCTTGCCCTGGTAGCGGCTGCGCCACTCCACCAAGTGCGGCGCCAGGGTGTCGGGATCATCGGACCAGCCGGCCGGACCGGCGATCTGCTTCAGTCGTTCGAGGGTGGCCTTGTCAGGGGGTCGGGGCATGGATGGGACATGCTAGTACCGCATCTCGAAAATTCGTAGCCCTTCGCAAACGACGAACAATCTGCGAAGAAAGGGCCCATGCCCTGGCTCAAGTCTCCCGTCGTAATCATCGTCGGTTCGCAAGCCCTGTTCACCGCGGGTGATCTGCTTGCCCGCGCCAACATGCGCAGAGGCGGTTTCAGCCTCGCCACCTTCGTCACCTGGTGGTTCGTCATCTACTTCACCCTGCGTACACTGGCCATGTTCGGCCAGCTCTACGTGCTGGCCAGCGTCCCCATCGGCAAGTCGATGGCCCTCTACGGCGCGACCTCCATCGCTCTCGTGAACGTGCTGGGTGTGTTTCTTCTCGGCGAAGTCTTGGACCCACGCGCCTATGCCGGCGTGTCCCTGGCGGTGCTGGCGTTCGTCGTCATGGCCCTCTGAACCATGGGGGACATCAACGCGCGGGCTTGACCGGCGGGGCCGGCGTGGGTGCCGGCATGACGGCGCCCGGCTTCTTGCGATACACGGTCCAGGTTCCGCTGCGGGCCAGGACTTCCATGCTGTTTCGATACCGGCCGAAAAGGTCAAAGCCCGGTGGTGGGCTGCGCACGAAGAAGTAGTCGAGAGTCGGCACGGAGTTGACCAGACGGGGATCCCCGGGGCTCCAAGGGTCCGGCAGCCCCTCCCCCGCGGGCTTCTTCGTGCAGGGCATGTGGCGCATCCCACAGTAGGACAGAGGCGCCATGCTGGTAGGCGCTGAGCGCAGGGCCACGTAGAAGGCTGGCACCGCCACCAGGGCCGACTCGATACGCATGACCTGCGAGGCGCGGGTGAAATTCAGGCTCGCGACCTTTCCACCCGGCGGCGTCTTCTCCATCACCTCCATGAAATCCGCGGTCTCCTTGGCAAAGAGACGGTAGTGCGTGATCAGTTGGTATCCGTACAGGGCGCACAGGATCACGGCCGGCGCGGGAACGACCAGCCGAAGCAGGCCACGTGCGCGTCCGAGTCCCGCCGGCACCAACACGATGGCCATGAGAGCAACCAGCACGGCAAAGCGCGGGTGGAACGTCATCAGGTCGAGCTCGCCCAGGTGGTGCGGCAGCAGCAGATAGGCGGCCATTGCGCCCGCAAAGGCCAGCAGGATGGCAGGCCACGTGCGCACGCGCGAACGCGCCGGCGACGGACTGGGCAGGAACTTGCCGGCCAGCAACCCGACCACCAGGTAGAGCGCGACCACTGCAAGCAAGGCGGTGCACGCTCGAATATCCACCAGGTCGGCAAAGGCGCGCATGGCGTGGTCCGGCAGGGCCAGTAGACGCAGGCCGAAATCGTGCAGGAAGGTTCCGTGGTTGAGGTCCCTCAGCCGATGGTGCTTGATGAGCGCCCACGCGTAGGCAAGCGTGGGTTTGGCCGATCCGGCCGCAGCCGACACCGAGCCAAAAAACTGCCAGTACGCCAGGGTGGCGAGCGCTGGCAAGAGCGTGCTTGCACCCAGCCAGCGTCGGCGCCAAGGCAAAGATGTGAGCAGCGCGAACCCCAGGGCCGCGCCCACGCCGTAGAGGAAATTCTGCAGGTGACACAGAAAGAGGAACACGGCTGCCGCGGCCGTCCAGAGCCAGCTCCGCCAGACCTGGCCCGGCTGACTTTGCAGGTGCCTCACCATCTGCGCCAGCAGCAGCATGAGCACCGGCAGTGAGAGCGCAAAGCTGATGAAACCGTAGTGCAGCGTCAGGTTGTAGGCGAGTGGGAAGGCCAATAGCGCCGGAACGCGGCTACGACCACAGGCCACCAGCAGCGACGCCGTACAGAGCGGCATTGCCGCGATGTAGAGCGCCACGATCAGCTTGTGTGCGGCGAGCAGATTCATCACCTTGCCCAGCCCCACCAGCATGATGTAGTGGGCCGCGTAGGGCGCCACACGAAGGCTGCCGTCGTAGAAAGCCGCGTAGGGGGAGGCCGGCGAGCCGCGCTTGCCCAGCATGTCGGCCAGCGCCAGGTGGAGTGGTAGGTCCAGTCCGGGCAAAATCTTGGTGACGAAGAGCGGCGCCCAGTACAGCGGCGCAAGGACCAGGAAGCAGACCCAGAACACCTTGGCGTCGGGGTCCAGGCCCTCCAAGCCCTTGACCAGCCAGCGCCAGAGACGTGTTTTCAACTCTGTGAAGCCCAAGAGAAAGGCTGTGTATACACCAACTCCACGGATATTCGGACGTTGACGATGAGCCTTGCTGAAGGATGTTCGGCCACGGCTACGACCATCTTTCATCGCCTTGCTGGCTGAGCATCATCGCGTTGGGCAGGTGCCCTCGGCCAGTGCGACGCTGACTGCGGAACTCAGGATGGACGCCGTGGTGGTGGTCGTGGCCGGGCACTCTTCATCTTCCGGCCGTGCCATCAAGTCCCGCGCTAGCACCTGCGATCACTGTGGTATAGATTCCGCCGACCCATGGGCCTNNACGCACAAGTACTTGCAGTCGCCCGAGCGCTACAAGGCCATGGAAGGGCTGGCCAACGACGGCTCGGACGCAGCCCTTTATGGCCTGCTGTGCCGGTTCGGCATGGTGTACGACAAGTCCATCGAGGATGAGCAAGAGAAGGAGTGGGTCTTTGACACCCTTGCTGCCAAGGGCCGCGCGGCGCTGCCCGCGGTCAAGCGCTACCTGCGCTCGGCGGATTCGGCGTCGTGGCCGCTGCGCCTTCTGCCCAAGGTGGCCAGCAAGGAAGAGGAATTCGCCCTGGTCGAGCAGGTTCTGGCCGAGCACGAACCGGGCTACGAACGTGACCCAACCAAGAAAATTCAGCTCCTGCGCTATCTCAGCCAGCTCAAGGACGCCAGGGCGCCGGCGCTGGTGGCGCCCTATCTGGCCGACATGGACGAGGGCGTGCGCTTCGCCGCGGTGGAGAGCCTGCTGCGCCTGAAGAACGAAGAGGTGGCGCGCGAGGCGCTCTTGCAGGTCTTCGTCTCCGACACAGAAGAGAGCTTGCGGCTGCGCATCCGCATCGCCGAGGGGTTCGCCGAACTCGGCTGGCTGGTGCATGGTCACCGNNTGCCCGAGGGTTTCCAGCTCGACCGCGAGGGCCACATCCTTGACCGGAAGCGGTCCGAGTAATGCCTCGAAGAACAGACATCAAGTCCGTCCTCATCATCGGTTCCGGCCCCATCGTCATCGGCCAGGCCTGCGAGTTCGACTACTCGGGCACGCAAGGGGTCAAGGCCTTGCGCGAGGAAGGCTTCCGGGTGGTGCTGGTCAACTCCAATCCCGCCACCATCATGACCGACCCGGAGATGGCCGACCGCACCTATGTCGAGCCGCTCACTGTGGATTTCGTGACCAAGATCATCGAGCGCGAGCGGCCCGACGCGCTCTTGCCCACTCTGGGCGGCCAGACCGCGCTCAACCTCACCGTCGAGCTGGGCCGCGCCGGCGTGCTCGATCGTTTCGCCGTCAAACTGATCGGCGCGCAGATATCGGCCATCGAGAAGGCCGAGGACCGCGACCTGTTCAAGCAGGCCATGAGCAACATCGGCCTGCGCGTGCCGTTCTCGGGCTATGCGCATTCGCTGGCCGAGGCGCGCGAGATCCGGGACGAGCTGGCCCGCCGCACCGGTCAGGGCTATCCGGCCATCCTGCGGCCATCCTTCACCCTGGGCGGCTCGGGCGCGGCCATCGCGTGGAACGGCGAAGAGTTCGACAGCAAGATGATGTGGGGGCTGCAGCAGAGCCCGCGCCACGAGGTGCTGGTCGA
>PMZX01000318.1:0-1019 GCA_003170035.1 Myxococcales bacterium | reverse complement strand
CTGGCCGTGATTCGCGAGATCGGGGTCGATACCGGCGGGTCCAACATCCAGTTCGCCATCGATCCGCAGAACGGCGAGATGGTGGTCATCGAGATGAACCCGCGCGTGTCGCGCAGCTCGGCGCTGGCCTCCAAGGCCACCGGCTTTCCCATCGCCAAGATCGCCACCAAGCTGGCGGTCGGCTACACCCTAGACGAGATCACCAACGACATCACGCGCGAGACGCCGGCCTGTTTCGAGCCAACCATCGACTACGTGGTGACCAAAGTGCCCCGCTTCGCCTTCGAAAAGTTCCCCGGTGCCGACTCGACCCTGGGCCCACAGATGAAATCCGTGGGCGAGGTCATGGCGATCGGCCGCACCTTCAAGGAATCCCTGGGCAAGGCGCTGCGCTCGCTGGAGATCGGGCGCTGGGGCTTCGACCTCGACCGGGTGCCGCCGATCGAGGATCTGCGCCGCCTGATCGCGCAGCCCGGACCCGATCGCCTGTGGCAGCTGGCCGAGGCCCTGCGCCTGGGCATGACGCTGGACGAGGCGCAGACGCTGACCGCGATTGACCCCTGGTTTCTGACCCAGCTCAAGCAACTCGTGGACGCGGACGAGGCGGCCCGCCACGCCGGCGCCGCGCTGCTGGACAAGCCAGCCGAGCTGCTCCGCTGCAAGCAGCTCGGCATGTCTGACCGCCGGCTAATGAAGCTGGCTGGCGTCGCAGAGGAGGACGTGCGCAAGGCACGCCTGCGCCATGGCGTCCGGCCGGTATTCAAGCGCGTGGACACCTGCGCCGCCGAGTTCGAGGCGCATACTCCCTACCTGTATTCGACATATGAGTCTGGAACCCTGGGAGGGTTCCAGACCTCCCGCGATGGGGTCGAGCCAGCAAAGCCGTCTCGCCCCCACGCGATCGAGCCTGGTTTCCAGACACCAGCCGCCGAGTCGGAGGCGCGACCGACCGGCAAGAAGAAGATCGTGATCCTGGGCGGCGGGCCCAATCGCATCGGCCAGGGCATCGAGTTCGACTA
>PMZX01000013.1:12427-18386 GCA_003170035.1 Myxococcales bacterium | reverse complement strand
GCATTCTTTGCGGCGAAGAATCCCAGGCCGGCGACCACCCAGAGTAGCAGGGAGCGTTGCTGACCCGTTTTCGACAGACATTTCGCGGAGTTCATCGCGGTCTCCTTTGGCGCACCATGGCGGTTAGATAGATTGGTACACTCATTAAGGGGCAGCGACCTCGGGAGGTGGGTCACTGCGGTCCCCCCAAAAGGGCGAGGACTCCAGAATGCCCAGTGCGAGGCTGGCGCACGGCGGCCTGCGGCCGACGATGCCAGCCCCGCTTCAGTTCGGCCTTGGTGAGCTCTCTAGCGCTTTCTGCGAAGGCGAAGCGCGAACATGGCAAGCGCGAGCAGAGCGAACCCCGAGTAGCTCGTGGACTCGGCCCCCGCAAGGCGACAGGAGCAGCCGCCGCTGCTCGCCGGGGCCGTGCCGGTCGAGTTCGTCGTGCCACTGGTTGTACCCGTCGGAGTTCCGCCCGTGGCTGGAGTGCCCCCGGTTCCGACTGGGACAGTACTCGCAACGCCGCCGCTTGCAGGCAATCCGCCGGTCGTTCCGCCGACCAGGACGCTGCCGCCAGTCGCCACGACGCTGCCCCCAATACCGACGGTGCCCCCGGTGTTGACCGCGCTGCTCGTGCTGCTGCTTGCAGTCCTGCCGCCGGTCGCCGGTGTTCCGCCGACCGCCGGTGTGCCGCCAGTCCCCGGTGACCCACCAGCCGGCGTACCGCCGCTCCCCGGTGCCCCACCAGCCGGTGTCCCGCCGGTCCCCGGTGTCCCACCCGCCGGCGTACCGCCGGTTCCCGGTGATCCACCGACTGCGCTGCTGCCGCCGCTTCCTGGCGCTCCAGCAGCCGGTGTGCCACCGGCTCCGCCCCTACCCCCGGCTCCCGTCGTACCGCCGCTCCCAGACCTACCGCCGGCTCCTGTCGTCCCGCCGGTTGCCGGTGTGCCGCCAGTTGCCGGCGTGCCACCGGTTGCAGGCGTCCCACCGGTTGCCGGTGTGCCACCAGTTGCCGGTGTCCCGCCCGTAGCTCCGTATTCATAGGCGCCCAAGTCCGGCGCAGCACCGACAAAGGGAAGTTTGACGTCCGTGCCCTTGTCGATCATCGCGCTGCCAGCAGCCAGTTTCAGGAAGTCCACATTCGGCAGACTGCCGTCGGCCTGGCGAGGTCCCAGCGCGAGGGAAGTTGTCTCTATAGCCTGACCTGTCCCCCCCACGCTCGTGTCAGTGATGCTGAGAAAATCCTTGGCTGCTGGAGTGATATTCAAATCCCAGGTGTTGAACTGGGTGTCGACCCCATAGGTGGCGTCCATGTAGCTATTCTTGTTGGGATAGCCGATGTTGTTCCTCAGTATGTGTGCTTTCGCCCCCGACAGGGTAACACCGTCCGTTCTGTTGCCGGCGGAATCCCAAGTGCTCGCCAGCATGTTGTACTGAGTTCCATTCTGGAACGACGTATTGTTGTACCAGGTGTTCCCGCCCGCGGAGTGGTTGGCATAGAACCCGCTGGCCTTGTTTCCCCAGGCAACATTGTTCTGGACGAGGTGCCTGACACCGTTCTTGCTGCTCCCCATCTTGAAGCCGTTGCCGTTTCCGTCTGCGGGCTTGCCGGCACCGTAGTTGGAGTACCCACAGCCGAAGGCCCAGGAGTTTTCGACAGTGACCGAGATTTCCTGATTGATCAGATCGTAGCCATCGTCCGAGTTCCACCACGCACGGCAGCCCCTGATGATCGTGGTGGCGCCGCTGGCTTGGTAATGAACGCCGAAGCCGTCGGCATTCTGTCCGTCGCCTTGGGACGTAGTCGGATCGTAATTGTCGTGTGAGTCACAATTGAGGATAAGGTTACCACCACCGCTCTTGGTACCCATGAATATCCCGTTTCCCATGTTGTTGTGCATGTTCAGCAACTCAAAGATATCGTTGCTGCCACTCACATCAAAGCCGTTGTTGGCGTACGTGGTCTCCTTGAGGCAGCATTCCTCGATCCCCTTGAAATGCAGCCAGCTACCCGAGACGGTGATACCCATGCTGTAGCCGCTGCTTGATACGCTCATGTTGGAGAAGTCGATTTTCGGGACTTCGCCCGGGTAGGCCCAATACTTGATTCGGTTGGTGTCCGATGTCCCGCTCTTCGAAAACGTGATGCCGGCGCTTGGGCTGTAGGTTCCGCCACGCAGCCAGACCGTGTCTCCAGCCGCTGCCGTGCTGGCCGCTTTCTGCACGGTGCCCCAGGGGCTGGCCTGGGTGCCGGGATTCGAATCGCTGCCCGTGGGGGACACGTAGTACTCCGTGGCGAACACATTCTTTGCGACGAACAGGCCCAGGCCGGCGAATAGCCAGATCAGCAGGGAATGTTGCCGAACCCTCTTCGATGTGCTTGCTGCGGATTTCATCCCAGTCTCCTTTTGTGCGCCATGGCGATCTTTGACTCCTAAGTTTCCCCCATTCGTCCAGAGAACACCAATCGCTAGTCACGGCCCGCGGAGCACAAACTCCGCCGTGCCGTCGGCGGCCGTCATATTGGCTTCAGCGCCTCTTGCGAAGCCGAAGCGCGACCATGACCAGCCCGAGCAGGGCCAGACTGGAGTAGCTCCTTGTGTCGGCTCCCGCCATGCGACAGGAGCAGCCGCCGCTGCTCGCCTGGTTCGCTCCGGTGATAGCGGTCTCCTTTGATACACTACGACCACATTAGTGCGCCAGTTGTCCTTCGTCCGTCAAGAGAACGCCAACCCCTAGTCGCAGGTCCCGGAGCACGGAACCCATGTGCCGTCAGTGGCCGTGATGGTTGCGCTGCCGGCCGTGAGCCCAGTCGCGCTCGCCGTCACCGTGATGGTTCCCGGGCCCGTCGCCTGGACGATCGCAAAGGCCAAGCCTCCGGTGGAGGTGCGGGTATTTCCGCGGAACGTCTGCTGCTGGCTGCTCCCGCTGTCCACCGCCAGGATGGTGCCGGGACCTGTGATCGCGAAGGTCACCGCGGTATCGCTGGACACCGCGGCCTTGACGAACGAGACGTCGTTCAGGTCAGTCGTAATCGCGGCGTGGTCCGCCGTCACTGTGACCTTGCCCGCCGACGCGCCAGAGGACGGTACCGACTTCACGGTGCCCCCCCACAACCCCGACCACGTCACACCGCCACTGCGCGGAGTGCCCAGTTCGTCCAGCAGCGCCCCGTTGCCTCCCATGCTTGGCCAACCGCCATTCTGCTCGCCCAAATAGTCAACGCCCGTCCANNGTGTCGGCGCCCTTCTCGGTGAGCAAGCCGGATTTGGTAACCGTGGCTGCTGCGGCCGAGATGGCAACGGCAGTGTTGTAATTGGTGCCCCAGACATCGAGCAGCGTATTCGTTGCTCCCCCGACGTCGCCCGACGTGCCGGGGTCAAGCAGAGCCTGGGTGTCATAATGCCCTGGGTCGAGCTCGTGACTGATCTTGACCATCTCGGTAAGGATCGGAGTTCGTGAGCTTATCGAATCGTGGATTTCGTTGCCCATGCTGTAAAGAGCTACGCTGGGGTGGTTGCGATCTCGCATGATCCAGCCGGAAAAATCTACCTCCCACCACTTTGTACCAGTGGCCGACTTGGGCAGCGCGGGCATTCCGGTCGGGGTCGTCGAGGCCTTGTTGAAGTACATCGAGTAGTCGCCAGAATCCTGATACTTCTTTGCGGTCCAGACGTCGGTGAATTCGTCAAGCACGAGGAAGCCCATCCGGTCGCACAGATCGAGGAACTCCGGGCTGGGCGGATCATGGGCCGTGCGGATGGCATTCGATCCAATGGCTTTGAGCGCTGCTAGCCGCCTCTGCATGGCCCGCGCCGGCGCAGCGAGCCCGAGCCCGTGATAGTCCTGATGCAAGCAGACGCCTTTGAGCTTCAGGCTCTTTCCGTTGAGAGTCATGCCCGTGCTGAACTTCAGATCCCGGATCCCGAACGGGGTCACGTCGTCGTCTACCGTGGTCCCGCCTGCTTGGACGTTGGTCACGAGCTGATACATGTTTGGAGCGGCGGTGTCCCATAGCTTGGGGTTCGCGACCGGGACACTGAACGTGAAGCTGGCCGATGCCCCCGCCGCGATGGTCTGGGCAGCCGCCGAGACAGGGGCCAGCGCCGTACCCGTGGCGTCGCTGACGATGCCCTGCACGCTCACGCTCGCCGAGGCCGTGCCCGAATTGACCACCGAGGTTGAGACCTGGACGGTCGCCGACGCGGCTGTGGGCGAGGGTGTCTGGACAAAGGTGGCGTACTGATCGATGTGAACCGGATCGGTCGCGATGACGCGGACGTGACGGTAGATGCCAGCGCCCGCGTAGAAACGCGAGGCCGGCTGAATGCTGGTGTCGGTCTTGACCGCGATCACGTTTTCCGCCCCGAACTTGATGTTCTTCGTCATGTCGTAGCGGAAGCTCACGTAGCCGTACGGATGATTCCCGAGCTGAGTGCCGTTGACATAGACGGTGCTGTTCCCCATGACACCGTCGAATTCAATGTAGACTTGCTTGCCCGACGTAACGGTTGCCGGAAGAGTGAAATGGTTCCGGTACCAGCCGATTCCTGACGGCACATAGCCGCCCCGCCCAGTGGTCGCGGCGGCTGAATCGAACGGCCCCTCGATGGCCCAGTCGTGCGGCAGGTTCACCGGACGCCAGCCGGAATCCGCGAAGGCCGCTCCATCCGCCCCGGTCGCGTCACCCTTGTTGAACAGCCAGTTCCGGTCGAGCGGCAGAATCTGTCGGACCCGACCCGTGGGTGGTGGAAGATTCGTCACGCCGCCTCCTCCTCCGGTTGTCCCGCCAGTGACCACGCCACCTGTGGCCGTGGTCCCGCCACGGCCTGTGGCCCCGCCAAGAGCGCTGGTTCCGCCAGTTCGCGTGGTGCCGCCCACTCCGGTGTTTCCACCGCTCGCAGTGGTTCCGCCGACTGATGTGTTGCCGCCGCGTGGGGCACCACCCTGGCCGGCGCCTCCTCCTGGAGCACTGGTACCTCCAGTAGCAGCGCCGCCGCCAGCAACGCCACCGCTGGCCGGCTGACCCCCGACCGCGGTGCCACCGCTCGCTGGCACGCCGGCGACAGGGTTGCCACCGCTGGCAGTCACGCCGGCCACAGGGTTGCCGCCGCTGGCAGTCACGCCGGCCGCAGGGTTGCCGCCGCTGGCAGTCACGCCGCCTGCGCCATTTCCTCCCGAAGTGGGCGTCGTCTGCTGACCCCCGCCAGGCACACCACCCCCGCCAGCCCCTGCGCCTCCGTTGGTCACCGAGCCAGCGGAATTCTGTGTGTTACCGCCAGTACGCGCGGTGCCAGAATCGCTTGAGCAAGCGGAAGCGACGAGAGTCGCCGAGAGGAGGACGATCGCGAGGGTACAGCTTTTTTGCATGGAAGACTCCTATAGAAGACGGGGTGGCGACTCGGGAAGATGGGTCATTGCGATCCCCAGAAAAGGGGTGGCCCCCAGATGACTGACGGCGTTATGAGGAGCCTCGATCGCTGCCGCATCACACGCGGCCGTCCGACGCTGGACATAGGGTTCAGCGCTTGTGCAAAAGCGCTGCGCAACTGGATCGGATGATCGGTTCGGACCCCAGGGACAGGCCCACCTGGTCGGCCAGTGCCAGGGTCTTGGCAAACGCCTCTTTGGTCACGTGGCCGCGGGGCTCGGCCACCAGCATCTGGGCCCCGGGCTTGAGAGCACGCGCCGTCTCGACGAAGAAGCCCGCCTGGTCCGGCAGCTCGTGAACCATGGCAAAGGCGAGCACGAAATCCACCTTGGCTTCCAGATCATCCGTCCCCAGGCGATCGGCCTGCGCCTGCCGTGTCTCGATCCGCTCGGCCAGCCCGGCCCGCGCCGCCCTGCGGGCCAGCCCCGCCAGCATGCGCGGCTGCACGTCGATGGCCACCACGCGACCGTTTGGCCCCACCAGGCGCGCCAGTTCCAGGGTGAAGAAGCCCATGCCCGGGCCCGGCTCCAGCACGGTCATTCCCTC
>PMZX01000013.1:9175-12419 GCA_003170035.1 Myxococcales bacterium | reverse complement strand
GTTCATATCATGCAGCCGCTATGTCTGACCCGCTCTTCCCGCCACGAACGTCGATGCTCGCTTCAGCTCAGCGTGAACGGGTAGCTGAGGATCTGGCTGGTGCCGGCGGGCGGGAAGTGCAGCCGGCCGACCACGCCCTTGATGCAGCCGAAGAGTCCGCCCTTCTGTAGAATGGCCGGCGCCTCGACGCGCACCCCACGCACCGTGCCGGCGCGCTGGATGCGGAACTTGATGGTCACGCGGCCGGGCACGTAGGTTTCCGGGTCAGGCCGCGCGTGCGCGATGCACGCAAGAATCGCGGTTTCCTCGCTACGAAAGCGCTCGTCGATCTGGTCCTGGCTGAGTTCGGGCAACTCCTTGTCGTTCGACATATCCAGGCGCAGGACGTCGGGCGTAGACAGGTCGTCACCCTGGGCCACGGAACGCAGATCCGCAGCCGACAGCCGGATCGGTTCGGGTTCGGGCTCGCTCGGCTCGGCCGCGGCAGGCGAGGCAGGCGCGGCAGGCGAGGCAGGCGCGGCAGGGGCTCGCGCCACGCGCACGGCGCCGCGCACGCGCCGCTTGGCCTTCTTGGGCGTCGGGGCCGGGCCGGTATCCGCGGTCGTCACCGCCGACCGGGCCGCCTGACTGCGCTGGTGTTGCCAGAAGAGATAGCCGCCGAAGGCCAACGCAGCGACGAGCAAACCGAGCAGAAACCCTTTCACGCGAATGCTTCCAGTCCGGTCCGCGGGATTGCGAAGTTGTGGGCCATGCGGCTGCCCGGATTATGCCCCGAACTGTACCGTGACGAGTCCGGAATGTTCGGAGTGAGGCATACTTCGGGCTATGGAACTCCTGAAAGGTTGAAGCATGGTCGCGTTCCGTGCACTTCCAGACGAGGTCGAGCTCCGCAGCCTTGATGTCCCTTCTTCATTGAAGATCAAGCTCCGGCACGGGCCGTGGTCATGTCCGATCAGCTCTTTGACCCAAACAGCCGGATCTTGGGGGACACGCCGAGTAGCAGGCCATAGCGGTCGCTCCCGTCGAAGGCGCCCACCAGGCCGACCAGCGAGATCTCCAGTCGGGGCGTGAGCAACCAGGCGAGGCCCGCNNCCGCCCTCCACGCCGTAGGGCCGATGCCCGCCAGTCGCGGGATCCCACAGACCTCCGATGTTGATCACGAGTTGCGTGGTGGCGGTGTGCGCGCCCAGCAGCAGCAGTCCCTCGGCGCCCACGCCCTGGCTGTCGCGCGCCGTGGGCCATTTGGGACCCACCTGCAACCCCAGGCTGATTCCCCGCTCCCCCTCGACCCAGGAGACGACCCCCACCTTGAGCGAAAGCCAGAGATTGTCGGCGTCCCAATGATCGAAGGCGAGGCGCGTGTCATCCGGCCCTTGCACGAACAGGGCGCCATCCAGGTCCAGTTCGAGCCCGGAGTACAACCCCAGATCGAATTCGAAGTCCGGCATCGAGACACGCCAGGTCCGGTCAGCGCCGCGCAGAAGCCCGACCTGACAATCGAACTCGGTATCGCCCGGGTCTTCTATCTCTAGATCCGTGGGCTCGAACAAGCGTCGCGCAGCGAGCGCCTGGCCGCCCAAGCGTGCCGTGGCAAGAGCGATCACGCATGCGAAACCGACGCGCCGGCGCGACAGGACCGTGGTGCGACGAAGGCTTCTCAAGCCGGACAATCCTGTCGAGCCGCGCTTGGCGCAACCGCTCCGCGATCTCGAGCTTCAACGAACATGATCCGTACGACGCTAGATCTCGTAGTCGACCACGCGGCGCTCGCTGCGGGCTTCCAGGACGAACGGCATCACTGCCTTGTGCAGGGGGTGCACCTGATACGCGTCGAGCGCCGCGCGCGACTCGAACTCGCTCAGCAGCACCACGTCGCCCGAGTTCTCGCTCTGGCCGAAGTCCAATCCGACTTCAAGGTAGAGAAGGCCGGGGATCTTCCCGCGCAGGGACTCCAGCTTCTCCTTGATCAGACCGACGTTGTCGGACTTGCTGCGGCCGGCGGCGCTGTCCTTGAGCCGCCAGATGACGATGTGTTTGACCACGGTGGGTTCTCGCCGCGTGTCTCAGCTCTTGGCGACCATCAGCCGGCCGATCAGCCGCCATATCCCTCGGTGCAAGCGGTGAAATCCGCGCACCGGCGACGCGTACATCAGGATGCATTCACCCTGGACCAGGTCGAGGCGCAGCTCGGCCGCCAGCTTGGCCGCTGCATCGCTCTCGGCGCCCTGCTGCAGCCACGCCCGACGAATTCCGGCCGCGGCTGCCTGGCGCAAAACCTCGGGCACCTTCTCGGGCTTCACGCAGACCAGGACTCCGTCAGCCGGGCGGGGCAGATCGGCCAGCGACTTGAAGCACGGATCACCTTCCACGTTCGCCAATTCGGGATGCACCGCCATCACGTCCAGGCCACGCGCCTTCAGCTCGCGATAGGCATAGTTGCCGTACTTGCGGCGCGCGCGTGACACGCCCACGACGGCCAGGTGCCGGCACTGCGAAAAATCGGCGATTGATTGGCTCATGTTGATGGACCTTCCGGGCGGTTGACTAGTTCCCATATCAGAGCGCGTTCGGGCGAACCTGGCGTGCGGCCGCCAGGCTCGGTTCGATGTCCCGGCGGGAAGGCAGCTCGCGCCGGACCATGGTGGGATCGTCGAGCCGGATGGGCAAGCCGGTCTGCTGCCGGATGGTGCGCTCGATGCCGGCGCGGTCTGGATGGGCGGCATCGGTGCGCACGACCTTCAGCGGAGCACCGCTGGCGTGTCCGCCAGGCAAGTAGATGGCGCCGTTGCTGAAATCCACGGCAAAGGCAATCACGCCGGGAATGATGAACAAGAGAAGCCAGCAGGCGTCCATAACCGCCACCCCCGGGTCGACACGGGCGGTGGTTCGCTGTCCTCGCCGCTCGGGATACAGAATCGTGCCGCAGCCGAGAGACAGGCTGAGGGTGGTCATGGCGCAAAGGGCGGACACGCCGCGAAGAAAATGTGTTCGGTTCATGCTGTCGCTCCGGTCGAATTCTAGCATGCTGGCCTTCCCTGCCAGGGTCCCTGCTAGATTGTTCGCCCATGACGTCGCTCGACTACGTGCACGGCTACGCCGAGGAAGAGGCCACGCGCCTGGCGGATCAGGCGGGCACGCTGGCGGAGCTGCTTCACCACGATACCCAGTATGCGACGGGCAGCCGGGTGCTCGAGGCCGGATGCGGGGTGGGGGCGCAGACGCGCATTCTGGCGCGGCGAAGTCC
>PMZX01000013.1:0-9138 GCA_003170035.1 Myxococcales bacterium | reverse complement strand
GAGGCCAGCTTCGATCACGTGTTCGTCTGTTTCGTGTTGGAGCACCTGCGCCGACCCGAGGATGCCCTGGCCGCGCTTCTGCGCGTGCTGCGACCAGGCGGCTCGCTGACCGTGATTGAAGGCGATCACGGCTCGGCGTTTTTCCACCCGCAGAGCCCACGCGCCAGCCGCACCATCGAGTGTTTGAGCGAAGCGCAAGCGGCCGCGGGCGGGGATTCGCTGATCGGGCGCCGGCTGTATCCGCTGCTGCGATCAGTGGGCCTGCACGACGTGCAGGTGTCACCGCGCTTTGTGTACGCCGATGCCAGCCGCCCGGGCTGGGTGGATGGCTTCACCCGCAAGACCTTCATCGCCATGGTCGAGGGCGCGGCTGAGCCAGCCCAGCGCCTGGGTTTGATCGCAAAGGCCGAATGGGATGGAGGCATCGCCGACCTGAAGCGTACCGCCGAGAATGACGGTACGTTCTGCTACACGTTCTTCAAGGCGATGACGCGCAAGCCGTAGCCGTGGCATCGGGACTTGCCCCCCACCTGAACATTCGGATAGGCTCCTGGCCATGTTCGCAACCCTGCTCGTCGTGGCCGTGGCCGCGCTCGCCGCCGGCGCGCTGGTGGGCTGGCTGTTGGCTGCCGCGCGAGCGAGGGCGCGCGGGGAGGCAGGGCTGCGTGCCGCTGAGGCGCGGCTGCGCGAGATCGAGGGCGGGGCGCGGGCCGCGCAGGCAACCGTGGACGAGCTGCGCGCGACCTTGTCCCGGGCTGAGGCGCGCGAGCGCGAACTGGCGCGCGAGCTGGCCGAGGCACAGAAACACCGGACGGTTGCAGAAACCCAGGTGGCTGAACTGCACCGCAGCCTGGACGAACAGAAGGCCATCCTGGACAGCGCCGAGGAGAAGCTGGGTGACACCTTCCGCGCGCTGGCAGCCCAAGCCCTGGCCGCGAACAACGAGGGCTTTCTCACCCTGGCCAGCGAGAANNCCGGTGCGCGATTCTTTGGAGAAGGTGGACGGCAACATCCGTGAGATCGAGAAGGAGCGCGGCCAGGCCTACGGCCGGCTCAACGCCCTGGTCACCGGCCTGGCGACCTCACACGACAAGCTGGCGCAGGAGACGGGGAACCTGGTGCGCGCGCTGCGTGCCCCGGCGATGCGCGGCCGCTGGGGCGAAATCCAGCTCAAGCGCGTGGTCGAACTGGCCGGCATGGTCGAACACTGCGATTTCGTGCAACAGGAAACCCTGGACGACGGCCGGCTGCGGCCCGACCTGATCGTGAACCTGCCCAATGGTCATCAGGTGGTGGTGGATGCCAAGGTGCCGCTTGAGGCCTACCTGGCCGCCGTGGATGCTGCCGGCGACGAGCCCCAGCGGTGCGAGCATCTGCGCCGGCATGCTGACCAGGTGCGCGCGCATGTGCTGAAGCTGTCGGCCAAGAGCTACTGGAACGAACTGCCAAGCGCGCCCGAGTTCGTGGTGATGTTTCTGCCGAGTGAAGGCATCTACCACGCGGCCTTGCAGGAAAGCCCAGACCTCATCGAGCAAGGCGTGGGCAACAAGGTTCTCATCGCCACCCCCACCACGCTGATTGCGCTGTTGCAGGCGGTGCACTATGGCTGGCGCCAGGAAAAACTGGCGGAGAACGCGCAGCGGATCAGCGAGCAAGGGCGCGTGCTGCACGAGCGGCTGGCCACGCTCTTCGATCACTTCGGCAAACTGGGCGCGGCTTTGGGCCGGGCCACGGACTCGTACAACGCGGCGGTGGGCTCGTTCGAGCGCATGGTCAAGCCAGCGGTGCGCAAGCTGGAGGAGCTGGGCGCGGCGGGAAAGAAGCCGGTCGACGAGATCGATCCCGTGGCGGTGCGGCCGCGCGAATTGGCAGCGGGGGATACCAACGACGAGTCGAGCCAAGCGGACACCATAGGAAGCTAATCTTAGCGACGCACTCGTCGCTCAAACGAGATTCTCAGTACCAACCGAACTCTCTGTCAGCGCGACCACAAACATTGAATTATGGCACCAACTCGAGAGCGCGCGTGAGGTGGCGACCAATCCGGATCGCCGCAAAATCACGGTGATCGGTCGTCAGCACGCGATACACTCCGCCGCTCCGCAGGGATTGGCTCTGGCTCTTGGCGGGCAAAGCCCGCCTTCGCCGACGCGACGGAGCGACTTGCTCCCCATCTGAACATTCGGATAGTCTCTTGCACGCCTGACCATGGATTTCATTCGCGTCTCGCGCCCGGTTTCGCTGGCCCTGCTGGGCGGGCGGGGACACTACGAAGCGGTGGTGCAGGCGGTGATGAATGCCGAGCGCAGCGTGTGGATCGCGACCGCGAACCTGAAGGAGCTGATGGTCGAGGACCCGCGCGCGCGGCCCGGGCGACGCCGCACCGCCCGCGGTGGCGAGTATCGATCGGTGCTGGAGGTGTTCGACGAACTGGTGGTCGCGGGGGTGGAGATTCGCATCCTGCACGCCTGCACACCCTCGCGGCCCTTCCGCGAGGAGCTGCGCCGCTGCGCCCATTTGCAGGCCGGCAAAGGGCGGCGTGGCTCGTTCGAGCTGCGCTTGTGCCCGCGCGTGCACGTCAAGACGGTGATCGTCGACGGCGCCCTGGCGTATTTGGGCAGTGCCAACTGGACTGGGGCCGGCCTGGGTGCCAAGGGCGAAGGCCGCCGGAATTTTGAACTGGGGCTGCTCAGTCGCGATGACCTGCTGCTAGACGAGGTGCAGGCATTTTTCGATGCCATCTGGCGCGGCCAGCCCTGCGCCGGCTGCAAACTGCGCGACGAGTGCCCCCAGCCACTCGGATGAATATGCCCCACCTGGCCAGCTCAATCCTTCGCCGACTGCGCGCCACCGAGCATGGCGTAGCGGTTGCGGGCCTGGGCTGCATTCTCCTTTGCTTCGCGCTGCTCAAGCTCTACTCGCTCAATTTCGTCAAGGGCGACGAGCACATGTACTTCTACATGAGCCTGCTCGTGTCGAGGGGAGAGTGGCCTTACCGAGATTTCTTCTTCTCGCATCCGCCGCTGCAGCTCTACCTCATGGGCGCGCTCTACAAGCTCTTCGGCTACTCGCTGGCCTTGTCGAAAGCCGTGCCTTCTCTGGCTGCCATGGTTTCGGGTGTGCACGTTTACCTGCTCGGGCGCCGCCTGGTCGGCCGGATCGAAGCACTTCTCGCAGTCGCCCTTTTCCTGTTCACCTTCGACGTCCTGCGCGGCTCGTCCCACTTCACGGGCGCCAACTGCGCCCTTGCCTTCGGCCTGGCTGCCACCTACCAGGCGCTCGCCCGCCGCCCCATTCTCGCCGGAGTGCTTTTTGCGGTCGCTACCTTCATCGGCATCTACATCGCCCCGCTCGCCCTCATGCTGGCGGTGTTGCTCATCTTCCGCTCTTGGAAGGAATCGCTGCGCCTGCTTGGCAGCTACGTTGCTGCCAGCGCTCTCATCTGCGCGGTTTTCGCCGGTGTGGCCGGCCACGCCTTCTGGTACCAAGTCTTCGGCTACAACCTCAACAAGATAGCGCTTCGCTATTCCTGGTACGCCAAGGCCAGAAGCGTCGCCTACCTCAATACCGCGGCCACAATTGGGGTTGTGCCCGGCATCGTCTGGGCCATCGCCATGTGGGCGCTACGCGGTCGGGCGCGAGGGGAAACCGCGCTCCCGGGCGCTAGCGGTCGGCTGGCGGCCCGGCTCAATCTCTGGGGCGGCGACCGGGTGGCGGCGCAGATGATCTTCGCCACGTTCATCTGCGGCTACTTGTACTTCTACTCGACCCGAGTCGACTACTACTCCTACTACTTCATGCTGATCATGCCGTGGACAGGGCTGATGACGGCAACCGTGATCGTCGATGTCCTGCGTTTCATCGGCGAGCGACTGGGTTCACGCGCACCGAATGAGCCGCCCTTGCCACGTACCGAGCGCCGACGGCGCCAGCAGGCAGCCCGCAGGCACCCGGCGGCCTCCGCCGCGAATGCGCCTCGACCCGTCTGGCGCCTCTGGCCGCTCGTCGCCTGCGCCGCTGCCCTCGCCCTCGTGCTCCTCTATCGCCAGGGCATAAGCGCTGAGCGCCAAGAGGATGCGGGCAACGATGTGATGGCTTACACCTGGCGCGACAGCCCTTTTCTCCCCGGCGCGGTGAACCGCACTGTGCGAGCGCTCTTCTGGTCGCCCACCAGCCACTCCACCCATCCGCCCAATGCCATCACCTACTACTTGCAGCACGAAACGCTCAGCGCCCCGACCATCGACGCCTTCGTGCGCGCGGTGCGCGGCCAATGCCAGCCGGGCGAGCGTATCTTCGGCGAGTACTCACTCGGCCCCTTTGCCGCTGCGGTCGGCTCCTGCGTGCTCGGGGCGAATCTGGCCGACACCAACAATCACCGTTTCAAGGTCCACGAGAGCACGCCCGGCGACTGGGTGCGCGCGCTCGAGCAGGACCATCTTGACATCGCCATCGTCGTGCCCGGTACGGCCATGCTGAAGGAGCGCGAGTTGCGTGACTATCTGACCGGCACCTTCCCACGCCTGGTCGCCACCTGGAACGATCCCTACGTGGGGCACGTCGAGCTCCGCCGTCGCGCAGAGTAGCACCAAGGGAGATCCCATACCCAGGGCCAGCGGCATGGGCTATGTTGTAGCTGCGGGAGATGGCCTCCCGACCCCTCGAACATGCGAATCCTGGTAACCGGCGGCGCCGGCTTCATCGGCGCGAATTTCCTTAATCTGTTGGTGCCCCGCCACCCTGAGCACCAGTTCGTCAACCTGGACGCCCTGACCTACGCCGCCAATCCGCGCAGCCTGGACCCGGTGGCGAGCCTGCCCAACTACGCCTTCGAGCGAGTCGACCTGTGTGATTTCTCCGCGCTGCGGGCGGTGTTTGCCCGCCACCAGCCCGAAGTCGTGGTGCACTTTGCGGCTGAGAGCCACGTGGATCGTTCGATCACAGGGCCGCGCGCCTTTGTGCGCACCAACTTCGAGGGCACCTTCAATCTGCTGGAAGCCTGCCGCGAGATCTGGGCGCCAGGCCAGGGGATCTTCCATCACGTCTCCACCGATGAGGTGTTTGGCTCGCTGGGTGAGACTGGGCGGTTCGACGAAGAAACCCGCTACGATCCATCCAGCCCCTATTCTGCGTCCAAAGCGGCAAGCGATCACCTGGTGCGCGCCTGGCACCGCACCTTCGGTCTGCCGGTGCGGGTGAGCAACTGCTCGAACAACTATGGGCCGCTGCAGTTTCCCGAAAAGCTGATCCCGCTGATGATCCTGAATCTGCTCGAGCGCAAGCCGCTGCCAGTCTATGGCCAGGGGCTCAACGTGCGCGACTGGCTCTACGTCGAGGATCACTGCGAGGCCATCTGGGCGATCATCGGCGCGGGCCAGAACGGCCGCACGTACAACATCGGCGGCCGCAGCGAGCAGCGCAATATCGACGTGGTGAAGCAACTCTGTCGCCTGGTGGCCGAGGAAACCGGCGCAGCCGAGCCGGAGCTTCTCGGACTCATCGGCTATGTCCCGGACCGGCCGGGACATGATCTCCGCTACGCCATCGATTCCTCTCGCATCGAAGCAGAGCTGGGCTGGAAACCGCGCGAGAGTTTCGCCAGTGGGCTGCGCAAGACGGTGCGCTGGTATTTGGCCAACCGGGCCTGGATCGATTCCGTGCGCACCGGCGAATACCGGCGCTGGATCGAACAAAACTACGGGAGCCGCTGACCATGGTCCAAAAAGGCATCATCTTGGCTGGGGGAGCGGGCACGCGCTTGCACCCGCTGACCCGGGCGGTGAGCAAGCAGCTCATGCCGGTTTACGACAAGCCGCTCATCTACTACCCGCTGACCACCCTGATGCTGGCGGGGATTCGCCACATCTTGGTCATCACCACGCCGCAAGACGGACCCCAGTTTCAAAAACTCCTGGGCGACGGCACGGCCTGGGGTTTGCACATTCAATACGCCGTGCAACCCAACCCCGAAGGGCTGGCGCAGGCCTTTCTCATCGGCCGCGGGTTCATCGCGGGCGAGCCCTGTGCCCTGGTGCTGGGCGACAACATCTTCTACGGCACGGGCCTGGGCGGCTTGTTCGAAGACGTGGCCGGCCGCGAATCCGGGGCCACCGTGTTTGGCTACTACGTGCAGAATCCCGAGGCCTATGGCGTGGCCGAACTCGACGCTGACGGGCGCGTGGTGAGCCTCGAGGAGAAACCCCAGCAGCCGCGCGGCCACTACGCGGTGACCGGCCTTTACTTCTATGACCGGCGCGTGGTCGAGCTGGCCGAGATGCTGCGACCCAGCCCGCGCGGCGAACTGGAGATCACCGATCTCAACCGCCTATACATGTTGCGCGGCCAACTTCACCTGGAAAAACTGGGACGGGGCGTGGCCTGGCTGGACACCGGCACGCACGATTCCCTGCTGCAGGCGGCGCAGTTCATCCAGACTATCCAGGCGCGCCAGGGTCTGATGGTGGCGTGCCCGGAGGAAATCGCATACCACAAAGGCTGGATCGATGTAGAGCACCTGCGCCGGCTGGCTGAGCCGCTTTCCAAGACCAACTACGGGCAGTATCTGCTGCAGCTCCTGGAAAGGGGCCCGCAATGAAGGTCACGCCCCTGGAAATCCCCGAGATCCTGCTGGTCGAACCCAAGGTCTTCGGCGATACGCGCGGCTATTTTGTCGAGACCTTCCAGGCTGAACGCTACGCCCAGGCCGGCATCAGCGAGCGCTTCGTCCAGGACAACCTGTCCCGCTCCAGCCGCGGCACCCTACGCGGCCTGCACCTGCAGTATCCCAATGCTCAGGCCAAGTTGGTGTACGTCGTGCAGGGCGAGGTCTTTGACGTGGCCGTGGATGTGCGGGTGGGCTCGCCCAGCTTCGGCAAGTGGGCCGGCACCAACCTGTCGTCGCGCGACCATCGCCAGATGTACATCCCGCCCGGCTTCGCCCATGGCTTCTGCGTGGTGAGCGAGCACGCCCTGTTCGCGTACAAGTGCACGGATCTCTATCTGCCCCAGCACGAGGTGGGCGTGGCGTGGAACGATCCCGCGCTGGCCATTCCCTGGCCGGTCAGCCAACCCATCATCAGCGACAAGGACCAGCGTTTCTTGCCCTTGGCCGCGATCGATCCGGCGCGCCTGCCGCGCTGGAGGGGATAGCCGTGTCCGCCGGCATCCTGCTGCTCGGCGATCGGGGCATGCTGGGCCGCGCTTTTCGCGAGCTTCTCGCCGCGAAGAAACGGTCCTTTGCGGGGTTCGACCTACCCGAGCTGGACATCGCGGAGCCGGATCAGATGGGGCCGCTCTTCGAGAAACCTTGGTCCGCGGTCATCAACTGCGCCGCGTACACCAACGTCGACGGCGCGGAAGCGGACGAGGCGGCCGCCCTGCGCGCCAACGGCACAGCACCGGGGGTGGTGGCCGCGGCCTGCGCCCACGCGCGCGTCCCGCTCGTCCATTTCAGCACCGACTACGTCTTCGCGGGCAGCGCCCAGACGCCGTATGCCGTGGATGCGCCTCTGCAGCCGTTGGGCGTTTACGGCCGGAGCAAGGCCGCCGGTGAGATCGCGATCCGACAGAGCGGTGCCGAGTTTCTCATCGTGCGCACGAGCTGGCTGTATGCCCCTTGGGCCAACAACTTCGTGCGCACCATGGCTCGCCTGACCCGCGACAAGCCCGAGCTGAAAGTGGTCGACGATCAGCGCGGCCGGCCCACCAGCGCACAACACCTGGCCGCAGCCACCCTGGCCCTGGTCGACCGCAGAACGCGCGGGACGTTGCATGTCACCGACGGCGGCGAATGCACCTGGTACGAATTCACCGTCGAGATCGCGCGCCTGCTGGGTCGCACCGCCATCATACGTCCCTGCACGACCGCCGAATTCCCCCGCCTTGCCCCCCGACCTGCCTACAGTGTGCTGGATCTACGCCCGACTGAAGCCATCCTGGGCCCCATGCCCGACTGGCGGGCCAACCTGGCCAGCGTCGTCGCGCGACTGGAAGCGCTGTAGGGCGGATTGGTTGGCTTTTTCACCACAGAGAGCGCAGAGGAAGGAAGGGAAGAAGGCTTCGGACGCAACAGGGGCCAGCGGGATGGAACCGAGTGGGCATCGCCCACGCCATACCGTAGCGGTCTGACAGTACCGCCGACTACGAAGCGATCAGGGTCTTCACCTCGACCAGAGACGGGGCTGCCGACGTGCCGCGGGCGAGCGCGTAGCGGAACACCGTCTTCTGTTTGCGCAGGGCTACCGCACCGACCGCACCGGCCTTGTTCATGGCGATGAACGCGAGCTGCGCCTTGTCGTTGGTTTTGACCTCGGGATGCTTCTTGACGATGCGCTGGAGGATCTCGTCGCAGGCGCGTTTCGGATCGACGCCGGCACGCATGCGCTCGACGATCGCGAAGGCCGCCGCGTTCTTGATCGCGAGCTCGCCGATGCCCGTGCAGCACGCGCCGCCGACATCGTTGTCGCAATAGCTGCCCGCGCCGATCAGCGGCGAGTCGCCCAGCCGGCCCGACAGCTTGTTGTTCAGACCGCTGGAGGACACCGCGGTCGCAAGGTCGCCTTTCGCGTCGAGCCCGATGCAGCACACGGTGTCGTGGTGATCGTCGCGCCAGAAGCTATCGCGCTTGGACTTCTGCCACCGCAACCCAATACACATTGCATGCGTCGACGGCCACGGCTTGGATCAAGCGGAGGGCATGGCGCCCGATGCTATGCCAGCAGCGACGGACAAGCCAACGATCACCGCGGCCGGCCGACCGGCGCACAACCCCCAGGCCACCGCGCGGGGCACCGCGCCTGCGGCAGGTCTCGGAGAAGAGTCGACAAGAAAATCGGCTGCTCTTACCATGAACAGATGATGCGACTGACTACGCTGACAATCGTGACCGCATTGCTGGCTTCCCTCTGGTCGGCACGGGTGGCTGCCCAGACCCTCACCAAACCGGGGGCCATCACCACGCCTTACCCGACCACCCAGAGCATTTCCATTGAATGGGCGATCACAGGAGATTCAAACAACAACGGTGTGGTGACCGTGCGGTACCGCCCGGCAGGGACAACTGGAAGACCGGCATGGCGCTGTTCCGCGTCCCCGCGGGCAGCAACGACACCGGGAGCTTCGGTTCGGGAAACGGCCAGT
>PMZX01000442.1 GCA_003170035.1 Myxococcales bacterium | reverse complement strand
ATGAAGTAGCCTTCGCGCGACTTCAGACCCACGTCGACGAACGCCGACGAGCTGGGCTTGCCAATGTGGAAGAACCACTGGCGATCGGCGCGATCGAGCCCGTGGTCAAAGTACGAGTGGGCATTGGTTCCGTCGAAGATGCGTCCCGTGCTGTCGTACACGCGCAGGTTCAACCAGGCGTCCTTCCCGCTGGCACCCAGACCAGCCCGCGCTTTTTCCAGGGAGTGGTCAGTGACCTCCCAGTACACGAACAGATGGTCCGGGTCCACCGCCATGCCGGTCACCCGGTCGTAGCCATAGGTCCATGGGATGTTGCGAGGCTCCTCCGCCGTGCCATGCGACCCCAGTTCGAACTTGTGTGAAATGGGGGCTGGCTCGGGAACCTCGATCGAAGGATCAGTGGTCTTGCCCGCGGCCTTGCCTGCGGGGGATTTTTCCGGCGGCTTGCCGGTGCCTTTTTCGGCCTGGGCAGGCTGCAGGAGGCCGGTCAGCTCTTCCCAGATGCGTTCGGCCAGCGCGCTCTTGCTGAGCTTGGCGGTCCCCTTCTGTCCCAGCCGCTTGCTGCATTCGAAGAGCTGGTGCTGGGTGAACCTGGCCAGCCCGTCGCGACCGATCTTGAGGAAGGCGGCGGGGTCAGAGAGCCCCAGGGCTTGCAATGCACGGGTAACCACTTTTTCGTTTGATGACTGACCTGACCCCATGACGCCCCACGTTTGTTGGTTGTCAGAAACGAGCGCCGGCCCACAGGGGCTAACGCTGTGCGGGCGGAAGCGTAAAGCCGAATCCGGGAGAATTCCAGACAAAGATGAGACACCCCGGCATCAGGTGGGATGCGGGAGGAACGNNCCGTCGAAATCGGCCCGGGCGCCCTGCTCGCTCCCATGGAGGCGGTAACAGACTTGCCTTTCCGCGCCATCTGCGAGGAGCATGGCGCGGCCTTGACCTTTACCGAATTCCTGTCAGCCGAGGCCCTCACCCGCGGGGCGGAACGGGTTGTTCGGCGCATGTGGCCTAGCCTGGCTGGCCGGCGCTTCGTGGTGCAGGTCGTGGGTCGCGAGCCCGAGCTACTCGCTCGCGCGGCCGCGATGGCGGCCGAGGCCGGCGCATCCGTAGTGGACATCAACATGGGCTGTCCAGCGCGCAAGGTCACCGCGGGCACGTGCGGCGCGGCTCTCATGCGCGAGCCCGCGCTGGCCGCCGCCATCGTCGGGGCCGTGCGCGCTGCCTTGCCTTCATCTATTCCCGTCACGGTCAAGCAGCGGGTCGGCTGGTCGGATTCTTCCATCAACGCGCCCGAATTCGCCTTGCGCATGGTCGAGGCAGGAGCGGCCATGGTGGCCGTGCATGGCCGCACGCGCGAGCAGGGGTTCTCTGGTCAGGTGCGTCTGGGCCCGATCGCAGCGGTGCGCGCGGCCCTGCCCAAGCAGATCCCGGTGGTGGGCAACGGCGACGTCAAGACCGTGGACGACTACCGCCGCATGAAGAGCGAGACTGGTTGCGACGCCGTGATGATCGGCCGTGCTGCTCGTGGCAACCCCTGGCTGTTCCGGGCCATTCACGCGCTGGAATCCGGCGCATCCTTGCCGGCCCCGCCCAGCATCGCCGAGCAGCGGACCGTGTGGCGCCGCCACGCGGATCTGGTCGTGGAATACGCCAGCGACCAGATGCGCCTGCACGAGTTGCGCAAGACCCTGGCCTGGTATTCGCGCGGCCTATACGGCGGGGCCATCCTGCGCAGTCGCGTCTTTTCCGAATCCCAGCCTCAGGCTGTCATCGATCTGGGCGAGGGCTTCTTTGCCACCCTGGAGGCGCGTCAGCGCGCCCGCGCCGACACCAACGAGGTGCCGGTCGCCGACATCGCGGCTCGTTGTCTGGCCCGCCACCTGCGCCGCCGGGGTGAGGCAGGAGAAAAGCTTTGCGCAGGATGAGTGTCTCGTTGCAAGCGGGATCGCCAGGTCGAGCACGGGTCTGGCTCGCGTTGGCGCTGATCTTGGTGGGCGCGGGCTGCGAAGATCGCTCGTATCGCGAGATCGGCGCGCAGATCAATGTCCTCACCAAGCCTGGGGGAGGCCCTGCGGCCGACGCCATCGCTCAACTGGCCCGCATCGGCCACCGCGCCCTGCCCCAGATCGAGACCGCCCTGCACACCGCACCGCCGCGAGGCAAGAGCAACCTGATCAGGGCGCTCGATGCCATCGGCGATCCCGAAGCCGCGCCCATCGCGCAGCACTTCGCGGTCTACGACGCCAGCGCCGAGGTGCGCGCCGCCTGCGAGGAACTGCTACAGCGCTGGGCCGCGGCGGGGGATCGCCGCGCCGGCCCTGCGCGCCAGGCACTCGCAAGGGTTAGCGAGAAGCGGGCCAAGGGCGAAGGGCCGTAGGGGCGAGCGGCGGTCGCCGCCCGCCGCGGTCGGGTTATGGGACGCGAATGATTGGTGGCGGAGGCGCCGGGGATGGCGGTGGCGGTGGGGGAGGCGGGGCGGCCGCCGGAGGCGGCGCTGCCGCGGGTGGCACCGATGGCGGTGCGGACACCGGCGGTGGCGGCGGTGGCGGCGGGGCGGGAAGCACAGACGCTGGCGGGGGTGGCGGCGGTGGCGGCGGTGGCGCCGAAAGGGGTGGTACCGACGCNNCGGCAGAACGACCGGGGTTATGCACCCTGACAGGTCGAAGAACATGAACTCCAGCGCCTTCTCCTGGCCGTTGAGCGGGCGGACCTTGCATTCCGTGGGAAACTCGGGCGTGACGCCGGTCTTGCGAACCGTGTCTTGGTCCGCCGCTGTACTGGCGGAAGACACATGAACACCGGTGTAGACCACACGGCCGCACTTCTTGTTCTGCTCGACTGGCGTGAGGAAGTCGAAGTAGTGAACGTGCTTCGACGAGTTGTCGGTGGTTGAAACCGGGTTGTAGATCCAGCGCTCTGCGGGCGTTCGTACTGTGGCTGCCGTGTATTTCGAGGTTGGTATGGCGGTCACCGCCGAGTTGGTGAGTTGCAGGGTGCCTCCAGGCGCAGGTGAGGCCCCAACAGTGACAAGCCACCGGGCGAACGCCGCACCCTTGGTGAAGGATTGATCGATGCTTGTCAGCAGATCCGCGGCCGTAATGTTCGATGCCGCGGTAACAGGCGGATACTCCCAGGTCGCAATATCGCCATAGGGTCCTGGCGGCGCGGCTGCGTCCACCGGCGCGGATCTCAGCCAGGTCGAGAAATAGTGTTCGAGGAAGACCTTGCCGCCGCTGTCGAGGTAGGTCTTCATGTTCTGTTGACGGGTTGCGGTCACGTAGGCGCCGCCCGCGGCGAAGTAGTTGGGACCGGCAGCACAGTTCATTATCACCATGTCATAGCCCTGCAGCGCCGGGACCGAGTCGAGCAACGAAGGTGCCAGAGGGAATGCCGCACTTCCCGCACTGGCCGCATAGTTCGTCGCGCCGTTGAGAACTTCCCCCTCCTGGGTTCGGTTTGTATCGGTGGACGAGAACAGGCTGTAGAGAGTGATGTGTCCGGTCCCCGTTGTATTGGTGAACTCTGCTGTGTCGATGCCGATGCGGGTCAACAGGCACTCGAGAGCATCGATGGTGCCGGTTGTGATCGCGATCCGAGGCATGCTGGTGTACTGGCCGTTGTTGTCGCCGTCGTGGATGTTTTTGGGCAGGCGCAACAGGGTTGCCGGCGTAGTGCCCGTCTTGGTATCCGCAATCGGGTTGTCCGCACACTGGTGGGTGACCATCGCAGCGGTGATGGTCACCTGGCGCCGCCACTTTCCGAGTTGCATGACCAGCGGAAAATCAACCCCCCACGGAACATTGTTGAGAACGAAGTGTCCGGTGGCATCGGTCAGAGCGCTGGCAATGGGCTGACCTGATACCTGGGCGTCGCAGGTGGCGCAAGTCGCCCCTGTAGTGATCGGGTCCAGTGGCGCGTTCGGTATGGATACGATCACGTTGTAGAGCGGGTTCAGCCCCGCGGGGTCGTAGACGGTGCCGCTGATGCTGGTCGTGGCCACACCGGGACAGGCGACCTGCTTCAGGCACAGGTTGCCGCAGCCACAAATATGAGCCGAGGGTGCACCACAGGTCGCCCCCGTGGGGCAAGTCGCCGGGCAGCTCAGTGTGCCGCCGCAATTGTCCCCGATGTCACCACAATACTGCTGCACACCACTGGCGTTGTTGCACGCGACCTTCACGCAATCGGGCCCGCCCACGCACACATTCTTGCTGCCGCAAACCCAGTTAATGCCAGAGGCTGAGCAGTCCGTGCCGCAGGGAAGCGAATTGCCGCAGCCATCGCCGACGGTTCCACAGTACTGGCCGCCCGAAACCGGCTTGCAGGTGAGTGGAACGCACACCCCGGGCGGTCCTTTGCACAAGCCGCCATCGCAGAGCCACCCGGCCTTCGTGCACGTGGTTCCGCAATCTACCTTCGATCCGCACCCGTCGCCGACCACGCCGCAGTACTGGTCGTTGTTTGCGGTTACGCAGGCCAGTGGCACACAGCCAGACCCGGGCGCTGCCTTGCATAGGCCATCGTCGCTGCATGTCCAGTTGGTCTTTGTGCAGGTGGCTCCGCAGTGTACCGTTCCTCCGCACCCGTCCCCGATATCACCACAGTACTGATCCCCCGCCGCAGTCGTGCAGGTCTTGGGTACGCAGTCCGGCCCCCCCTTGCATAGACCATTGGCACACACCCAGCCGGCCTTGGGGCAGGTCGGGCCGCAGTCGAGCGTTCCACCACATCTGTCGCCGATCGCCCCGCAGTAGTTGTCCTGGCTCGATGCCACACAGGTCAGCGGCGTGCAGGTCGTTATATCGCCCTTGCAAATGTTGTGGTCGCAGACCCAGCCGGCCTTGGGACAGGTCGTGCCGCACTCGAGCGAGCCACCGCACTTGTCCCCGATGGTTCCGCAGTAGTGGTCGCCGTTCGATGCATCGCAGGTGACCGGCGCGCACGCTGTCCCTCCCTTGCAGATGTGGTCGGTGCCACAGGTCCATCCGGCGGGACAGTCGTTCCCACAGAGAAGACTGCCACCGCACCCATTGCCCACGGTCCCGCAGTAGTGATCCCCACTGGTTGTCGTGCAGGTCAGGAGGTTGCAGAAGGGCGGGACGCCCTTGCAGATATTGTCCGCTCCACAGGTCCAGCCGGCCGGGCAATCGTCCCCGCAGACGAGCGAGCCACCACAACTGTCTCCCACGGTCCCGCAGTAGTGGTCTCCGCTCTCGGTCGCGCAGGTGATCTTCTTACACACATCCGGGGGCCCAATGCACAGGCGATTGTCGCAGACCCAGCCGGGTTGCAGGCAGGCCGCAGGACAGTTCAACGTGCCGCCGCAGCCGTCCCCGACCTTGCCACAGTACCGTCCTCCGCCGGCCGTGTCGCAGGTGGCGGTCGGCGTGCAGTACGGGGGCGCGCCGACGCACATGGAATTCTGGCAGGTCCATCCAGACGGGCAGGTCTGTCCGCAGTTCAACGTGCCGCCGCAGCCGTTGCCGATGGTCCCGCAGTACTGATTCCCGCTCGCAGTCGTGCACGCCGCTTGCGTGCACACGGGCGGCACTGCTTTGCAGATATTGTCGGTTCCGCAGGTCCATCCGACGGGACATGCGTTTGTACAGTCGAGCGTGCCGCCGCAGCCGTTGCCAATGGTTCCGCAGTAATGGTCGCCGCTTGCCGTCGTGCACGTCAGCGGCGGGCACACTATCGGCGAGGAGGCCACGCAGACGTTGCTGACGCAATTCCATCCGGGCAGACAGTCACTGCCACACTCGATTGTGTGGCCGCAGCCGTCCCCGATGGTTCCGCAGTAACGGTCGCCTGTGGCTGTCTGGCAGGTTGCGGGTGGGCAGATGGTGGGATCGCCCTTGCAGATGTTGTCGGTCCCGCACGTCCAGCCGCCCTTGGGACAGGTCGATGGACAGACCAGCGTCCCGCCGCAGCCGTCCCCGATGG
>PMZX01000326.1:1701-9562 GCA_003170035.1 Myxococcales bacterium | reverse complement strand
GCGACTGGCGCGGTACTCTGGGCTCGCCAGATCGGTGGCGCTGGCGCGCAGTCCTGCTCGAGCATCACAGCCGACGTTGCGACCGACGGCACTGTCAACGCGGTCTACCTGACTGGTACCTACAACGGCACGCTCGACTTCGGCAACAGCGTGGGTGCCTTCGCGACCATCGGCAACGGCAGCCGGCAGATCCTGTGGGCGGCAAAACTGGCCGACTCCGATGGCCACAGCCTGGCTGCGAAGACCTGGGGCACCCTGGGTAGCCAGACAATCAGCAGCATCACGACTGATCCGTCGAGCAACGTGCTGATTGCTGGTGCGCTTGTCCAGAACATCCCGTTCGGCGGCGCGGCTGGCACCATCACCGCGTCCGGGACGGATGCCTTTGTGGTGAAGCTCGACTCCAGCCTGACGCCTCTCTGGGCTCACAACTGGGGCGACTCAAGCACGCAGGCCATGCGCGGGATTGCTACCGACTCGTCGGGCAACATCTTTGCGGTTGGTCTGTTCAGCGGCCAGATCACGGTAGGCGCAAACACGATAACCGCGACTGGCGCGGCGGCTGACATCTTCACCATGAAGATTGCCAGCGACGGCACCCTGGGCTGCATGGCGAGGTACGGCGCTGCGGGAGCGGACGAGGCCGACATGGTGGTGGTCAATCGGTTCGCCAGCACCGCAAGTGGCCAGAAAGACAAGGCCGTATTCAGTGGCGCCTTGGCAGGCAGCGTGAGCTTCGGCAGCGGCATCACGCTCACGACTCCCACGACCGGAACCCAGTACGGCTTCGTGGTCGGTATCAATCCGAACAGCCTGTAGCAGCAAAGCAGAATCCCGGTTGCTGGTGCCGGGTAGCCTAGCAGCCTAGCCAGCCCAAAGGGACCGCACGCGGGAAACCGCGGCGGTCCCTTCTTTTTGGCGAACGGGTCCTACTGAGACGATTGTGACGGTCTAGTGACGGCGGCGTAACACTTCCGTCGAATGTCGGAATTCGCATTGACCCTCAAGCCTTGCCACCGCTATATGCAGGCGAAGTTTTCGGCGGCCACTGCTCAAACTCGCAGCCGCAGGCCAGACATGCCAAAGCCCAGAATCACCTATTTGGTTGCATGTGCCAGCGTCCTGATCACGCTGCAGCAAGGCGGCGCGCTGGCACAGGTTGCCAGCCAAAGCTGCGTGTTTCTGCCCAACAAGATCTACCTCTATGGCACGACCGCCGTCGAGCCTGTGATTGCAGCCCTCGGCGCTCGGCTGTCGCAGCTTGATCCGCCTTACTCGCTGCTGTACCTCGGATATGACGGCTGCAACGCGCTCGCCGCGGTTGCGCAAGGCCTCAACATCGCCGGTGCTGCGGAGTTCTATTCGATTGATGCCGCTGGTCTGCCTAAGATCGACACCTGCTCAATCAGCGCAGGCCAGGTCACCAAGGCCGACGTCGCCCTTTCCGACGTCTACTATGCTACCTGTCCTTCAAATGTTCGGGACGCGGTCGACAGCGCCATCGGCCTGCGCGATCCAAGCGTCAACGTCGCAAACAACGCGAGAATGTTGGTGGATTTCCAGGGGCCCACCCAGGCCATGGTTGTCGTGGTCCCGCGCGCCAACTTCTCCACCACCTACCTGAGCCTGGACCAGACGCGCGACATTCTGGCGTGCGGCTCACTCGGCCTCATTTACCCGTTCGTGGACCCAACCCAGATCATCACGTACGCGTTTCTGGCCGGGGATCAGGGCGTGAAAGAGATGACCTACGCCTGCCTGGGCTTGGGCCTGGACCAGGTGTGCGTCCAGGGATGTACAGGCACCGCACAGTGGAACCAGGAGGCAGCAAGCAGGGTGATAAACTCAATCAAGCAGACTGCGGCCATCGGCTATATCTCGAATGAAGTCTATGACCAGCACCGCGACGTCCTGAAGGCCGTGGCCTTGCAGGGACCTGGCCAGGACAAGGCATACTATCCCGACTCAGACAGCACGAGCCGCGACCGGCGGATGGTGCGCGACGGCCACTACATGGTACAGGGGCCGCTACACATGGTCGCCCTCGCCGGGGCTGACAACGTCCCGGTGCAGCCCATGGCCCAGCGGTTCGTGAACTGGATGCTGCAGAAGCCTGGGCTGCCGGGCGAGGCACCGTTGCCCTTCAACATCGTTGACGTCTTCGCCGAAAGCGGCGTTGTGCCCGCGTGCGCGATGCGGGTCGTACGGTACGCGGACGGCGGCCCCTTTTCGCCGTACCGGGATTCGCAGCCGTGCGGCTGCTACTTCGAGTCACAGGCTACTGGCGTAGCCGTGCCCTGTGGCTGCAAACCATGCAAGGGCCAAGACGACTGTACCGGGGCACAGGTGTGCAGCTATGGATTCTGCGAGTAAAGCTGCCTGGAGAACAAGAACGTGTTGAGCTTCAACAGAAACCGCGCGTTGCTTGCCAGCCTGCTGATGATCACAGTGATCGGCGCCTGCGGGTCGGGCCACACTGCCACAATCACGCGGCACCCGGTTGATGCTGGCCACCGCAGCGTGGACTCGAAACCATCAGCACCGGAAGGGGGAACATGCTTCGGTGTGCCGGACGGCGGGGGCGTGGATTGCGGGGGCAATGCGGACGAGATCCACGCCTGCATCGTCAACGCGCCCAGCAGGAGCGGCATCCCAGTCACGGTCCCCAAGCCGGTGGTCAACTACCAAACCTGCAGCACGCACTGAAGGAGAGCGCCCAGTGATGACAATGGCAATAGACCCGTGCTGGACCGGGAAGAATCGAGGCCGCTTCGCGCAACGCAGCCTGGCCCTTTGTCTGGCGCTGGTCACAACGAGCGTGTTAGGCGCCCCTGACGCCCGAGCGCAGACCGCGCGGGGCAAGGCAGCCCAGCAGCTTGCGGCTGAGCAAGAAGCAGCCGAGAAGCTGGCGGCGCTGAAGAGCGACTTCGAGAAGCAACTGGCCGAACAAGAGGCTGCGGCCAAGCAGCGCGAAGAGACATTGCGAGCCGAGCAGGCCGCAGCGGTCACGGCCGCCCAGAAGGATGCCGAAGCCAAGCTGGCAGACGAGCGCGCCGCTCGCCAGGCGGATACCACGCGCTTGCAGCAGGCAATCGACGAGGCCACGCAACGGGAAGAGACGCGGGCGCGCGAAGCCCCGCCGCAGGTCGAGATCGCAGGGCCGGGAGTATCGCTCTATGGCCTTGTGCAAGCGGACTACCAGATACGTCAGTCCTCGCAAGACCAAATCAATCCAGACACCGGCTTGCCACTCAATCAGGATCGCTTCTTGATTCGCCGGGCGCGTCTGGGCGTGGCGATGAAGAGGACCTACGGTGAGGGTGGGCTGGAGCTGGATGCGAATACGGTGAACGGCCCGACCATGCGCTTACTGGATGCGCACGCCTCGGCGATGTTGCCCGGCGAGGGTCCGGTGCCTCTCGTGATGGCGAGCATCGGCCTACTGAAGGTCCCCTTCGGCTTCGAGGTGGGACAAGCCAACCGCGGCAGGCTGTTTCTCGAGCGCAGCACAGCGGCGCAGGCCTTCTTTCCGGACGCCGGGGAAGGATACGACTTGGGCGCGCGGGTACAGGGCGGCTGGCGCTTTCTGCGCTACGCGGTGGCAGTGCAGAACGGCGAGTTGCTCGGCTCGGGCCGTTTTGCCGGCCTTGACCCGAATCATCAGAAAGACATCGCGGGCCGGGCAGGAATCGATACCGAGATCGTGGAAGGAATCCACGTCTCGGGCGGGGTTTCGCTCCTGCGCGGCACCGGGTTTCACCAGGGCACGCCGGCCACCAAGGGGACAGTGGCCTGGATTGACTACAACAGCAACGGAACCATCGATTCGGGCGAACTGGTGGGAATCCAGGGCAGCGTGCCGGGGACGTCGACAAACTTCTCGCGCTTTGCGGTGGGCGGGGATCTGCAATTCTCGATCAATGTTCCTCGTCTGGGAAGGGCCACCGTCTACGGCGAGGTCTATTCGGCCAACGATCTCGACCGCGGGGTAGTGCCAGCGGACCCGCTGTCCACGCCCAAGGGCGAGCAGGCGCACAGCTTTCGCGAGCTGGGCTACTACGCAGCCGTAACCCAAGAGCTGGGCCATCACTTGGCGGTCGGACTTCGCTATGACTATTACGACCCGGATCGCGACTCGTACCGGTCGACCATGGGCAACGTCGTGCCGCGGGACATGAGCTACCGGACTTTTGCGTTTGCCGCCGCACTGATTGCGCCCGAGTGGGGCCGGCTGATTCTGGAATACGACATCAATCGCAATCACCTGGGGCTCGATGGTCAGGGCAATCCCGCCAACCTGGCCGACAACGCCTTCGTGTTGCGCGGCGAGGTGCACTTCTGATGTCTCGCGTGCTTCATTCTCGCGCTGCTTGGGTAGGCGTTGCTGGGCTATTGGGGGCCGCCTGTGGGGGTGGACAGCCCTCTACCGGCGTGGACCAGCTCTTGAGGGTCGAGGACGGCCAACTTGAAAACGGCCGGCTGGCTGATTTGCCCAGCAACTCGAATATCGAGGTTTCCGCGGTCAAGCTTGATCAGGGCGGGAAGCTAATCGTGTATCCGGGCCGGAAGGGCATGGTGTTCGATGGCAACGCGGGGCCGTCGGCCCAGGCGGTCGCCATCGGAATGCAAGGGGAAGAGAGCTACTGGATTGTTCCGGTGGGGAGCCCGACGTCGGCCACGTCGGATCTCATGCAGTTCCAGGCCACGCTGTCGTTCTCGCCGCTCATCGATCCGGAGAACCTTCCCATCTCGGATGTGACCAATACGCCGGCACTGACCTTGATCTTCCGTGGTATCGGGAAAGGGGGCGTAATGGGGACCGCGCGCAGCCTGGACATCGAGGTCCCGTCCGCCGAGCCGACCGGGGATGTCGTGGTTTCTCTGCTGTGGAACACACCGGTGGACCTGGACCTGCACGTGGTGGCGCCATTGCCTGACGGAAGTGGGACGACCGAGGTGTGGGCCAAGGCGCCAGGCGCACCGTCCGAGGCGTCAGACGCCGGCGGCGAACCAGCCGGGCTCGATCTTGATTCGAACGCCGCCTGCCAGATCGACAACCGGGATCGCGAGAATGTGATCTGGCCAACCGCTGCGCCCCAGGGACACTACCTGGTGCGGGTAGACGCGTTCTCGTTGTGCGGTGAGAAATCGGCCTACTGGGAGGCGCGCGCCACGCGACAGGGGGCGCTCATCGGGCAAGCCTCGGGCGTGCTGACCGAGGCCGAGGCCAGTCGCAATCACGTTACCGGGGCGGGCGTGCTGGCCTTCGAGTTCGACATCTAGGTCGACGATGAGAAGCATCTGTGTTGCCGTCGCGGCCGCCTTGCTGGCCACGGCCTCCATGGCGGTGGCCCAGACCGGTGCCGGCGAGAGCGCGTCCAGGCTGAAACCGCCCAAGCTGATCAAGTTCATCGAGGCTGAATATCCGCCCGACAAGAAGGCAGCGGGCATCACCGCCCGGGTCGTGCTGTCGATCGAGATCGGCGAGACGGGAAGCGTGGGCGCGGTCGAGTTGGTGACCTCGGCCGGTCCCGATTTCGATGCGGCGGCGCTGGCCGCTGTCCGTCAGTTCGTGTTCGAGCCGGCCGAGCAGGATGGCGTGCCTATTCCGGTCAAAATCCAATATGCCTACCGCTTCGCCATCAAAGAGGTGGTGGTGTCGCTGGGGCCACAGATCAACTTCGAGGGCGTGGTCCTGGAGAAACTGAGCAAGGCGTCGGTCGGGGGCGTACGCGTAAAGCTGGTCGATCTCGGCATCGAGACGGTCACTGACGAAGACGGTGCCTTCGCTTTCGTCGACGTGCCGGTGGGCACGCACGTGGTCGAGCTTTCGTCAAAGGATCTGGTCACCATCAGAACCGAGGAGGCCATCAGCAAGGGCAAGAAGAAGAGCGTGAAGTACATGGTGGAGGCCAAGGAAGAGGACGTCGACGAGGAGGTGTTGGTGCGTGCCCCGCGCATCAAGAAGGAGGTGGTCGAGACACGCGTGCGCACCGAAGAGGCTCGGCGCGTGCCCGGCACGCAGGGCGACACCCTGAAGGTCGTGCAGAACCTGCCCGGTGTGGGGCGATCCGCCTTTGGCTCGGGTGCGCTCATCGTGTGGGGCTCGGCGCCCAACGAAAGCCGCATCAACGTCGACGGGGTGGAGATTCCGGCCCTGTACCACGTGGGCGGTATGCGTTCGACCATCAATTCCGATCTGGTCAGTTCAATCGACCTTTCNNCTCGATGTGTCGGGCATGCTTTCGGCCGCGCTCACCCCCAGCTTGCGCCTCGCCGTCGCGGGCCGCCAGGGCTATCTGGACCAGATCCTGAGCACGGTGGTTTCCAAAGACGTGGGCGATTATTTCCCCATCCCGCGCTACGATGACTACCAGGGGCGCGTGTCCTGGACTCTGGGCAAGGACGAGGACCTGGCGGCCACTTTCCTCGGGTCCGATGACTATCTGCGCCGGACGGTGCCCTCCAGCGATCCATTCGAGGTGCGAACCCAAGACACGATCCTGCACAGTCGCCGTCTGATTGTGCGCTACGCCCGTCTGCTTCCTGACGGCGCCAGTTTGACCGTGACGCCATCAATTGCAACCGACGACAGCTCCTCCACGTTGCACTTCGGAAACACTCCCGCCGTGCTTGACGTCAGCGCCTGGCAGTATGCCCTGCGCGGCTCCTATCGCCGGCGGGTGGCAAAGAGCGCGACCCTGTCCGTGGGCCTTGATTTCCAGAGCCGGTTCCACACCGCGTTCCGTGCCGGCTCAAACAACCTGCCGCCGCGCGAGGGCGATATCTACATCTTCGGGCAACCACCCACGGGCGATGTGGCGGTCGATCGTTGGCGCATCGCTATGGTGGACATTGCGCCCTACGCCTTCACCGAGATCACCATCGGCAGGCTGACCCTGACCCCCGGATTGCGCTTCGAGCCCACTGTGCTCGATGGAAACCTACGCACTCCGCACAGTGACACTGTCCCGGACATCGGCTACACGCGGCTCGACGCAACCCAGAATCCGCTGCCGTGGAAAACCGGAGCAGCGCAGATACTGCGCTATCTGCCCAACCCACGCCTTTCGCTCGCCTATCGCGCGACAAAGCGGATGACCCTCACCGCGGGCGCCGGCATCTATGGCCAGCCGCCGCAACCCGAGGACTTGAGCCCGGTCTTTGGCAACCCGCGCATTGGCCTCTCCTCGGCTGCACACGTCACGGGCGGCGTGGCCTGGCGATTCACGGGAACGCTTGGCCTGGAAGTCGTGGGTTTCTACAAGCGCCTCTATGACCTGGTGGCGCGCAATGCCCTGACTTCGCCGCCGGTAGGCGAGTCGCTGGAACAGACCGGGATCGGCCGCAGTTACGGCGGCCAGCTCCTGTTGCGCCAGGAATTGCTCAAGGGGTTCTTCGGCTGGGTCTCGTATTCGCTGATCCGCAGCGAACGCAAGGACCGCCCGGAGAATGGGTGGCGCCTGCTCGACTACGATCAGACTCACGTCCTCGCCATACTGGGCAGCTATGAGATACTGCCCGGCCTGCAAGCCGGCGTGCGTTTCCGCTATACCACCGGCGCGCCGCGCACGCCGGTCATTCCCGGCGCCGACACCAATCTCAAGGACTATCAAGCCGAACCAATCTTCGGCCCGCAGAACTCAATCCGCATTCCCGCCTTCTACTCGCTCGATTTCCGCCTGGAAAAGTCATTTGTCTTGGGCCGGATGAAGCTCAACCTGTTTCTCGACGTGCAGAACGTCACCAACCGCAAGAACCCCGAGGAGATCACCTACAGCGCCAATTTCAGCCAACGCGGCTACATCACGGGGCTTCCCACCCTGGCGGTTATGGGCGCACGCGTGGAGTTCTGATGCGA
>PMZX01000326.1:0-1655 GCA_003170035.1 Myxococcales bacterium | reverse complement strand
GCCCCCAACGCGGTCGTCACCGCACCCGCGCTGTGGTCCATCTGCAATGTGCCAAAGCCGCCCACTGAAACCAATGCAGTCAATCGGGCCTGTCTGGACATGAACGCCTTGCCGGGCACCGAAGGGCCCACGCCCACGACCTTTCAGGCGCCCATGCCCGACAACGCCTGCCAGCTTTTCGGCCCGCAATCGCCCCCGGTGGTAGGCAACGCGCCGGCCATCCGCCCACGCGATCCGGATGTGACGGGCGGCTACTATCTGCCTGTCCGGGTCGGTCTGAACGTCCCTCAGGAATTGTGGCGGCCCGGCATGGCGACGCAAGATGCGCTGGTCGGCTTCGGCCTGGAGCGGATCTTCTGTGGATTGGCCTATGCACCAGCCGATGCTCTCCGCCAGTACAATCAGACCTACCAGCCCAACCAGAATCCACGCATCGATTTCGTGAGCTACCAGATCGATGACAACAACGCGCAGGTGCTCGAGCCGGCGGTGGGGTTCACCCCGTCGAGAACCCAGATCCCGATGGGGAGCACGGTGATGTTCGAGGCGTCCTGGACCGACGACGTGGTGGAGTCCTATCCCGCCTATGACGTGCTTTCGCGCACGCTCAAGACCCACCGCGAGGCCATGCGCGTCTCCTGGTACGCCACATCCGGCGTGTTCGATCACGACACCACGGGGCGGAGCGAGGACGAGACCGACCTGTACACCGACAACATCTGGCACCCTGACCAGATCGGGCCGCTGCACTTGTGGGTGGTTTTGCGCGACAGCCGCGGCGGCGTCGACTCTGCCTACTTCCAACTCGAAATCACACCCTAGCAGCCGGCCCAGAACCCGCCCGAACGGCGACGTGGAGACTTTCGCCACGGGCTGCTAGTCAAATGCGCGCAATACGCCGCTAATGGCTGGGTTCGCTCCGGGATCCAGCATGTGTGCCGGGTTTTCCGGGTGGGCCTGCACGTCCGTCGAACGCACCCTCGCAGACGAAAGAACCGAGGAGACGCGAGGGGAGAAATGCCTGAGGATTCTCCCAGGCAAAAGACCGAGGCCGACCATTGCTGCCAATACCACGGTGAGTGCAACCCTCTCGCCCCAAAGCAGTTGGCAAGGCGTTCCCATCTCGGCCCCGGCCCGGCTGCCAGCCATACGGGCCAGCATTCGAACAAAGCCCACTGCGTAGGCAGCCGCCGCAGACGCCACAACGACTGCCACGACTGCCGGACGCATATACAGGGGCGCGAGCTGAAGCTGTCGCCACTCTGCAGGCGCACGCCACCCGGCAAGCACAATCAAGAATTCACCAATGAAGCCGCACAACCCGGGTACTCCTGCGGCGGCGAGGAAGACGACCACAAGAGACGGTTTCAGCCACTTCACTCGACCCACAGTGCCGTCTTTCTGCAGAGTACCCACGATCAGGTACAATCCGGCGCACGAAAGTCCCTGGGCCAATACTTGAAACACCGCGCCGGCCACACTTCGCGCAGTGGCGGTCACAAGTCCCAGCAGCAAGAAGCCGAGTTGCGCCACCCAAGCGCGGCCCGCCCACAGGGCCGGTTCGGCACGCCGATTGGCCAGGAAGGAACCCAAGACGATTCCGGCCACCGCCATGCCCACCAATAGCGGAGCCGCCTGCTGGCAGGCAAGCGGAA
>PMZX01000081.1 GCA_003170035.1 Myxococcales bacterium | reverse complement strand
GTTTCAGTGAAAGAGAGGATGTTGTACGGCTGCGGTGATTTGGCGTCATGCCTTTTCTGGATGACCGTAATGACGCAGCTTCTTTTCTTCTACACTGAGGTTTTTGGCCTTTCGGCCTTTGCCGCCGGCATCATGTTCTTCGTATCGAGGGTGCTGGATGCCATTTTTGACGTGGTCATAGGAATGACCGCCGACCGGACCAAGAGTAGGTGGGGAAAGTTCAGGCCATACATTCTCTTTGGTGCAGTTCCATTGGCGGTGATGGCGGTACTTTCGTTTACGACCCCCGAATTTGCATACTGGGGGAAAGTCGTTTACGCATATCTCACATTCATCGTCTTCATGTTCCTGTATTCAACGGTCAATATCCCCTATACGGCTTTGCTCGGCGTTATGAGCGGCGACCCGGTCGAGCGGACGAGCGCATCATCCTTCAAGTTCGTAGGGGCCTATCTGGGCGGCATCATCGTTTCGATGACCGTCTTGCCGTTCGCCGCCCATTTCGGGCATGGCAGCGCGCAAAGGGGCTGGCAGATGACGATGGGGATCTACGGAATCGCCGCAGTAGTCCTGTTTGTCATCACTTTCCTAGCCACGCGTGAGCGAATCCAGCCGATTGCGAAGGAAAGAACATCCGTTCGAAGGGATTTGGGCGATATCGTTCAGAATGTGCCTTGGATATTCCTATTCATCGTCACAATTCTCTTCATCCTCTTCGTATGCATACGAATGAGTGTTACTACCCACTATTTCAAATACTACGTTTCGGAGCAGGAAAGCCCGATCCTGGCGCAGGTACTCAACTTTCTGCTGCAATACCTTGTAAATCCCATTTACGGAATCGGCGGAAAGCCCGCGATCACTCTGTTTGAGCCCGGGCACAACTTCGGCTGGGAAACCCTGACGTCAGCGTTCAATACAATTGGGCAGGCGTTGTCACTTATTGGCGTCTTGCTCGTTCCATTCTTTGCAAAACTTGTCGGTAGAAAGAGCGCAACGATTATCCTCTTCATTGCGGCGCTCATCTGCACCGGGGCGTTCTATCTGTTCAAGCCCACCGACCTGATGTGGATTTTCGTGTTTCAAACCGTCGGCTCATTGGTAGGCGGCCCGATTTCGGCTTTGCTGTGGGTTCTGTACGCAGACACCGCCGATTACTCGGAATGGAAGACAGGCAGAAGGGCGACGGGCCTGGTGTTCTCGGCATCCATTATGTCAAACAAACTTGGCTGGGCGGTGGGAAGCATGATCGCAGGGTTCGTCCTCGCCGCGACGGGGTACGTCGCCAACCAAGTTCAAAACCTTGACGTTCAGAACGGCATAAAGGCAATGATGAGCATTATCCCTGCGGGTATAGGATTAGTCGCTCTAGTCATTTTGATGTTCTTCTACAAGCTTGATGACAAGACAATGGCAAAGGTCAAGACGGAGCTCGAGGAAAGGCGCAAGGCCAGCGGGCAAGACGCGGCAACGGCTTGAGCGTGGTTCTTTTTGTTCAGTGTTGAAAGAAGGCGAAGAAGTGAAGAGGGGCAGAACGATCATCGGTGAAGCACTTCCGAATATGCCATGGGAAGACAAGCCCAAGGGTTGCATCGATGTTGTGTGGAGATACAGTGGAAACCCCATTCTCGACTGGAATCCGATACCAAAGGCAGCGAGGATTTTCAATAGCGCGGTGGCGCCGCGTGCAAGGGGATTTGTCGGAGTATTCAGGGCGGACCAGAGAAACGGCCGGGCAACTTTGTTTTCAGGCAAGAGCAAGGACGCTCTGCGATGGAAGATCGGCCCCGACCCCATTGACTGGGTCACTGAGAAGGGAAGGTCCAGGCCTATAAGCTATGGATATGACCCCCGACTTGTGAGAATTGACGACACCTTCTACATTGTGTGGTGCGACGATATGCACGGGGCGTCGATCGGCCTGGGCAGGACGACGGACTTCAAGACCTTTGTCCGTATGCCGAATCCCCTGATGCCATTCAACAGAAACGGCGTGCTTTTCCCGAGACGAATCAAGGGCAAGTACTATCTGTTGAGCAGACCAAGTGACAGCGCCCATACCCCCTTTGGTGACATCTATATCAGCGAAAGCCCGGACCTGATTCATTGGGGCAATCACAAACACGTCATGAGCAAAGGCGGCAAGGGCTGGTGGCAGGGAACGAAAATCGGTGCAGGCCCGATACCGATTGAGACGACCGAAGGATGGCTACTATTCTATCACGGCGTGTCTGGTACCTGTAACGGCTTTGTGTATAGTTTTGGCGCCGCGATCCTGGGTATCGAGAAGCCGTGGAAGGTTCTTTATAGGTGCGGCAACTATTTGCTAACGCCGGAAAGGCAATATGAGGCGGTCGGCTTTGTGCCGAATGTGGCATTCCCGTGTGCCACTCTGTACGACGCTGACACGGGCAGGATCGCAATTTACTACGGCGCGGCCGACACGTGCACAGCGATTGCGTTTACGCAGGTCGATGAGCTAATCGAGTACATTAAGGAGAACTCGGAGGTATTCTAGACGTCCCGAAAAGGCCGTGCCCACGGCACTACTGAATTTGTTGAGGATGCCATGCTTGCTTGCAACGATACTCGCCCTTCCCAAGATCAGGATGCTCTCGCTGCAACCCGCGGCTGGAGGCCCGCACGCCAGCCCGCGAGGGCGGCATGGCTTGGCCTAGCCGTTGGCGCCCTTGGGCTCACCTTGCTCGTGGCAGTCGCTGCATGCACCGCTGACGGCGGCTATATTCCCGACGGCGCGGTGGCCAATGCAGGAGGCATGGGTGCAGGAGGCGCGGGTGCAGGAGGCGCGGGTGCAGGAGGCGCGGGTGCAGGAGGCTCGACGTGTTTCCCAGCGACCGGCGGCACCGGCGGGCAACCGACTGTGACAGCACCGGCTTGCATCATGCCCGCCAAGTGGCTTGGGGCCTTGGCCAAACCCACGCCACTCGTCTCGGTCGGCCGGCCGGTGACGACGAACTCCACCGAGCAGGCGAACGTGGGTCTAATCGTCGACGGCAAGTATCATGTGGCGAATGGGCTGCTGCTCACCCCGGTGGCGGGTGCGCCGAAATGGGTTTCCATCGACATGGGAACCGGCTACACCAAGCTGCTGTTAGGGTGGCAGGATGTCGGCTACCAGGACTACGGTCCGTCTTTCTACACGGCAACCGACTACAAGAACGCGACCTCGCCGGTTGGCTACCTGATCAAGACCTCGGCTGACTCGACCAACGGCGACGACGGAACCTGGACGACAGTAGTGACCGTTACGGACAATCCGGTGCGGGCGCGTACCCATCTGATTCCTTTTGCGGGCATGAAATGGGTGCGCTTCGAGGTGACGGCCGCCGGGTTGGATGCCTCCGGGGCGGCGCGCGCCGTGCAGCTTGATGAGATCGAGGTTCGCGACTTTTCTGCCATCGGCGATAGCGATCCTACCGATGGCTATTTCATCATGGGCGACAGCATCACCAAGGTAAGCTTCAATCGCACTGGCGGCCCAAATGAGCTCGACAGGCTTATAACCGCTCAGCGTCCGGCCTACACGCCGGCGCTGGTCGAGGCTGGAAACGGCGGGGAAACGCTCAATCATGCCCTGCTCCATCTGCAAGACAACCAGTGGCTGACCTACGCCGAAGGGCTCACGTTCGTGACTTTGGCGTATGGCACGAACGATTCTTGGGGCAGCAATACCGCGGCAGGTGCGGGTTTCGAAGCCACGCTGCGGTCGATCATCAAGCTGCTGACGGATGCGAAACGCGTTCCGATCTTGCCGCGTATCCCCTGGAATACCGTCGGCGCGCACGTCGACGAGTTCAACGCCGTCATCGACAAACTGCAACTGGAGTTCGAACTGCCCTGCGGCCCCGACCTCTATGGGCTTGTCGCGGCCCATCCCGAGTACGTCCAAGGCGTGGCTACCGTGCAGGCGGACTGCACGGTGAAATACTCGGGAGATGGCGTGCATCCGCAATCTGCCGTCGCCAAAGCCGCCATCCAGCAAGCCTATGCGGACGCGGTTCTGCCTATTTATCCATCACCCTAGTGCCGCCGCCCTCGGCGTCACTGTACGAACTTCGACAGCAGCCGAATATACGCGATCTGATAGCCGCAGCTGTTCTCCGAAACGCTCCAGCTATCCTGCGGCCAGTTGGCGTTGAAGTCCCGATAGGATTTCATGTCCGGCTGTCCCAGGGGCGGCGTGACCAGGGCCGGGTTGCACTTTGAGATATCCGAGAGGCCGCTGCAACTGCTCGGGCAACATCTGTCCAGCGTGTAGCGTGGGTTGGGGCCGCCCGCGAGAAATCCTGGCGCTGGCCCTTGCGTGGTCGCCGTCACGCGAGCAAAGCACGCGCTGGTCTCGTTGAACCAGGTGTGAAAGATTGCCGTCACCGAGCGCGTGGCGCCGGCCGAGCCCATGTTGGACAGATAGACGAGGCCCAAGGGATTCACGCCGTGCAGGTAGTGAATGTAGCGCTCGGCCAAGCTCTTCATCGTCGCGTCCTGCGTCGGTTCGAGACCGTGGGTCACCATGGCCCAAAACATGTTGCCTTGGTTGGCCTTCGTCGAGTTGCTCCCCCAAACATAGTCCTTCATGTGAGCGAGGTAGGGATCCTTGCTCGTGGTATGGGCAGGTAGATTGTCGTCGCCGGTCATCATGCTCGTGTCGTACTTGGTGCGAATATCGTCCCGTACTGTCGCCGTCGCGCCGGGCGCATCCGCGTAGTAGAGCAACATGTCTTGATTGGAGACCTCGAAGGGATAGGCGAAGGCGGAGTTGATGAGCTGCAATTGGGTGTAGAGCTGATCCACGATGGCGCTGTAGGTGGGGCTGCCCGTCAGTCGGAATAGATGCACGGCCGCCTTGATGCGATAGGGGACGAGCCCGGAAGGGGTGACTTCTTGTTGCCCCGCCGCGAGTCCCTGAGTCTTGGACGCTGAATCGTTGTTCTTGAAGAAGACCGCCGGATTGGCCTCGGCCCAAGTGAACGCTTGCACCGCGCGGCTGGCGAGCGCCGTGGAAAACGCGGGGAAATCGCCGACTGCGACCCCAGCGAGCACGCGCGCACCAGCGGCGAAGGCAGCCGCCGATGCCAGCGTACCCGAGGTGTTTGCCGGGCCGTACAGGGTCTGTCCGGTCGCAGCCGAGGGAGGGCTTCCCGAAGCCTCGCCGACCACCGAGAGCATGCTGCCATCCGCATTCTGCAAACGGGTCAAGTAATCGAGCCCCCAGCGCGCCTCATCGAGGATGTCGGGCACGCCGTTGCCCGATTCCGGAATCCCGAAGTCGTCGGTGAAGGCGGCCGGATTCTCCTCGTACGCCTGCAGCATCTCGACGATGTAGTTCGCCGTCCAGCTGGTGTACTTGTTGTAGTCGCCCGCGTCGTACCAGCCACCCCAAACGTCGCGCTCGGTCGTTGCATCGTTCTTGGCGCTGTAAAGCCGGGCATTGTGATCTTGCAGCGCCTTGACGTGGCTAGCGCCGTCGACCCAGGCCGCGTCGGCGTAGGGTTCTTGTTTGGCCTGTCCGACGCGTTGATAGAAGAAAGTGCGCAGGGCATGGCGCAACACGACCCGGTACACGTCGTTGCCGATGCGAAAGGCAGGGGAACGCTCGTTATTCTCGACGTCGAGCACGTAGTACGTACCAGGGGTCGTCACCGACGAGAAATCGAACCAATAGGCCTTGTCGCCACTCGGCGCGTGTACGGCCCCATTGTTCCATGCCGTCGCGGCGCCCGTGAACACCTGAGCGCCGCTCGAAGCATCGACCAAGGCGTAGCTCGCCCCTGGAGTGAAATCGGTGGCGGCGTCGAAGCCGGTCTGCGGATCGCGAATCACCGCGATCTTCTCTGAATTCGGCAGGTAGCCGAATTGATCGACCACGATGATGGGAACGCCAGCGCTCGCGTCACTCGTGCCGCCGACGTCGCTGCTGCTCACGCAAGCGACCGGCACGGTGCTCTGTCCGCCGCCACCGTCTGGCTTGCCAGGGTCATCCTTGTCGGTGACACA
>PMZX01000078.1 GCA_003170035.1 Myxococcales bacterium | reverse complement strand
ATTCACGTTGACAAGTTCCGCGGTCTTATCGTACCTGTAACCGTTCTTTCCCTCAACGCCTGTCACTTCCGCTGAATATTCTCTACTTGGGTCGACTGCGTGCTGCTTATCCATTTCTTGAGTAGCGAGGTTGTCGCCGGGGTACGGCTCGTCATGTGGCGTTTCACCTGGCGGTGGCTCCCGCGAAAGATCTCTCCCGTTGCCCGCGGCCTGCGCATACCCGTCGACCTCATTCTTCTGCGCCCCACTACCACCGCCCCCCTGGCTTGGGGCATTGCTGTTAGGGACCTAGCTTCCTTACTGAACCCGTTCTCTCGAGCACAAAGAATGCCACACCAGACCCATACGACCCGCTCACGGTCACGCCGTAGTTCCTACCAATCTCCAGGGGTCCACACCCTTGAAGGTCGAAGCCCTCAATACGCTCCCCATATCGCCAGGCAGCCAACTCTACGGTTCCGACGCGCGTCAGCCGGTTAACACTGCATACAGTCCTACCTCTCTGACGCTGATCTAGCTCAAACACCGAAATCCTGTTCACGCTGGGCGACTTCGTTCGCCAACCAGACGGGCCAAAACCAAACGTGAGCATTCCCCCAACAATTTGCGGTCGGACCTCCCCATGATCAGTTCGACAGTCAAATCCCATTGAAAAGGACAGAAGCATCGCGAACAACACCATCCTCATCGCTTCGCTCCACTTTGTATCAAAGGACGCCTACTTTAGGTGCACGCGTCCGGCGGAAGGCGCCACTTGCCACGCCATGTAGTCCGCGATTTCGTCAAACGTGTAGTTCCAAGCCCTAACAGTCGAACTGTCGAGCGTCATCCCAAGCATCGACTTCGGTACGTTGTACGCGTCCGAACCGTTCCACAGCCATTCTCCTGTGTACCTTGCCGCGAACGACACAGGGCCCTGCTCCCACTGGACTGAATGAGTCATCTCATGGGCCAGGAGGGAGAGCTGATCATCTGGGTCCCACATCCCGAAATTCTCCGACGGCCACACTCTGTCGGAACATAGGTCGAACAAGTGCGTATCTGCGCGTGCATCACCAGGCGTCAAAATGTCCGATAACCGCCTTTACGTCAACTAGCCCCTATACCCGAGGGAAAACAAGCGGGATTCTACGGGGTTGGGGGCTTCGGGTACAGAGGTGCCCCCGTGTGGTCGCTGCGGACCGGCGGAGGCTCACGATTCCGGGCTCGGAGGGTCGGCGTAGAACGCATCGGTGTCCCTGCCGGGAAGCTCAGTCTGCGGGGGCGGCCGTGCGGGGTGGCGGCGCGGGGCTTCGCTGGGAATTCCCAGGTGGTCCAGAATAGCGCGCACGGAATCGGCTCTGGTGATCACGGCCAGGATCTTCATGCGGCCATCGCACTTCGGGCAGGTCAGCGCATCGACTAGGAACACGCGTTTCAACAACACCGCCCATGTTGTCCGGCCGAACCCCGGGATGCGGCTGGCGTCGATCTCGCGGGATGTGTTGCCGGCTTCGGGCGGCGACTCCGGCCGGGACGGTGGGGGCGGCGGCACCACTCTGGCACGATCCTTGGCCGCTGGACCCAAGATGCCGTGGTAGCGAACCGAGTGGGAGCGTGGCCTCGGGATCAGAGGGATCAGCTTCTCAATCAGTTCGTGCGGGGTGAACACGATGTGGGCAGTGCCGTCGCGCCAGGCTTGCTTGAAGCGCAGGGCGAGCCGGCCGTCGGGTAGTTCCTGCAGACGGTCGTTGGCGATGGGTGGGCGGGCCAGGTAGCGACACAGGTGCTCGATGCCCTCGCGATCGTTGGCGCTTATGCGCACGTTGGCGTGCACGTTGAAACCGGCGACCTCTGCGCACCGTTTGCCCATGATCGCGGCCTGGGCATCTTTGCCGTGACTTCCCAGGCGCAAGACGCGGCACCCTCGGCGTGGACCGGTGGCGACCACGCCTTGCACCGAGGCGTTGGCCAGATTGTCGAGCAGCGTCGCCTGCTCGTCGTCGGCTGGGCACGTGAGCCGCCGCAGGTAACGAGTGACCTTGCGGCACACGGCGCGGGCCAGGCGCGCAACGTCCTCGTCGGTTGGCGCCGGCAAGGGGTGAAACAACAAGCTGCCGTCCGGCCGCGGGGCATACACGCCGTCGAGGGCCACAACATGGAAGTGGACGTTCAGACTCAACGACGAGCCGAAGCGCTGCACGACGGTCAGGCTGCCGGTCTGCAGGCAACCGCAGATCTTTCGTTTCCTTGCGCGGCGCCGGAGGTCCGAGGTCATGGCGCCGATCAACGTGCGGAGCACGGAACTGGTGATCTCCGGTGAGTAGGCCATCTGGAAACGCACGCTATAGGGCACGGTCAGTACGTACTGGCGCACGGGCGCGTGCGGGAAGACGTGGTCCACGCAAAACGCGGCCGTGTCGGCCATGCGCCGACCCAAACAACTGGGACAGAACCCGCGGCGCTTGCACGAGAAGGCGACAACTCGACTGTGGCCACAGTCGTTGCAGCGCACGCGCAAGAAGCCGTGCGCAGGGATGCCGCAGCGAAGGTACGCGTCGACCTCGTCGAGCACGAAGGCGGGCAATTCGCCGCCGCCGATTTCCACGTCGGCCAGGAATCCAGACCAGTGCTCCTGCAGAATCCGATAGAGCAGTGTCTCTTCAGGTCGGTGGCGTTCGTATGAACAGGCGCCCTTGATCGCAGACGTGTGACGGATTGCTTGCGGCAACAAGGAAGTCCCTAACAAAGGTTGTCGGACGCCCAGCCAACAAGTTGCGCGTCCCCGAGCTCTGCCCACGCGCCCTCCCACTCGTCGCGCGCTCAGGCGGGGCGCGCGCGGGGACGTTGGCCGTGGCGCACTCACCGCGGGCACGGTGGCGGTTTTGGGCACGAAGGGAACAATGGCCTCGGGTTCGTACGCGCTG
>PMZX01000150.1:8518-17014 GCA_003170035.1 Myxococcales bacterium | reverse complement strand
GGCGCCCGAGGTGGGCATCACCCTGACCGAAAGCTCTGCCATGAGCCCGGCGGCGAGCGTGTGCGGCCTGTATCTCGCCCATCCGGAGTCGCGCTACTTCGACGTGGGCCGCATCGACCGCGCGCAGGTGCAAGACTACGCCCGCCGTCGGGGTCTTGCGCTGGACGAGATGGAACGTTGGCTGGCGCCCAATCTAGGCTACAGTAAGGTCGCCTGACGGCCGCAACCAGAGGGATCACTCCGGCCACGACCACGGCCACTGGTCGCTATCGCGGCGCTGTCGAGAATCTCCGCGGCTTGCGAAGAAATGCCAGCTTAGTACTATTGAGGGATCAGCGTGCTTGATGGACGTTGAGATTGCGTTTCGCCTCAACTTGGTGCACGGACGGTGCGTGGGCGTTCGCATACCAGCGGAGGTGGACGAACAGGTCTTGACGGCGTTGGTTCCCGAGGAGCGCAGGTTCGTGACGACCCTGGCTCTGGGCCGTCACCCAAGCTGGGTCGCAGGCCGGCTCGCCCTGCGCGAAGCGTTTCGCGATCTCGGCATCGAGCCAGGCCCGATCCTGGCCACCCGGCGCGGCGCACCGGCACTGCCCTCTGACCTGGCCGGCTCCATCAGCCACAAACGCACGCTGGCGGTCGGGCTGGCGGCCCGCCGCGAGAATGGCGCTAGCATTGGCGTGGACCTGGAAACCAGTCCGCCGGCCTTTGCCTCGGCACATGAGGCCCGCGCCCAGGTCGGGCCGGACGTACGAACGCGCGTACTCACCGCCGATGAACTGGCTCGGCTTGAGAGCGTGCCGGAGGAAAACCGTCGGCGCGCAGTCATCTTGCACTTCTCGCTCAAGGAAGCGCTATACAAGGCCATCGATCCGCTGGTGGGTCGGCACGTGGCCTTCCACGAGGCCAGCATGACCCCGCTGCCTGACGGGTCTGTTTCGATTGCGCTGGCCTTGTCCGAGAGCGACGGGGCCTTTGCCGCTACCGCCTTCTGGACAGAGGTCGAGGATCACTTCCTCACCACGGCCCGGGTGCGACGACAGTAGCAGTCAGCGGATCATGCGGAACTGGGCTCGGAATTGCTTCCAGTCGAGATCGAACGGACGCGCCTTGCCCGGCCAGTTCGCCGATGCCTGTTCTGACAACTGCACGCGCTCGTCGAAGCCGGGGTGAGTGCTGATGTACTGAAGCACCGCCGGATCGTCATCCTTTTTCTCTCCCCGAATCCGTCGCAGGGCGTCTGCCAGCGCTTTGGGATCGATGTCAGAGGCAGCCAGCACACGCAGCGCCTCTTCATCGGCGCCAATCTCCTGCTGCCGGCTGAAACCACTGCTCACCAGCCTGTGCATCAGGCGTCCGGTGACATCCCCGCGTCCGCCCACCATGGCAAACAGCGCGGCCAGGCCCAGTTCCCGTTTCAGTGCGTTCATGGGATCCTGGTGCATCGCATGGGCGATCTCGTGCGCGAGGATCGCTGCCAATTCCTCGGGTGAATCCAGCCTGCGCAGCAGACCCGAGTACACCAGGATGATGTTTCCAGGCAGACAGACCGCGTTCACCGTGCTCGAATCGATGACGTAGCTTTCAACCGGAAACGAAAGTGTGCCCAAGGCCGGATCCAGGCGCTCCTGCACCTTGCGCAGGACCTGCTTGACCACGGCCTCGTCGTTGGCGTCGGCGGTCACCTCTCGGTGTAACAGCTCGCGCAGCTTCGCCTCGGTCCGATGCATGAGGGAAGTATCATCCTGCGACGCGCTCTTCTTCTGAGTCTTGGATTCCGGCCACACCCGCCAGACCCCGTAGACGCCCAGGCCGACCCCGCCATAGAGCGCAAGCAGGAGGAGCAGTTCCCTGAGGATTCGCACGTCAGAAGCCTGCCGGAGGGAGGTTGCGGGGGGCTGCCTTGATCTCGATCCCGACCGCGTTGGGGCCGTAGTAGCGCGCGTAGGCCCAGCGTCCGAAGACCAGGAAGTAGTGAACGCGGCCTTTTGCCGCCAGGACGCAGGCGTAGATGCTGGAGCCGAGATAGATCAGGTTGGTCGCCACGGCAAAGGCAACATAGGGCCAGAAGAAGCGCGGCAAGTCCCGATTCAGGATGAGCACGTAGTCGACGAACATGCCGACGGCGAAGATGTTGAACAACGTGGTCGGGATCTGCGAGGTGCAGGCCTGAAAACAATGGAAGGCCACGAAGCGGCTCTTCTTGCGGTTGATGAGGAAGTAGACCCAGGCCGCGATCAAGTTCAGCGAAGGGATGGGAAGCCCCGCGCCCCAGGCCGCGAAGTTCATCAGGTACGCGGCCAGGGCATCATCCTTCTCGCGCTGAGACAGTTGGTCGGGCTGGGGAAGGACTTGGGCTTCGGACACGGGATCACCGCGGGCGATGCGGGGCTGGCCTAGACCGCGACAGTCTCGCCTGCCGCCAGGGTCGGCTTGCCGGAGAAAGGCGGGTAGTCGTCGGTCATGTTGGTCACGTACAGATTCAGCCGCGCCATCCAGCGCAGGGTTCCCACGTTGAACTGGAACCAGTTCTCGGGGATCTTTCCCGTGAACAGGATGGACCACCAGGAGAGGAAGTTGAGGAAACCCGTCGCGAGCAGCCGGAAATACAGGCAGAACCCGTGCGGGATGCTCACGTAGATGAGACCGAAGAACGCGCGCAGGAGTAGCTTCGCACGGCTCAGCGACTGGGGATAGGGAACGTCAAGCGCCACGGCCGGGTGGCTGCCCGCGGTTCCGATGGCCGGATAGCCGTCAATCAGGTTCCACATGCATGCACTGAGGCGCATGTTCCACGCGATCATCTTGAGGTGGAACTCGAAGAAGGAGGCCGGATAGCGGCCGGTGAACAGGATCACCCACCACGAGATGAAGTGCAGGATGCTCGACCAGATGCCCACGAAGAACAGGACCAGGGTGTGCGGCACCGTGATGTACAGCCAGCCGAAGAACGTGCGCAGCAGAAGCTCGCCGCGCGAATAGGACTCCTGCTGAGCGATGTCGAATTTCACTAGGCCTCCTTCAGGCTGTGGCTCTGCGCCGCTCCGACTGGCCGGCAGTCCATTTGAGGTCTGGCGCGAGATTCTGTCAACCGATGGTGCTAAAAGAAGTGGGTTATGCCCCGCATTCAACCCGACGAGGTCCGCACCATCGCGGCGCTCGCCCGCCTGCGCCTGTCAGACGCAGAGATCGAGCGGATGACCCATGAGCTGGACGCGATCCTCGAGTACATCGACACGGTCAAGAACCTGGACACCGGCGCCACCGAGCCCATGACCCACGCCGTACCCTTCGACTGTCCCCTGCGGCAGGACGAGCCCAAGCCGTCGCTGTCGGTGGAAGAGGCTCTGCAAAACGCGCCCCGGCGGCGCGAATCCTTCTTCGAGGTGCCGCGCATCGTGCCCGGCGCGGGCGAGGGATCGTAGCCATGGCCTCGCTGCAAGTGAAGGGCGCCTGCATCGCCGAGCTGGCCGACGGTGTGCGCGCGCGCAAGTGGAAGGCCCGCGAGCTGGTCGAGTCTTATCTCGATCGCATTGCGCGCCTGGATGGCCGGCTGGGCTGCTACTTGCTGGTCGACGCCCATGGGGCGCGACAGCGCGCGGACCAGGTCGATGCCACGATCGCGGCGGGCGGAGACCCGGGCCTGCTGGCGGGTGTGCCCATCGGCTTGAAAGACATCTTCGTGACCCGAGGGCTGGAGACCACGGCCGGGTCGAAGATCCTGCGCGGCTTCGTGCCGCCCTACGAGTCGACGGTTTCCGCGCGCCTGGCTGCGGCGGGTGCCATCGCNNTGGGACCTAGAGCGCGTGCCCGGCGGATCCTCGGGCGGCTCGGCGGCTTCCGTAGCGATGTCGTTGTGCGCGGGCAGCCTGGGCACCGATACGGGCGGATCGATCCGACAGCCGGCGTCGCTGTGCGGTGTCGCGGGAATGAAGCCGACCTATGGCCGCGTCTCTCGCTACGGGGTGATCGCGTTTGCCTCGTCGCTGGATCATCCGGGCCCCTTCGGCCGCACCGTCGAGGATGTGGCCACACTCCTGGAAGTCATCGCCGGCCACGACCCCTGCGACGCGACCTCGATTCCCTCGCCGGTGGGCCACTACCGGCAGGCCTGCGCCGCGGGGCTGGCCGGCATGCGCGTGGGCGTACCCGAGGAATACTTCCAGTCCGGCATGGATCCCGAGGTGGAGGCTGCGGTGCGCGAAGCCATCGACACGATCGCGCGCGCCGGCGCCAAGCTGGTGCCGGTCTCGCTGCCCCACACCCAGTACGCGGTCGCGACCTACTATCTGGTCTGCACCGCCGAGGCCTCGTCGAACCTGGCGCGCTACGATGGCGTTCGCTACGGCCATCGCACCGCCGAGGCCTCGTCGCTGGACGAGCTGTACAGCAAGACGCGCGGCGAGGGTTTTGGCGTCGAGCCCAAGCGCCGGATCATCCTGGGCACTTATGTGCTGCGCTCGGGCTACTACGAGGCCTACTACGGCAAGGCGCTGCGCGTACGGCGCAAGATCGCCGACGATTTCCGCGCGGTGTTCGACAGGTGCGACGTGCTGGCCACGCCCACCTCGCCCACCGCCGCGTTCAAGCTGGGCGAACGCCAGAGCGACCCGCTGCAGATGTACCTGGCTGACATCTACACCGTGGCCCCGGCACTGGCCGGCGTGCCCGCCCTGTCCCAGTGCTGCGGGTTTACCAAGAGCAATCTACCCATCGGGTTGCAGATCATCGGGCCGCCGCTGGGCGAGGAGGCCGTGTTCCGCGTGGCGGGCGAGTACCAGCGTCGCAGCGACTGGCACAAGCGACTGCCCAAGGATCCGTCATGAGCGGCGAACGATATGAGGCCGTCATCGGGTTGGAGGTGCACGTGCACCTGGCCAGCCGTTCCAAGATCTTCTCCTGGTCGTCGACCGCGTTTGGGGAGGAGCCCAATTCCTGCACCGATCCCGTGTGTCTGGGCCTGCCGGGTGCCTTGCCGGTGCTCAATCGGGCCGTGGTGGATGCGGCGGTACGCCTGGGCCTGGCCGTGGGTTCGCACATCCGGCCGCGCTGTCGTTTCGCGCGCAAGCACTACTTCTACCCGGACTTGCCCAAGGGGTTTCAGATCTCGCAATACGAGGAGCCGCTGTGCGAGGGCGGCGCGGTGGAGTTCCGCGTGGCGGGCGAGTCACGGCGCGTGCGCCTGACCCGCATCCACCTCGAGGACGACGCGGGCAAGAACATTCACGACGATTCGGGCGTCAGCTTCGTGGACTTCAACCGCGCGGGCGTGCCCCTGGTCGAAATCGTGAGCGAGCCCGATATTCGTTCGGCGGAAGAAGCGGCCGAGTACATGCGCGCGCTGCGAACCCTGGTGCGCACCCTGGGGATCAGCGACGGCAACATGGAAGAGGGATCGCTGCGCTGCGATGCCAACGTGTCCCTGCGATTGCACGGCGCCGAGAAACTGGGCACCAAGGCCGAGCTGAAGAATATCAACTCGTTCAAACACGTGCGCGAGGCGGTCGAGCACGAGATCCGGCGCCAAACTGTCGTGCTGGATCGGGGCGAGGCGGTNNGAGCACGCGCATGACTACCGCTACTTCCCCGAGCCCGACTTGCCGCCGCTGGCCGTGGACCCAGCCTGGATCGAGCAAGCGCGACGGTCGCTGCCCGAGTTGCCCGAGGACCGCTACCGCCGCTACACCGGCGACCTGGGGCTGTCCGCGCAGGACGCCGGGGTACTGACTTCCGAACGCGAGATTGCGGACTACTTCGACGCCGCAGCCAAGGTCTGCGCGGCACCGGCAAAGAAGCTGGCCAACTGGATCATCAACGAGGTGCTGGCCCGGGTGGACGATCCGCGCGCGCTGGCTGCCGCGGACCTGCCGGTGCCAGCGGTGGCGCTGGCCGAGCTGGTGGATCTGGTCGAAAAGGGCACTCTCTCTGGCAAGCTGGCCAAGGACGTGTTCGGCCGCATGTGGCAGGAGAAGCGGCGGGCCGGCGAGATTGTGGCCAGCGAATCAGTGGCGCTGGTATCCGATGCGGGCCTCATCGAAGAGACCTGCAAGAAGATCGTCGCGGCACACCCGGACGAGGTGGCGCGCTTTCGCGCCGGCCAGAGCAAACTGCTCGGCTTCTTCGTGGGCAAGGTGATGAAGGAAATGGGCGGCAAGGCCGACCCCAAGACCGCGAACGAGATCTTGCAGCGGCTGCTGGGTTAATACCGGATCCGGGGCCAGTACCGGATCCGGCTACCGGCCACCGGATCCCCTAATCGCACACCCCGATTTGCGAGAGGGTGGTCTCGACGACGAAGTCGGATGCGATCACGTGACGCTCGGCGAAGAAGATGTGCATCGGGTAGATCTCGCCCTTGGCAAGGCCGAACCTGGTGGACTGGGCGTCGAGATCCACGGTCTGGCTCTCGGCCGAGTGGATGCCGCCCAGATCGATCGCGAGCTTGCGGTTGATGAACACCCACACGTCATCGTCCCCGGAGAAGGTGAAGATTTCGCCACCCTGGTAGCGGAAGCTGGTCGCCACCTCCAGGGTAAAGTGATAGTTGTGCGAGTCCCCTTCGTTGCCGAAGAGCTGGTCGTCGATGGGGAAGAAGGACGTGTTCTCGTAGGCGTAGACACCTGTCTTGGTTGCCGACGGCGACAGGGGAAGGGTGACGGTGGTCGAGAGGTTCACGCCGGGCACGTCCCTGTACCATTGGTAGAAGCTGGCCGGACCGCTGACCGTGAGGGTGGCCCCTGCATGGGCGTAGACCGGCTTGTCGTCAGGCCCCAGCTCCGCAGCCACGATGCCCGGGTCGTCGACCCATTTCGCAGGGTCCGTCGGTTCCATGTCCACGAAGCTGGTGTGAAAGTCGCGCACTGTCGCGACCAGCTTGGGTTGCTTGGGCAGCGGGGCATTGCACGCACCCCACACGTTGTTGGTGCAGCTCCGGGTGCCAATCCCGCACACGCTCGTGCATGTCTCGACGACCGGGTCGACCTCGCACGTGTCCCACACGTTGTTGGTACAGGTCCGGGTACCCGTGCCGCAATTGTTGATACATGTCCCCACGACCGGGTCGACCTCGCACGTGCCCCACACGTTGCTGGTACAGGTCCGGGTGCCAGTCCCGCAATTGTTGGTGCACGTTCCCACGACCGGCTCGACCTCGCAGATTCCCTTCTTCTCATTCTCGCAAAGCTGGGTGCCCGGGCCGCAGTTGTTGGAGCAGGGAAGCCGGGTGCCGGGAATGACGCATGCCTTCCATTTCCCGTTCGTGCATTCCTCGGTGCCTTCCCCGCACACGCCCTGGCAAGAGCGCTCGACAGGAGGTACCTCGCAGACCTGCCAGACACCGCTGTGGCAGGTTTGCAGGCCTTCGCCGCATGCCGTCGAACACGTGCGCGCCTCGCCGGCTTTTCCGCAGAAGTCCACGCGTAAGCCTCGGGCGTGGCAGGAAGCCATGCTGATCGCGGCAACAGCCAGTGCCAAGTGGGGGAGCCTCATGACCTTTTAGGATACCCCCGGACCGGCCAAGCCACGATGTCAAACTGCCACCCCGTTCTCCGGTGAACGTGTACACTACGCTTCGTCCGGACGAGGGCCGGGCCAACCAAAACGTAACGAGACGAGGAGAGAGAACATGCGAACTGTGTGGCGATTGCTGCCCATGCTGGTGGTGATTGGGCTCGCGCCCTACGCGATCGCGGGGTCGAAGACAACATCGGATGAGCACAAGCTCAACGCGTGCGGCTGCTACCGGAACTTGGCGGGGGTTTGCTTCTGCGAAAAGAGGGGCAAGTGCGAGTGTCCGGGTGAGTGCGAGCCCAAGGGCTGCGCCGAGAAACGCGAGAAAGATCTGGACCGAGAGATTCAGGCAGAGACCAAGCGCGCCCAAGAAGCCGAGAAGAAGAAACAGCAGGAAGAGGCCGACAAGCTGCGCAGGGCGAAAGAGGCGGAGGAAGAGAAAGACAGAGCTCAGGCAGTCGCCGAAGAGCAAGCCGACACGGAGGCCAACGAGTCCGGCGATCAGGCACAGGCCAACGACAAGAAGAGCAAGGACAGCAAGAAGGCCAAGAAGGGCGAGAAGACCGACAAGGCCGACAAGAGCAAGAAGGCCGACAAGACCGACAAGACTGCGAAGACCGAAAAAACCGAGAAGACCGAGAAGACGAAGTCAGACGTCCCGTAGACCCAGATCGAGCAGGCGAGCAAGCCCATGGTCAACCTCAGAACCGACCAGGCGCCGGCCCGCTCGGAGATTGGCTGGGCGGCGGCCTGCACGCTGGTCGCGATACTTGTGGTCGAACTTTTCGCCGCCCCGGGCTTCGCTTGGGCAACCGAGGCTGCGGCTGGGGCGGCTCTCCCCCAGCCCGCCGTCGGACCTGCGCCGACGACGCCCAACGCATCCGCGGCGAACCCCGTCCTGGGCGCGCCGGCCCCTTCACGTTGGGCTCGTGTTCCGGCGTGGCAGAAGATACTCGGCGTGGGCGCGACCTTGGTCGGCCTCGCGGC
>PMZX01000150.1:0-8453 GCA_003170035.1 Myxococcales bacterium | reverse complement strand
TGGCCGTTTCTGCCAGATTCTGAACCACCGTTTGGGTTGGCTGGAACGTTTGCCGGGAACCCAGCATCAGACTGGTCAAGAGAGTCCAACTTCAACTATCGGACAGAGGGTGTGTGGCCATGGACGTAAAGGGTTTGGTGCGACGCTACATCGGCGAGACCGTGACGCAGGAAGCCGAGGACTTGGCGGACAACTCGTCGCTGATGGGTCAGGGCATCATCGACTCGGCGGGGATCCTGGAACTGGTGGCATTCGTCGAGGACGCGTTCGGAATACGGGTCGGCGACAGCGAGCTTGTGCCAGAGAACTTCGACAGCTTGAACGCCATCCAATCCTACCTCGAGCGCAAGCGGGCTCTGGCGACGGGATAGAAGCGGGGCGGTCAGGCTGACGGGTTGGCCTTGTCGCTCGCTGCTACTTGATTGGCCCTGCGCTCGACCGGCTTGGCGGGAACGCCGACCACCGTGCTATCGGCAGGTACGTCGCGTAGCACGACCGCGTTTGCCCCGATACGCGCCCCATCACCGACCGTAACGGGGCCGACGATCTTGGCCCCGCATCCGATGAATATGTTGTTGCCCAGACAGGGGCTCTGGCCCTTCTCGGCGCCAATCGTCACCTGGTGTTCGATGTGCACGTTCTGGCCGGCGTGCACCGAGCCGTTGATGACGACTCCCTGGGAATGGATGAGCACCAGGCCCGGACCGAATTCGGCACCGCGACCGATGATGCATTGGCTAAATACGGCGTTCATCTTGTTGAACAGCATCTCCGCAGGCGCCAGCCCTGCGTGGTGCGAGGCCTGCATGAGCCGATACAGGACGACGGCCAGCGTGCCGTCGCTGAACAAGGCCCGCAGCATCTCCCGCGGCCCCTCCGCTTGGTAGTTCCAGCTCGCCTTGGCGCGAATGTCCTCGCGCAATGTTTGCATCAACCCTCGGGCTCGCGCTATCAAAGTCACGAAGTTCGTCATCCTTCACCTTCCAATTCCTGTCAAGCGCTCGGTTCTTCTCAACTGGACATCACTAGGATGCACTCCTCCCTAAAAGCTCTCCTGGTTTCCTACACTTTTCCCCCGACCGGGGGCGCCGGCATACATCGGGTGCTCAAGCTGGCCAAGTACCTGCCGGCCCATGGCGTTTCTCCGGCTGTGCTGACCGCGCAGAACCCGTCGGTCCCTCTGCGCGACGAATCTCTCTTGCGCGACATCCCAGCGGACATGCCGCTGCTGCGGGCGCGAACGCTGGAGCCGGGCTACGGGATCAAGGCGCAGACGTGGAAGACGTCCAGCGAGAAGGCCGGCTCGTGGCGGACACGTGTTTTGCAGCGGGTGACGGCCGGGGCGCGACAACTGCTGCTCCCTGATCCTCAGATCCTCTGGCAGCCGGGCGCACAGTTCGCGCTGGCGCGACGTCTGGCAGGGGCAGACAGGCCCGACGTGGTGTTCATCACGGCGCCGCCGTTTTCCCAGTTCCTGCTTGCCCCCCTGACCCGTCTGGCTCGCGGGACCGCGGTCGTGCTCGACTATCGCGATGAATGGAGCACCCTGCGCCAGAGCTACGAGATGGTGGCCGGCGGTCTTCCCCGCGTGGTGGGTGAGGTTCTGGAGGAGAGGCTGCTTCGCCTGGCGCATGCGGTGACCGCGGCCACCGAGGCCTTTCGCCAGAATCTGTTGAGGCGTTTCCCCTTTTTGCGACCCGAGCACGTGTTTGCCATTCCAAACGGCTACGACCGCGATGACATACCGGCGCCGCTGCCCGTGCCGGCTGGCGACCATCTGGTGGTCACCTACGCGGGAACCATCTTTCGCCTGACCAGCCCGGCCGGGTTGATCGGCGCGGTTCGGCGCCTGCACGCACAGTCACCCGAGCTGGCCCGCCTGCTCCGTTTGCGCTTCTTGGGCCGCATCGTCGAAACCGAGTTGCCCTGTTTCGACGGCACCGAGGCGCTGGGCGTGGAACGCGTCGGCTATCTGCCTCACGACGCCATGATGAAAGAGGTGGCGGCCAGTCATCTCCTGCTCTGTCTGCTCGATGATACCTCCGGCGCGCAGCACATCTACCCAGCCAAGATATTCGAGATGATGGCCCTGGGGCGGCCCTGCCTGACCCTGGCGCCCGAGGGAGCCCTGGCCGAGTTGGTGCGCGCCACCCGGCTGGGCGACCTTCTGCCCCCTCGCGACGAAGCGCGCATCGCCGAATACTTCGCGCGTTTGCTGGCCGACTTCCGCGATGGCCGCATGCCGGCGCAGGCCCCGCCCATCGCCATCGAGCGCTACGACCGCAAGGCCCTGGCCGGCGAATTCGCCGAGGTCTTCCGCCACGCCATGGCCTGGGCCCGCGGGTGAGCGCTGGCCCGCTTCCCGAAACGGCCTTCACTACGCCGCTGCCGTGTCGGCGCCAGCGGCCGGCGCACTCGCAGGCGCGGCGCCCAGTCGGGCGTTCTCGGCCTTGCGTTGCTCGACCAGCTTTGCTCGTAGCTCATCGACCAGCGCCGGGCGTTCGGCCATGTACTGGCAGGCCTTGTCGCGGCCCTGGGCAATGCGCTCGCCCTGCCACGAATAATAGGCACCCGACTTCTCCAGCAGGCCGGCCTCGCTCGCCAGGTCGACGATTTCGCCGACCGAGCAGATGCCTGTGCCGTACAGGATCTCGAACTCGCACTCGCGGAAGGGCGGCGCGACCTTGTTCTTGACCACCTTCACGCGCGTCTTGTTACCCACCACCTGCTCGCCGTTCTTCACCACGCCGATCTTGCGGATATCGAGTCGCACGCTGGCGTAGAACTTGAGCGCGTTGCCGCCAGTGGTGGTTTCGGGATTGCCGTAGACCACGCCAATCTTCTGGCGAAGCTGGTTGATGAAGACCACGCAGGTCGCGTTGCGGGCTGTGGCCGCGGTCAGCTTGCGCAGGGCCTGGCTCATCAGGCGGGCCTGCAGACCCATGTGCGCGTCGCCCATCTCGCCTTCAAGCTCGGCCTTGGGCACTAGGGCCGCGACTGAATCGATGACGATCATGTCGATAGCGCCGGTGCCCACCAGTTTGTCGGCAATTTCCAGCGCCTGCTCACCATTGTCGGGCTGGGACACCAGCAGGTCCTCGATGCGCACGCCCAGCTTGCGCGCATAGGTCACATCAAGCGCGTGCTCGGCGTCAATGAAGGCGCAGATCCCGCCGGCCTTCTGCGCCTGCGCGATGGCATGCAAGGTCAGCGTGGTCTTGCCTGAGGACTCGGGGCCGAAAATCTCCATCACGCGGCCGCGCGGCAGCCCGCCCACCCCCAGCGCGAGGTCGAGCCCGACCGAGCCAGTGGGAATCACCGGGATGTCGGGCGTCTCACCCCCGCCCAACGACATGATGGCCCCTTTTCCGAATTGCTTCTCTATCGCAGAAAGAGCGGAAGACAGGGCTTTGAATTTCTCTTTCAGTTGTTCCTTGATGGTAGCCATGGGTCATCTCCTTTGGGGTTAGCTGTTTTTCACCACAGAGAGCACAGAGGACGTAGAGAGGGATTGAAAGGGTCGGAAGCGGCGCACGCCCTGCCTCAGGGTCGCGCCGTTGAAGTTGATGAGCAGTCCGAGGGGAAGTCCGGAGAGCCGCAGGTACGTGAGGATTTGGGCTTGGTGAATCGGGAACAGATGTTCGACGGCCTTCACCTCCACGATCACCTGCTCATCCACCACGAGGTCCATGCGATACGCGCAATCGATGGGTACGCCCTTGTAGACGATGGGCAGAGGCTTTCGCCTCGCGATCGAGTGCCCCCGCGCGCTCAGTTCGTACTCGAGGCACGCCTCGTATGCCCCTTCCAGCAGCCCCGGTCCAAGCCACTTGTGAACCTCGATCGCAGCGCCGATGATCGACCCCGAGATCCCATTCAACCCCTCCTCGCCGCCCTCTGTGTCCTCTGTGTCCTCTGTGGTGAAACAGCATTCTTCCATCATGACGTCACCTCTCTATCCAAGAACCGGTATTGCAGCGCTTCGGCGATGTGAGGACCGCGCACGTTGGGCGCCCCATCCAGATCCGCGATCGTTCTCGCGAGTTTTCTCACCCGCTCAATCGACCGCGCCGAGAGCGCCAATCGTTCCACCGCCCGTTCCATGATGCGATGGCCGTCGCTGTCGAGCGCGGCCGCGGCTCGCAATTCACGCGATTCCAGCCGCGCGTTGCAACGTCCGGCTCGTTTGAGCTGTGTGGAGCGCGTGGTTTCGACTCTGGCTCGCACTGTCTCGCTCGTCTCGCCCGCCTCGCTGCCAGCGAGTTCGCGATACGAGATGGCTGGCACCTCGACGTGCATGTCGATGCGGTCCAGCAGCGGCCCGGACAGCTTCGCCCGGTAGCTGCCGATGGCCAGTTGCGAACAGGTGCAGGTGCGCAGCGGATTCCCGTAGTGACCGCAGGGACAGGGATTCAGCGCCGAAACCAGCATGAAATCAGCGGGAAAGGTGACCGTGCGGCGGGCGCGCACCACGGCGATCTCGCGCTCCTCCAGCGGTTGGCGCAGGGCCTCCAGGGCGTGCCGGCCGAATTCCAGCAGCTCGTCGAGAAACAGCACCCCGTTGTGCGCCAGCGAGATCTCCCCTGGCCGCACCATGGGCCCGCCGCCCACCAAACCGGCCACGCTGACTGTGTGGTGGGGCGCACGAAAGGGTCGCTCGCCTATCAGCGATCGGCCGGCCAGCATTCCCGCCACCGAGTAGATCATCGTGGTTTCGAGCGACTCGTCGAACGACAACGTGGGCAGGATTCCTGGCAAGCGCCGCGCGAGCATCGTTTTTCCCGACCCCGGCGGCCCGATGAAGAGCAGGTTGTGCCCGCCGGCTGCCGCGATCTCCAGCGCGCGACGGGCGACTTCCTGCCCGCGCACCTCGGCGAGGTCAGCCGTGGCCACCGGTGCGAACCGGGCCGGCGGCGCCGTGATGCTCGCCGCCCGCTGCCCCTGCAAGACGTCCAGCAGATCGCTCAGATGGCCGACCGGGACGACATCGCACCCGCCCACCACAGCAGCCTCGGCCGCATTGTCCCGGGGCACGAACATCCGGCGCACGGCCCGGGCGCGCGCGTAGGCCGCCATGGGCAGCACACCCTTGACCGGTCGAACGCTGCCGTCCAGCGCCAGCTCGCCGACAAACAGGGCATTGTCGAAGCTCTCCGGGGGCAGGAATCCCGCGCCCGAAAGAATTCCCATGGCGATGGGCACATCAAAGGCTGCCCCGTCCTTGCGCAGATCCGCGGGCGCCAGGTTGACCGTAATCCTGCGCAAAGGAAACTTGAACCCGCTGTTTTCCAATGCGCCGCGGATGCGCACGCTGCCTTCTTTCACGCCCGCGTCAGGCAAGCCCACGATGTTGCAGCCGGGCAGGCCTTGCGACACGTCCACCTCGACATTGATGGCCGCGGCTTCAATGCCGATCACCGTTGCGGAAAGTACGCGAGCCAGCACGCTGCTTGCCCAAAGCGAAAATGGTGCCACCTTGGCGGTGCAGGCTTTCCAGGCACTTGCGCTCTGGCCACCCGGGGATCGAATGGGCGACCGGGCGAATTTCGGCCGCCCGGCTGTCCTGCCCGCCGGTCAATGTCCGGCAGAGAGGGTCACGGCATCCTCAGTCCTTGCAGCAAAGCACGCCGCCCAGGGACGGGTCGGGCTTGGTGACCACCGTGGCTTCGCTCAGGCTGTCGGCCGCTGTCCCGCACTCCCACACGCCTGCGGTCGCGGCGCAGTCGGAGAAACCCAGGCGCCGATTGAGAGGAGGACACCCACCCGACTCCGGCTGTCCGATGTGCATGGACCCACAGCCGTGGAGATCGTTTGTCGCCGCCGGATCGGGGTAGCACACGCCCTCGGGCGAGGCGCCCGCCATGACCACGAAGAGGGCTTCCTCGCCCGGCAGGACAATGCTTTCGCAGCCGCCAGTAGGCGAATGGCTCGCCACGTCCGGACCGCCAAGGCAGGCGTGCCAGGTCGGGGCACACAGGTCGGCGGCGGAGCAGCCAAGTCCCTCTGGGTTGCGGCTGTCGTTCCCGGCCACGTGCATGCATTGGGGCACGCGCGTGGATGCGACGATCAACCCGGGCAACCGCCAAGCGCCTGCGCATCCCGCGATCTTCGGCCAGCGCGTGAAGTCACGAAAGCCCTCGCGCGTCCCGTCCGAACATCCGATGGTCAGAGGGTCGCCGATCACAGGCGTCAGGTCCACGGGGATTCCGACTTCGGCCTGGTACGCATTTGGATCGATTGCCGGCGCGCCCAACGTATCGCTGGCTGGGCGTTCGCTCCCGGCGTCCGAATCCGAAACATCCCTGCGAGCGCTGTCGCCCGCCCTGCCGTCGGTGGCAAGGCCAGCAGAGTAGACACGGCAGCCGAGCGTGGCTGCAGCCAGCGACAGCAGCAGCCCGAGTGGGATTCTCCCCACGCCTGCTGGCTTCCTGCCGGCTGGCCCGCCGTCTGTCGGGGGCGCGGCTGTCGAAACCCGGCTCATGTTGCTAAAGATTACATCTGCCGTGCCGCGGCTACCACATCAGATGGTGAACAGGAGCGGCCTCTTGTCTGGCCCGTTTGGTTGCAGCCGCCGGGCTGCGCACGATGCCGCATCAGGTTGCGCTGCTGTGTCCTTGACAGCGGGCGCGCCTCGCTCCCACTAATGAGGTGGGCTTTTGCGTCGTGCTTGCGACTTTTCCAGGGAGACCTCATGCGCGAATTCGGTCGAACAGGTGCCTTGCGTGCTGGATTCTTGGCCGGCAGCTTCGCAGCTTGCTTGTTCATCGTCGGCTGCGAGGCGAGTTCTCAGGCGCCAGCCCTGGTTGACGCAGCCAGTGGTGGGAGCGGAGGCAACGATACGTCAGCCGCTGGCTCGAGCGGCGACAGTGGCCCAGGGGGCGCAGGGGGCAGCACAGTGGGCGGCGCAGGTGGTTCGAGCAGCCCGGCCAGCACCGGCGGCACCACCGCGACCGGAACCAGCACGGGAACCGGCGGCGCCGGCGGGACCAGAGATGGAGGCGCGGCGGGCAGCACCGGCAGTCCCGACGCTGCCACCGCCGATGCGGGCGCAGGCACCTGTCCTGCCTACCCAGCGACCGCTCCTGCTGACGCGGTCACGGCCATCGCCATCCTCAACAACATTCGCCTGGCCATGGGCATCCCTTGCGCGCAGATCGACCTTTCCCTGTGCCAGTCGTCGCTCAACCACTGCAACTACTATGCGGCCAACGCCAGTAACAGCACATGCATTGCCGATCCCCATTCCGAGGTGTCGACCTGCACGGGATACACCGGAGCCAGCCCCATGACCCGGATGCAGGCCGCTGGCTTCACCGGCCGAGCCTTTTCCGAGTGCATGTCGTTCGCCGGTGATCCGACCCGCTCGATGAACCAGTTGATCAACACCGTGTACCACCGAACCCCCATGCTCAGCCCGTGGACCCTGCTCGACGGCTATGGCCGAGCCACCGGCTGCGACACCATGGACATGTCGACCGGCCCGACGACGGCTGCAACCATCACCGGATTCTATCCCTATGCCGGCCAGACCAACGTCCCCACCTCGTTCAACGGTAGCAGCGAAGGTCCGACGCCGCCCACCCCCGCCACCGGGAAGTGGCCCAGCAGTTCACCCATCCACCTCTATCTCAGGAATGCCACGGTCAGCAACCACCGCATCGACGTGGACGGCACGGACGCGCCCTTGCCCCACACCTGGCTGCAAGACGGCGTCGCCTACGTCATGTACGCGGACAGCCCTTTTGCGGCCAACACCAAGTACCGCGTGCGCATCGACGCCACCCAGGGCAGTACGGCACTGAGCTTCGACTGGACCTTCACCACTGGTGCGCGTTAGCCGGGTCGTTTCCCCGCTGGCTCGGTGCTCCTCGAACATGCACGAGTTTGACGGGACAACCTGCGACCCCCATAGTTGAGGCACATGCGCCAGGCCACTGTCGAACGAAACACGAAGGAAACCCAGATCCGCGTGGTGTTGAACCTGGACGGNNGTCGACGGGCACCACACCGTGGAAGACGTGGGGATCTGCCTGGGCCAGGCCTTTCGCGAGGCCCTGGGCGACAAACGCGGCATCGCGCGCTTCGGCGACGCGGCCATCCCGATGGACGAGGCCTTGGCACGCGCGGCGGTGGACTTCGGTGGCCGCGGCTGCCTGGTCTATCGCGCGGAGCACCTCAAAGGCCGGCGCATCGGCGACTTCGATGCCGAGCTGGCGCGCGAGTTCTTTGCCGGGTTTGCGGCCACGGCATTGTGCAACCTGCACCTGGAAACCGTGTACGGCGAGAACACGCACCACGCGATGGAGGCGCTGTGGAAGGCCTTTGCGCGCGCCGTCCGTGCGGCGGTGCAACCGGACCCGCGCGAGCGCGACGTGCCGTCGACCAAGGGGACGCTGAGCGCCTAGCCCTGGCCTGAGGCCGGGAGTCGTGCATGGGCAAGCCCCGTATCGCCA
>PMZX01000527.1 GCA_003170035.1 Myxococcales bacterium | reverse complement strand
GTCGGCAACTGACCCGGCCGCGCGACCGAACTCTGACAAGGATGTCGCGCACCGCGCCTGTTTGGCCCGTGACCCATCGCTAACTACGCATAGATGGTCATCTCCCTGTGGCATGCGTGTTGCTGGCATTGGGCACTTGAACCGGTGTGTGTTATGCTGACAACTTGCGTTATACCATGTCTAGGAGGATCACGATGAAAGCTCGCCACGGACTCCTCGCCCTGCTCCTTTCATATGCCTGCACGGATCAGGCAGATGTGCCGACTGAGTCAGCCACAGCAGCCCTCGGGGTGCTGCCTCCCACGGAGTCCGCCGCCTGGAAGCGCGTGGGTTCCAGCAACCTGCCTGACCCGCGATATTCGCACGCCCTGGCGTTCGACGAAACCCGCCAGGTGGCTGTGATGTTCGGCGGGATGGTGACCAGCCCTGACGGGTCGATGAATCCGCAGCAGGACACCTGGGAGTGGAGTCCGGTGCTAGGCGCCTGGAAGGTGCGCACCATCGCAGGCGCCAAGCCCGCAGCTCGCAGCGGCGCGGCGATGGCGTTCGATTCGCTTCGCAACAAGTTCGTCCTGTTCGGTGGTCGCGCGGGCAGCGGCTACGACTACCAGGATACCTGGGAGTGGGATCCGGCAACCGGCGTGTGGACGGACAAGACCCGCTCGGGCGCCAAACCCGACGCGCGCGCCCAGCACGGCATGATCTTCGATAGCAAGGCGGGGACCATCGTGTTGTTCGGTGGCGGCCGCAGCCAGGTCGGCGGGGACCTCATGACCGTCAGCCTGGCCTTTGACGACACCTGGACATACGACGGCGCCAGCGCCACCTGGACCAAGCTTACGACGGCCAGTGCGCCCTCGGCGCGTGTCGATTTCGGTTTCGCGTATTCCGGTCAGACCAACAAGGCCTACCTGTTCGGCGGCATGGAGGTCACATCGACCAACATGGGCGGCGCGCCCACGCAGGACAGCTGGGAATGGGACAGCGCAGCCGGCACCTGGACGGAGACCACCAGCACGGGTGAAAAGCCCAGCCCGCGCTTCGGGCATGGCATGGCCATCAACAGCGCCAAGGGTCTGGCTGTGATCTTCGGTGGCTACGACATGGGAACCGGCTACAGCATGAACGATGTCTGGTACTGGGATCTCGCGACCGGCACTTGGACCGGGAACCAGCCCACTGGCAGCACGGTCTATTGGCCAGCGCAAAGGCAGTGGTCGCCTCTGGTTTTCAGCACGTCGACCAGCCGGATGTACCTTGTCGCCGGGTATCTGAACGACCAGGGAACCTACTACGGTGGAACCGGGGGCTACAGTGGTGGACCGATCCCCATGGGCGGCTACCCGTACTCCTCGTACGGTTCTTCCGGCCCGACCCGGCAGGTGTGGGAACTGAATCCGGCGACGACCATCTGGGCGGACCGCTCGGCGCCCAGCAACTCGCCGGGGCCGCGCACCTGGCACGCCATGGCCGCAGACCCGGTTACGGGAAAGGTCTACGTGTTTGGCGGACAGGATGACATGGGCAACATCCGCGATGACCTGTGGGAGTGGAACGGCGACAAGTGGGTCGAGTGCCCGGCGGACATCAAGCCTCCCGCGCGCTTCGACACGGCGCTGGCATACGATCCGGCGCGCAAGTCGCTGATCCTTTTCGGTGGCAGCCCGGCCGGGAGCAACTCGATGTACGGATACACGGACGTTCTTGCCGACACCTGGGAGTGGAACACCGGCACGCGCAAGTGGACCCAGCTNNAGGAAGAAGATCATTCTCTACGCCGGCTATGATGGCAGTAGCGGCATCGGGGTCTATCCCCCCTACTACTACCCGGATGCGGGGGTGTACACGGACCCGAACAAGACCGACGTGTGGGAATGGGATGGCGCCACCAGCACCTGGACCAATCGCACGCCCACGTTGCTCATTTCCATGCCTACCGGCGGAAACTACCCGAGCATGGTCTTCGATGACGGGCGAAAGAAGTTGGCGCTATTCGAGGCCGCTAGCAGTGGCGGCTACTACGGCTATGGCTACGCGGCGGGTGACTTCTGGGAGTGGGATCCGGTGGGGGGCGCATGGTCACAAAGAGTGACCGGAGAAGCGCTTGGCGGCGGCCTCTACGAGGCGCTGGTGAGCTATGATTCGATCCGACGCCGCGTGGTCCTGCTTGGCATGCCCATGATGAGCAGCGGTCCCGCCATGTCCACCTGGGAACTGGATTCAAGCGGCCCGACCTGGTACGCGCGCCCCCCCATCGGCGATCCCTCAGAGCGCGGGAGTGCACCCATGGCCTTCGACAACCAGCGCGGCGTTGTGGTGTTGTTCGGCGGCACGCCGAACGGCATGACGACTGATGAGACGTGGGAGTACAGCGTGACCAGCCGGGCCAACGGCACGGGATGCACGGCTGCGACTGCCAGCCTATGCGCCTCAGGCAACTGCGTGGACGGGGTGTGCTGTGAGTCGGCTTCGTGCTCGGGACCATGCAAGTCCTGCAACGTCCCGGGCAAGGTCGGCGCCTGTGTACTGGCAGCCCCGGGAACGCAGGTGGTAGGCAGTTGCTCGGGCGATCAGGCTTGCGACGGCTCCGGCGCCTGCAAGGCTGCCAACGGCACGGCCTGCACCAGCGCTGCCTCGTGCGCGAGCGGATTCTGCACCGATGGCGTCTGTTGCACCACTGCCTGCACCGGGACCTGCGTTTCATGCAAGCTTGCGGGCAGCGCGGGCATCTGTAGCCCTGCTCCCATCGGAACCGACCCTGAAAACGAATGCGGCAAGGGCACCCCGCCCTGCCAGTCCTCCTGCGACGGCATCGGTGCCTGTATCTTCCCAACCGGCGCGTCCTGCGGAAGCTGCGGCACTTGCAACAGCCTCGGCTCCTGCGTGGAATCCCTGTTCTGTACGGCGCCCAACACGAATACGCGCACCGCTTCGCGAACCACGACCGGATCGGCCACCAGCATTCTGACCCAGCCCATCACGATCTTCAGGACAGCCACCGTGACCGGAACCGGGACCGGGAGCGGAACAGGCACCGGTACCAATTTGACCGCTATTCGTACAGCCATCGGCACAGCGACCAGTGCAACCTTCACGGCAACAAGCACGTCGGCCACCAGGACCCTGACAGCGATATCGAGCACAACGGGTACTGGCAACGCCACGGGCAGCCGAATCAACAGCAGCACCGGAACCGGAACCGGCACCGGAGCCGGCACGGGAACCGGAACCGGAGCTGGAACCGGAACCGGCAGCGCGCCCCAGACCGGAACAGGCAGCCAGACCCGCAGCCAGGCCGGCACCGGCACAGGGCCCAGCAGCGGGCAAAAGGACGGCAGCGTCGGCGACGGCGGCAATGCGCCCGTCAAGCTCGGTCACAGCGGCTGCAGTTGTGAACTGGGCCATGCCCCAACGGGCAGCCCTGGCGGCCCTGGCATAGCAAGCCTGATCGGCCCGCTGGGCGCGATCCTCACCTGGCGCCGCGCCCGCAGGCGGCGCTAGAGATCATCCAACGCCGCCGCGCAGGTTGCTGCCGAACTGCCCGGCACCAGTGGTAACGTGCATTGGTGCCGGAGCTGCCTGATCTCGTTCACGTCGAAGCCGTGCTGGCCCGGTCAGTGTGCGGTCTGCCCATCATCGATGCCCGCGTGGGCGATCCGGTGGTGCTGCGGCTCATGCTGCCGGAGCCGTTCCCGGCAGTGCTCCTGGGCAAGCGCATCTCCGAGGTGAACCGGCGCGGGCAGTTCCTGCGCTTCGACCTGGACGGCGGTCTCTGCCTGGTGGTGAACGCCATGCTGTCCGGCCGGTACTCGCTGGTGACCGCGGGCACGCGGGCTGGGCGCGACCTGATCCTGGCCCTGGCCTTCTCGGGCGGCACCGAGTTACGCTACTCGGACGAGACCCGCATGGGCAAGATCTACGTGGCGCGCGTGGACCAGGTGGATCAGATCCCGCTCTTCGCCAAACTGGGCGTCGACCTGCTCTCGCAGGCTTTCACGCTGCCGCACGTGCGGCGCCTGTTGGCCCGGCGCCGCGACCAGGTCCGCCAGTTCCTGCTGGACAAGACCGCGCTGGCCTCCATCGGAAACGCCTACGCCGACGAGATCCTCTTCGCCGCGCGCCTGCACCCCAAGACCTTCTGCCACAAGCTGCAGCCCGACGAGGTGGACCGCCTGCATGCGGCCATCCGCGACACGCTGGACAGCGCCATTCGTGAAATCCAAGCCCGCAACCTGCCCATAGACGTGAAAGTGCGCGACTTCCTCAAGGTGCGCGGCCGNNCGCGACGACGCCTGCTTCTGCCCCACCTGCCAGCCCACCGAGCGCAAGCTGTTCGTGGACTTTCGTAGGTTACCGGGAAAGCCGGGGCAGGTGAACTCTCGATAGGCCCGACGGTTGTCAATAGAAACAATGGGGAAACTCGGTGCGGCCCGTCGCAATGACCGGGCGNNACACCCATTCCACATTCTCCGGAACTTCGCGCCTGCACCGCTGTCTATCGATTGGAGGTGCTGGCCATGCGCAGAACAACCTGCCTCAGCGCATTCGTGCTCGTGAGTCTTCTGGGTCGGTTCACTGCGGCGGCGCCGACCCCGAGGCAGCCGGTCGTGCCCGCGGCGTTGCAGCCGTGGGTGGGTTGGATACTGGACAGCGACGAGGGCAAGACCACCCGCTGTCCCACACCTGTGGGCGAGACGTCTCCCGTGTGCGCGTGGCCGGCGCGCCTCCTTTTGACCTTCGACGACCGCGGCGGCAGCTTCAGCCAGGAATGGCAGGTCTTTCGCACCGGCTTCGTGGGCTTGCCCGGCGACAAGGACCACTGGCCGCTCGATGTCCGGCTGGACGGCCGGCCCGCCCCGGTGGTGGACGAAAGCGATGCGCCCAAGCTCAAGCTGCAGCCCGGCCGCCATGTTCTCTCGGGCCGATTCCGCTGGGATTCGTTGCCCGAGTCGCTGCAGGCGCCGGTCGAGACCGGTCTGGTGGAATTGGTCGTGCGGGGCAAGAAGATCGACTTTGGCCTGCGCGACGACGAGGGCCGCGTGTTCCTGGGCCGCAAGGCCGAGGAGAAGACCGAGGCGGACACCGTGGATGTCTCGGTCCATCGCAAGCTCACCGACGAGGTGCCGCTGCTGCTCACCACGCGCCTGGTGCTGGCAGTCTCGGGCAAGAGCCGCGAACTGCTGCTCGGCCGAGCCATGCCCGCGGGCTTCGAGCCGGTCGCGGTCGACAGCGGCTTGCCCCTGCGTTTCGAGACTGACGGCCGCATGCGCGTGCAGGCGCGGCCGGGAACCTGGACTATCGAGATGCGCGGCCAGCGCGTGCTGTCCGACCGGTTCATCACGCGGCCCCGTCCTGATGGGTTGTGGAAAGAGGGCGACGAGGCCTGGGTGTTCGAGGCGCGGCCCGAACTGCGCGAGGTCGTGGTGGACGGCGTGCCCCAGATCGATCCGGCACAGACCACGCTGCCCGACGAGTGGAAGGCCCTGCCCGCCTATGCGCTCGCGCCTGGCGCGACCCTGACCCTGACCGAGCGGCGTCGAGGCGACGCTCAGCCGCCGCCCGATCGCCTGACGCTTGGCCGCACCTACTGGCTCGACTTTGACGGTGGTGGCTACAGTGTCAGCGACACCATCACGGGCTCATTCACGCGCGCCTGGCGCCTGGAGATGGGTGCGGAAACCACCCTTGGCCGCGTGGCCATCGGCGGCCAGGACCAGTTCATCACCCGCGAGAAAGCCGACGGCCGAGCCGGGGTCGAGATCCGGAACGGCTGGCCCAGCATCGAGGCGAACAGCCGGATCGAAAGCGGTCGGTTCACCGTGCCAGCCACCAGCTTCACGCACGACTTCGACAGCGCGACCGCCAAGCTGAAGATTCCGGCCGGGTGGCGGCTGTTCCATGCCAGCGGCGCTGATCGGATCACCGGCACGTGGTTCGACGCCTGGTCGCTTGGTGACGTGTTTCTGCTGCTGGCCATCACCTTGATGGTCGGGCGACTGTACGGCTGGCGCGCGGGCACGCTGGCTCTGCTGGCGCTCGGCGTGACGCTGGTCGAACCCGACGCACCCCAGGTCATGTGGCTGGTGCTGCTGGGGTTCGAGATCGCCGTGCGCGTGGTCAGCAGGAGGCCGGCACTGACCGGCCTGCGCGTGCTCCGGATTGGGGCGTGGCTGGCCATGGGCGTGGTGCTGCTGTTGTTCTCGATCGACGAGGCAAGGCAAGGCCTGTTCTCGGCGACAGCCAGGCACAGGGAGGTGGCTGGGAGCGCGGCCGGAGAAGTCTATGAGAGGGCCGTGTCCATGCTCGTCCGCGAAAGTCGCTCGCAGGACCGATTGGAGGGCACGGATGGCGAAGTGAACTGGCTGAAGAAGGCGGGGGACGGCCGCGGGCACAAGGGTGAGCAAGGAAAGGCGCGCCTGTACGGTCTGAGAGGTCCAAAGGAAAACCCCGTCAGCGTTTTCGGTCGCGACATGGCCGCCGGAGAAGATGCCTCCGGCAACCTGATTGGCGTCCAGATCGGTGAGGCTTACGGTATCGCCGGGCTTGGCAGCAAGGGTCAGGGCACGATCGGTCTCGGCCTGGTCGGCACCGGGGCTGGCGGAGGCGGCACGGCTGCGCCTGCCTTGCCGCCTCCAACTCTCTTCCAATACGATCCATCGGTCGTGGTGCAGACCGGCCAGGGTTTGCCGCGCTGGAGTGGAAGCACGGCCTGGATAGCCTTCAACGGTCCAGTCAGCCAGGGGCAGATGCTGCACTTCTATCTCGCGCCGCCATGGCTGAACGGGCTGCTCGCCTTTGCCCGCATCGCGCTCGTGACGCTGCTCGCCTGGCTGCTGTTGCGGCGGCCCCTGCACCTGCGCAGCGGCTGGATTGGGCACAAGCCACTGGTCGCGGGCCTGGCCACACTTTTCTTGCTGGTGCCGCTCTTGGCCTGGGCAGGCGAAATCCCGCCCAAGGAAATGCTCGACAATCTGAAGGAGCGCTTGCTGGAAAAGCCCGAGTGCGACCCCAACTGCGCCGCGATCAACGAAATGGCGGTCGACGCCGCGCCGGCCGAGCTGCGCATCCGCCTGCGCGTGTCCGCGGCTGTACCCACCGCGATCCCGCTGCCTGGCGATGCCTCAACCTGGTCACCCACCAGCGTGCGCGTGGACGGCAAGTCGGCTGGCGTGCTGGCGCGAGATGGGAAAGGCCACCTGATGCTGGCGCTTGTGTCCGGTGTCTTCACCGTCGAACTGCAGGGGCCGCTGCCCGGCCGCGAGACCATCCAGCTTGCCCTGCCCATGCGGCCCCGTCACGCCAGCGCCAATGTACGCGGCTTCCGGCTGGACGGCATCCACGAGGACGGTGCGGTCGACGAGAGCCTGCTGCTGTCGCGCGAACCAGGCGCCAGTGGCAGTCCCACGAGCGAGAACACGACGCCCAGCTTGCCTCCCTTCCTTCACGTGCAACGAACCCTGGTGCTGGGTCTGAAGTGGGAGGTTCGCACCAAGGTCACGCGCGTGTCGGCGGCGGGTACGCCCATCGTAATCGAGATTCCGCTGCTGCTCGGGGAATCAGTGACCACGGCTGGCATTCGGGTCGAAAAGGCGCGCGGCACCGCCAGCCTGAGCTTCGCCCCCGGCGACAACGAGATCGCGTGGGAGTCCACGTTGGCCGAATCCACGACCATCCGTCTTCGCGCTGATCCGACCACGGCGTCGCGCTGGTCGGAAAGCTGGCTGGTGCAAGTGGGGGCCGTCTGGCACGCGACCTTCACCGGCATCCCGCCCGTGCGTCGCGCGCAGGCTTCGACCGAGCGCGTGCCCGAGTGGCGGCCCTGGCCGGGCGAGGAGGTCGACATCGCGCTCAGCAAGCCCAAGGGCGTGGCAGGCCAAACCCTGACCATCGACGCCAGCACCCTGACAGTGGCGCCCGGCACGCGCAGCAGCCAGGTGACGCTGTTGCTGGAACTGCGTTCCAGTCGGGGCACGCAGCACAAGATCGCCCTGCCTCCTGGCGCTTCGGTCGAGTCGGTCAGTCTCGACAGTAGCAGCCAGGTGGTCCGACAAGAGGGACAGGAACTGGTGCTGACCGTGCCGCCGGGCAAGCACAGCTTCAGGATCGACTGGCGCCAGCCTGCCGGGCTGTCGCTGCTCTTCCGCGCGCCGGCCGTGGATCTGCGCCTGCCATCGGCCAATGCCAACGTCGTTTTCGAACTGGGGAGGGCGCCACGCTGGTTGGTCTGGCTCAACGGTCCGCGGCTGGGACCGTCGGTACATTTCTGGTTCATGTCCGTGCTGGTGCTGCTCTTCGGCTGGGCTTTGGCCCGGAGCAAGCTGACCCCGCTGCGCGCACACCACTTCATGCTGCTCGGCCTGGGCCTGCTGCAACTGAACGCTGTGCAGGCGCTGGTGGTGCCCGCGTGTCTGCTTGCCCTGGGCTGGCGGGCACGAACGGAACGGACAACGCGCGGCTGGCTGTACGATGCGGGCCAGATCGTGCTGCTGGTCCTGGTGCTGGCGTCGCTCGCCATGCTCTACAGCGCGGTCGAGCACGGCCTGCTGCGCCCGCCTGACATGCAGATTCTGGGCGACGATTCGCCGCCCACCAACCTGGCCTGGTACCAGGATCGCAGTGGCCCGATCCTGCCGCAACCCTGGATGCTCTCGTTGCCACTTTTCGTCTATCGCGCCGCCATGCTGACCTGGGCCCTCTGGTTGGCCGCCTCGGTCCTACGCTGGTCGCGCTGGATCTGGGGCTGCTTCAAGCAGCACGGCCTGTGGCACCCGATCTCCAAGCCGCTCCTGCCGCCACCGGGTGCGTAGGCCAGCCCTGCGCGAGTGAGCCCAATCCCGCGATCACGCTCGCGGCGAAATCGGGCCGCGCGTGAAGAACACGCGCCAGCGGCCGAGCCAGGCCAGCAGGCGCACCAGCAAGGCCGTGGAGAGCGGCCGGGTCAGGCGAAGCGGACGTTTGCACAGGACACTCTCAACCACGTCGACCGCCTGGTCGAGGGTGTACATGAAGGGCCGCACCGAGGCACGCGCCATCTTGGTATCCACGAATCCGAGGCGCAGGTTGCTGACCGCCACGCCGTACGGCCGCAGGGCCAGGCCCAGGCCCTCGAAGTAGCTCGACAGCCCCGCCTTGGAGGCCGCGTAGGACGGCGCGCGGGCCACAACCAGGGCGTCGGCCTGGCTAGATAGCACCACGAAGTGCCCGCGGCCGGCCGCGACCATCGCGGGCACGATCGCCTCGGCGGTGCGCAGAGCGCCCATCAGATTCACCTCGAAGACGTGGACGTCGCTGCGCAGATCCTGCGGATCAACCGGGCCGCCGATGCCCGCGCAGTAGATGCAGGTGTCGACCGCCTTCTGACCCAGGATTGCGCGCAGCTTCTCAACGTAGCCGCGATCGCAAACGTCCAGCACATGATGCCGATAGGCTGCATCCACGACCGGGCTCGCCCGGCGCGAGACGCCGGTGACCCGCCAGCCGCGATCCAGCAGCCGCCGCGTGCTGTGCAGCCCGATGCCGTCGGAGTTGCCGATGACGAGGGCGTGGCGGGACGAGGAGAGCATGGACCGCGATGATAGCCTGGGTTCGCGCCCGCGGGACGAACTAGCCAGGGCCGACGCGGCCCCGACCATCGTGCACTTGTGCCAGAATCGCTGACCGTGCCGCCTCGCATTTCATGCGCCGGGCTAGCACGAGACGCCATTTCCTCTGGCGATCTCGCCTGAATCGCCGCGTTTTTTCCCCGGCACGGCTGGCACGACACGAGGCATACCCATCAAGGCGTGCCCATCCGTTATAATGTTGAGCCGTTCACAGAGGTGTCTTATGCAATCCAACTTTCCTGCATCGCTCATCGCCTTCCTGAGCCCCTGGCTGCTCTTTGCCTGTTCCTCGGCTGAGGTCGCCAGTTCAAACCCGTCCTCCAAGGGTGGAAACGTCGGTCCACTTGGCAGCGGAGGTGCCGGCGGCGGCATCTCGCTGAACACCGGGCGGTCGACCCAGCCTGACCTCACCGCGAACATGGCGGCTCCACCAGGCTGTGGCGACGGCATTCTGGCCAACGACGAGGCCTGCGACGACGGCAACAAGGTATCGGGCGATGGTTGTTCCGCGAATTGCCTACGGGTGGAGCCGGGCTACTCCTGCATCCCCCCCGGACAGCTATGCCACCAAATCGCCCGTTGCGGCGACGGCCTCAAGGTTCCGCCGGAGTTGTGCGATGACGGGAACACGACTGCCGGCGACGGCTGCTCGCCCACCTGCAAGGTCGAGATTGGCTACAAGTGCGACGGCAGCCCAAGCGTTTGCACCCACACCACCTGTGGCGACAACAAGATCGAGGGCGCGGAGGGCTGCGACGACGGCAACGCCATGCCCTTCGACGGCTGCTCCGCCGACTGCCAAAACGAACCCAACTGCAAGAGCGGCTCGTGCACATCCAGGTGTGGCGATGGCATCGTCCTCGGCGAAGAGTGTGACGACGGCAACAACGTCGACGGCGACGGCTGCTCCAAGGACTGCAAGATCGAAGCGGGCTTCACCTGCGCCCAGCCGGCCCTCGGCGACACGATGATGGTGCCGGTGGTGTATCGCGACTTCCGATACCACAACCCAGTCGATTTCGAGGCAGGGGTCGTTGGTTCGTACGCGGGCTTCCCGGGTATGGTGAACGCGACCCTCGATGCCAATGGCAAGCCCGTCTACTCGGGTATCGGCGGCAACGCCCATGTGGCGAGCGCCGACTCATTCAGCCAGTGGTACAAAGACGTGACCGGGGTCAACCACTCAACCGCGTCCAAGATGACGCTTTGGAAAAATGGCCAGGGTGCCTACGTCAATCGCTACGGGCCCAATGGGGAACAGTGGGCGACAACCATCACCGCCTATTTTTGCGGCAACGTCGGCAACGAAGTCAACGGTCAGCCCTGCACGTTTGTGTACGGCCAAACCGACTGCGACAAGAACGTTGCCTTGGGTTACAAGATGCTCAAGTGCTGGGCTAACGGCGGAAACTACAACGCGACCTTTGTGACCAGTCAAGTTGACGGCAATCCCGTCTTCTTCCCGGTCGACGACGATCCTTTCACGCCTGCGACCGAACGCGCCTTCGCGACGATTCCACCCTACTACGACCCGGGTGCGACCTGGCCGCATGACGTGGATGCCAACGGAGTCGATCGCCTACACAATTTCAGTTTCACCAGCGAAGTCCGCTATTGGTTCCTCTATGACAAGGCCAAGACCTACACCCTCGACTTCACCGGCGACGATGATGTGTGGGTCTTCATCAACAAGAAGCTTTCCGTCGACCTCGGCGGCATTCATACTCCCGTCAACGGCAGCATCGTCATCGGTGCGAACGGCAACGGCACCACCACGGTCGCTGCGACATATCCCATCAGCCCTCCACCTGTGCCGACTCAATCGTCCGTCAATCTCGGGTTGCAGAGCGGCCAGGTCTACGAGATCGCGGTTTTCCAAGCGGAACGTCAGACCACGAGTTCGTCATACAAGCTGACCCTGAGCGGCTTCAATGCGGCTCCCAGCGATTGCAGTCCCACCTGCGGCGATGGAATCGTGGAGCTCGGAGAGGAGTGCGACGACGGCGTGAACACGGGCGGCTACGGCAAATGCGGCCCAGGGTGCAAGCTGCAGAGTGGGTTTTGCGGCGACGGGGTCGTGCAGCCGGGTGAGGATTGCGACGACGGTGTCAACGCCGGCCCTCCGGGTTGTCCGTCCGGTTGCCGCATGATCTTCTGATGGGCAAGCAAGACGGCCGGCGGTAATCACTCCGGCCACGGCCACGACCACGGCCACGTCTACCGCCACGACCTTCCGCAGCTTTCGCGGGATTGCGGGTGGGCGCGCACCTTTTCGCCGGCCTGTCCGAAAAGGAAGGCATGCCTGGCATGCCATTTTTTGCCTGCGTCATCGCCACAGGGTTAGCCTGTATGGATGTCGATCCCTGGCCACCTTCGGATCCGGCGTGGCCGCCACCCATGGCTGGCTCTGGCAGCTTGGTTGGCACTGGCATGGCTGGTGGGGTGCCGGGGTGCGGCTGCCGAGGGACCCAAGCCAACAGGCCGACTGCGGGTGGACTTCCTGGACGTAGGACAAGGCGATTCCGCGCTGGTCACCTCGCCGGCTGGCAAGACCGTGCTGATCGACGGCGGTCTGGCCGAAGCCGGGAACACCGTAGTCGCACATCTGAATGCGCGCGGGATCGCGATGCTGGACATGGTGTTTCTCACCCACCGCCATGCGGATCACCTTGGTGGCTTGCGCGAGGTTGTCGACAGGCATGGTACGCGCATGTTTCTGGACGCGCCCTATCCGCACGAGATCCAGGAATACGACCGACTGCTGGCGCTGCTCGCCAAGCAGCACGTGGCAGTTCGTCAGGCGGAACGCGGCCGCACCATCGACCTGGGCCAGGGGGCGCGGCTGACGCTGCTTGGCCCGCCCGAGCCGCCCATCACGAACACGCGATCCGACGTCAACGCCAACAGCGTGGTGTCACGGATCGATTTTGGCAAGGTTGGTATCCTGTTCGCAGCCGATGCAGAGGCGCAGACCGAGCGATGGCTTCTCGACAGCCAGGCCAACCTTCGTGCCGCAGTCCTCAAGGTGGCCCATCACGGCGGTCGCTATTCGTCGACGCCCAGGTTCCTGCAAGCGGTGCAGCCCGTGGTCGCGGTGGTGAGTGTCGGCGCCGGCAACGAATACCACCACCCCGACCCACAGACGCTGGGCCGCTTCGCGCGCATGGGCACGCGCGTGTTCCGCACCGACCTCGATGGATCGATTGTCATCGAGAGCGACGGGGACAAGATCGAAGTGCTTGTGCACGGACGCAAGGAGGTCTTTCAGGTGCCATGACAGCCACCGAAACCATCGTGTTCATCGACGAAGTGGAGGACCAGGTAGCGCGGCTGGTCCTTGACGAACAGGTATTCCATCTGCCGCGCGGGCTGTTGCCGACCGATGCACGCGAAGGCCAGTGGCTGCGCATCTCGGTCGCTTCGGCGCCGGCTCCGCCAAACGACAGCGCGGCCCTGCGCAAGCGTCTGGGTGACGGCGACCCCGGCGGGGATATCAAGCTCTGAAATGAAGGGCGACCGCAGGT
>PMZX01000425.1 GCA_003170035.1 Myxococcales bacterium | reverse complement strand
AACTGCGCTTCCGTGATGAGGTAGCTGGAGCGAATCACGTCAGGCCCGAAGCGCAGGTGCGACACGGTCACAGCGCCGGCCTTCTTCGAGTCATAGACGAAGTAGCCCTGGGCGTAGAAGCGGGGCTCGTCGCCGATGATCTTGATCGAGTTCTTGTTGGCACCCACCGTGCCGTCAGAGCCGAGTCCGTAGAACAGACAGCGCTTCACGGCGTCGGTCTCAGTGGAGAAGCTGTAGTCCACGGGAAGCGAGGTGTGGGTCACGTCGTCGTTGATGCCCACGGTGAAGTGGTTCTTGGGTGCCGGCTTCTTCAAATCGTCGAACACCGCCTTGACCATGGCCGGGGTGAACTCCTTGGACGACAAACCGTAGCGGCCGCCCACCACCTTGGGCATGGCGAAGGGCAGCTTGCCAGCCGACTGGGTCTCGGCCAGTGCCGTGATGACGTCTTGGTACATAGGCTCGCCAGCGCAGCCCGGCTCCTTGGTGCGATCCAGGACCGAAATGGCCTTGACCGTCTTGGGCAGCGCGGCCACCAGGTGGTCCATGGAAAACGGACGATAAAGGCGCACCTTGACCAGACCAACCTTCTCGCCCTTCTTGGCCAGCACATCCACGGTCTCGTGGACGATCTCGGCCCCGGTTCCCATGACCACGATCACGCGCTCGGCATCCGCCGGGCCCACGTAATCGAACAGGTGGTACGAGCGGCCGACGATCTTGGCGAACTTGTCCATCTGCGCCTGCACGATGGCCGGGGNNACCATGGCCTTTATGTCGTCGTCGGTGAGCTGTTCGATCTTCTGCACCTCGTGCGAGGTACGGAAGCCGTCGAAGAAGTGGATGAAGGGCACGCGCGCCTGCAGGGTCGCGGCCTGCGCGATGAGGGAGATGTCCATGACCTCCTGCACGGAACCCGTGCAAATGAGCCCGAAGCCGGTCGAACGCACCGCCATCACGTCGCTGTGGTCGCCGAAGATCGACAGGGCGTGGGTGGCCACGGTGCGGGCCGAGACGTGCCAGACCGTCGAGGTCAGCTCGCCCGCAACCTTGAACATGGTCGGGATCATGAGCAAGAGGCCCTGCGCGGCGGTGAAGGTGGTGCTCAGCGCGCCGGACTGGAGGGCGCCGTGGGTCGAGGCGGCAGCGCCCGCCTCGCTCTGCATCTCGACCACGGACGGAATCGTCCCCCAGATGTTGGTGCGGCCCATGGCCGACCACTCATCGGCCCACTCACCCATGTTCGACGACGGGGTGATTGGGTAGATGGCGCAAACCTCGTTGGTCTTGTGCGCCACGTAAGCAGCGGCCTCGTTGCCGTCGATGGTGACTTTCTTGCGAGCCATGTCGTGGTCCTCCAGGGGGTAAAACTTAGGAAAAACGCAGTCTTCTTACGTCCGCTGTGTCAGCGAAGCAACAGGAACTTTTGCAAGCGCAACGCTGCCACCACGCCCGCAGACGAGAGCCGATTCGCGGACCGACTGACGCGCCGCTCTCCGACGAGAATGGATTGTGCTGCGGCCAGAGATCCGTTGACTACTTCCGTGCGGCAAGCTGCGCGTCGATCTTCTGCAAAAGCGCGTCGTCGACACGCTCGCGCGTCATCCTGGGATCAACGACGTACCAACTCCGGCTGGCGAAGCGCCGGTCGCCTATGCCGTGCAGCGCGAGCAGCGTGTCGCGCGCCCGTTCGAGGGTCGCGCGCGACGTCTTTTCCAGATTGAGTTTCTCGATGGCAGCGCGCACCTCCACCCGCGCGGCGCGCGCAGTCTGGTAGCCGACCCGCACGTCGCCGTCCGGCTCGTAGTCGCGGAGCTTCCAGATCACCCAACAGCGCAGACGAGAATCCGTCTCATGCGCCAGCATGGTACAGAGGGGACGCCGTCCGGCTACGAAGCGGTCAGATGTTCGCGACCGGGAACGGGGCGCCGGGCCGTGCGAAAAGGTAGCCCTGGAAAAGGTCCGCGCCCAGGTCGACCAGGATGTTGCGCTCAGCCTCGGTCTCGACCCCTTCGGCCACCAGCGGCGTCTTCAGTTCCAGGCACAGGCTGGCCAGCGCGTGCACCATCTTGCGCTTGGTCGGCGTGGTGTCGATGCCACGGATGAGCCCCATGTCCAGCTTGACCACGTCGGGTTCGAGCTGCGCGAAGCTGTTCAGCCCCGAGTAACCCTCACCCAGATCATCGACCGCGATGCGATAGCCCAGCCTGCGCAGCCGGGCGACGCGCTCGCGGATGTCGGGAATTCTCTCCAGCGCCATGCGCTCGGTGATCTCGAGGTGGATGCGCGAGGCAAACTCAGAAAGAGGCGCTTGCGGAGAGTAGAGCTCCTCGTCGAGCAGGTCGAGCACGTGCAGATTGACGAATACCCCGGGCAGCTCCGGGTGTTCACGCAGCACGTCCGCGACCAGGCTCCGCGTCTTGCGTCCCAGGGTCGGCATCTCGTCCAGGATCTCCGCGGTCTTCAGGATCTCCAAGGGCGAGAACAGTTCGGGGTCGGTGGTGCGCATGAGCGCTTCATAGGCCACCACGGTCTTGCGCGACCAGCACACGATGGGCTGGAACGCAGTCCACATTCCAGCCAGTGCCCTTTCGAAGCGCAACCGCATCGCCTCGATCTCGCGCTCGTGCTCCTCTGTGCTGTGCAGGATGCGTCGCTCCCGTCGCGCCTCCCGGTGCATCTGCACCGCGCGCGAGAGCACGTCCCTAAGCTGAGACATTGACAACGGCTTGATCAGATAGCTCAGCGCGCCCCACTCCACCGCGACCCGCGCGCTATCCAGCGCCGGACCGCCGGTCATCAGGACCACGGGTGTGTCGCGGTCACGCTCGCGGACCGCACGCAAGATTTCCAGCCCGCTGAAGTTGGGGACGTTGATGTCGGTCAACACGACATCGAATTGCCGTGCGCGCACGAGTTCAAGTGCCGCACCACCCTCCGACGCCGTCTCCACGCCATAGCCCCAGGTTTCCAAGACGCGCGCGCACGAGCGCGTGAGGGCCTCGTCATCGTCCACGACGAGAACCGATGGCCGCAACTTGCTTTCTTGTGACCGGCTGATCTGGGCAGATCCTGCTTTGTGGTCCACGTGCTTTGCTGCCTCACGAGCCCCAGGCCCGTTGAAGAACACATCGGCACATTGGCGTCGAGGTTAAGCACTTTCTGCATTTCCCTGTCCCTTTGGCCCGCGCCCCTGCCCACCCGCAGTTTTCACTCGATCCGGGTGATCGCAGGACCGGGCGACTCATGGCGCCACAGCCTCGGCGACGCATGACCGGGCTGCGGAGAGTACACGGTCTCCATGAACAACGCAGCCTGTCGCACGTCCTCGATGCGGTCTGGCCTGATCGGGCGGAAAGACGTATGCACGCCAACCACAAGGGCGACGACCGCCAGACCAATCCCGACGCAAGGAAGCCGCCGGTCCTCTGGAAGCCCGCGTAACAAGATGACGGCACACGCCACCACGGCGACGAGTATCGCGGCCACCGCCGGTAGCGCCGCCCAAGGGTTTCGCACCCCGACAAGCGAGAGCCAGTTGTGGGGCAAGAAGCCGCGCAACGCGAATGGCAAGGCGATCTGGTAGAGCGCGTTGGTGAAGGCGTGGGAGATGTAGTTGAGCATGGTCATGACCGAGGTGGTGAGGATGGCCAACACGACCAACCCCAGCACCACGCCGGTCGCGCCGACCTGCCACCGCCAACTCGTGGGGCTGCCGTCGCCGAACGCGCCCGCAGGAAGCGAACGAAGGGCCAGCGCCATCGGCAGCAACAGGAACGGGATCAGGGGCGTCAGGTGTCGTGGCCCGGTGGACCAACCCCAAGAAAGGTGGCTGAAGCTGCTGGTGAAGTAGGTGTACAGGACGAACATGGCCAGGCTGAGCAGGAGATCGGGATCGCGCGCGCGCAGCGCCCGAGGGTCGAAGAGGCGCGGCAAGGCCAGCACCAGCACGGGAGAGAGAGTGAACAGCCCGCGCAGCGGCGAGAAGAACGAGTGGCCGAAGGCCGTGAGGGTGGGCAGCTTGACGCCCCAAAGCCCTCCCCGGTGCCAGGATTGATAGCCAGCGTCGAGAAGATAGCCGTACCCGGTGTGCAGTGGATGGCCGAACGCGGCTTGCTGGTACGCGCCCAGCGCGAGCACGGGAGGAATCAACCCGGCCAACGCCAGCGCAGCCGCCTTGAACTTGCCGCGCAGACCGCCGGGCGCTGTCGCCACACCGTAAGCGCCGAGAGGAATGAGGGCCAGTACGCCCGTGTACTCGCAAGCCACCAAGAGGCCCGCGAGAAGGCCGGTCACAGCGTAGGTCCAGCTCGGCCATTCGCCGCGGCGAAGGCGCCAGAGAGCGTAGAAGCAGGCGAAGGCCAGTACTGCGGCGGGTTGGTGACTGAGGAACAGCTCCGAGTAGCTGAACGCCAGAGTGCCGAGAGCGTAGGTAACAGTCAGCAGGTCAGCCAGCGCAGGCCGCGCCACGGTGCCGAGGTAGCGGCGGATGAGAACCAGCAGCAGGATCGACGGCAAGATGATGCACGCGACGCGGGCGAAGAAGACCAGCGCCAGTTCAGGAACAGGGTCATGCAGGAGCTTGAGCGCGCCGTAGACCAGCGCGGCCGCAAAGGACAGAAGTGGTGCCTTCGACGGGTAGTAGTGTCGCTCGGAGAAGCGTGCGTCGGTTCTCGATTGTGGGCAGCCACGCCGTTCTTGTTCCCGGCCGTCGGCGTCGCGGACCACGGCCACGCACGAAAGATCCCCGACGCGACCGTGGGCCTCCAACTCCGCGCCAATCTCGATGCTGCCGTGATCGACAAGCGCGCGACTTTGCAGCAGGCGGCTCAGCTCGTTGGGGCTGTGCAGCCCGGGCAGATAGGGAAAAATGTAGAGATAGACAAAGGCGGGCAGGAAAATCGCCCAGTGGCGGCGCAGGAACGCGAGCACCGCCCCTGCGAACGGCTGCGCCTCGTTGGGTCCGGGGTCGGGCGGCGCGGAAACGCCCTGCGAGGCGAACGAGTCGGCGGTCATCGGGAAACTCTGGCGCGGTCACTTTCCCACGAGCGGCCCGGGCCGGCAAACCTGGGGTTGCCAAGGTGACTTCAAACGTGACTTCAAGTTGAGGACGACTTCCGTGTACCATGGCGCCCATGCTTGGGGTGCGAGGACTTCTCATGCTGACCTTGGCCGGCTTCGGCGCGGTCTTCACCGCGCTCTGGGGCCGTGACATCGCTCGCAGACGTGGGCGCGCCACCATGGACGGCGCTGCCAGCGAGGACGCCGAGGCCGCCGCGACGCGAGCCGGGCTGCCCTCGCCAGCGCAGACCGCCATTGGCTTCGTCACGAACTTCTTCGACACCCTGGGAATCGGCTCGTATGCGACCACGACGTCCATCTACAAGCTGTTCCGGCTGGTCCCCGATCGTCTGATCCCGGGGACCCTGCTAGTCGGACACATGTGGCCGACCGTGGCCCAGGCGGTGATCTACATCCACATCGTGAAGGTGGAGATGACCTCGCTGGTGCTGCTCGTCGCCGCATCGGTGCTCGGCTCCTGGCTGGGCGCCGGCGTGGTGGCGGGCTGGCCCAGGCGCAAGATCCAGATCGGCATGG
>PMZX01000394.1:197-16272 GCA_003170035.1 Myxococcales bacterium | reverse complement strand
AGGTGGGGAAATCGGCGGTGCGCACATTGCTGACCGTGAGCCCGGGCCGCGCGAACACCGCGTCCCGGTCGGTTAGGCGCAGGTCGTAGGTCGCCCCGCTGCTGGCATCGGCGCCTGGCATCTCCGTGTCGGTGTGCGTGGCCACCGCCACCGGCTCGCCGTAGTCGAGCCCGCGGGCGGCCAGCGCGGCCGTGAGAATGGCCAGCAAGTCGCCGTTGGGCGCGGTGTCGGCGGCATTGGGCGCNNAAGGCCACGATGTCGGGCATCTCGGCCGCCACCTCGTCGGTGATCAGGGCGGCGCGGGCAGGGAAATTGCTGGTCTGGACGCCCTTCCAGAAGGTGTCCACCATGCCTGGAATCTGGGCCATGGTCTGCGCCCCGATGAGACTGTCGAACTCGCCGCCCAGGTAGACGTTGCGGGTCATCACCTTGACGGACACGCCCGGGCCGTTCCACGCTCCTTCGCCGCCGCTGCTACAGCCGACGAGCAGGGTGATCACGACCAGACCATCGGGCAACCAGCGAAACCGAATCCTTTCCATGGCCCCGCAATCATGACCAAACAGCCGGCCGCGCGCTACTGGCCGCGCACCGATACGGTGAGGGCAAGCTGGTGGGCGGCCGAGCGGTACACACCCGCTGGGCTCTGCGCAGGGTCGTAGCCGTCGGCACGCACCGGCGGGGGCGCGGCAGTGGCGTCGAGAAAGTGCGCGAACATGTAGCCCAGGTCCACGCCCCAGCGTCCCGCGCGATAGCCCGCGCCCAGGCAGAAACCCAGGCGCTCCGAATCAGGTCCCGACGGGGCCAACGTCGCGGGCGCGGCGCTCGACTGGTCGAAGGTCAACCCGGCGCGCAGAGCCAGGGTCCGTTGCATCGTCCACCATTCGGCGCCCAGGCGCGCGCTCCACGGGTTGCGCTGTCCGCGTTCGATGGGCGACATGTGCATGTTGGGCTGCGCGAAGTCGATGGCCAGCCGATCGAACGTGCTCCACAGGGTCGGACCGGCCTCGGCGCCAAGTTCCAGCGTTGGCAGCGGCCGCACCATCACACCGATGACGATGAGGTCAGGCCAGGTGACGGTCGAGCGCGCGCCCTGATTGACCGCCCCGGTGGCGGGATTCTCGGGCGAGAACTGCGCGCGGCCGGACAGGGCCAGGCGCACGCGGCTGCGGTAGGTGGCGCTGGCGTGCAAGCGATCGGGAAGCAGGCGCACGAGTAGGCCGAGGTTTGCGCCCACACCCCAGGCGCTGCCTTGCAGATCGACGCTGCCGGTTCCCAGCGCGGGCGGCAGGCCGGTGGTGATCGCCACCGACCCGCGAATCGCGCTGACCCCAGCGGCCACCGACAGCCGATCGGTCAGGCGATACGCCAGGCTGGGATTGAAGGCCAGCGCCGACAATTTGCACGCGGTGGCGAAGCGCGCGCCGGACCAGTCGGGCGGCCAGGCCACGGCCAGGGCAAAGGGAACATTGATCGCCAGGGCCAGGCGTACGCGCTCGGCGACGGCCGCGTGGGCGTACAGCGCCGGCACCAGATACGACTGGCCCAGGCTGTCGGTGTCGGCACCGCCGTCCGAGGGCGAGAAGCGGCTGCCGAAGCGGACCAGCATGCCCGAGGTCGACGCACCCCAAGGCGCGGCAAAGGCCAACGTCGCGGGATTGTAGAACGCGGCCGCCGGCTCATCAGTGCTGGCCGATACCGCAGAACCCCGGCCGAGAGCGGACGCCGATTGCTCGTAGAGGACAAAGCCAGACGCCTGTGCGGTCGCTGGCGCCGCAATGAGCAGCAGAAACGCAATGAGACGACGAGCCACGTTCGTCGTCGACTCTACTACGCAATGATGCGCACGGTCCCTGCATGATCTTGGACGAAGCCGTCCGGCCAGCGAATACTTGAGCGGTTGGTTCAGCGGGGTCGGCGCGTCGGGACGCGCATATCTCGCACATCTCCGAAGGAGTCACACCAATGAAGAAAGCCATCCTGGGTTGGTCCGCAGTCCTTGTCCTGCTCGGCTGCTCGAACGATCTTGCGCGCGGCGGGACCGGCGGTGTAGCTGCCCAGGGAGGCGTGAGTAGTGGGTCATCCGGCGGCGACACCTCAGCCGGTGGTAGCGCTGCAACCGGCGGCGAGACCGCCAGCGGCGGATCCAGCGTGGGCGGCGCGATCGGGAGCGGCGGTGCGATCCCGACTGGTGGCACCAAGAGCAGCGGTGGTGCAGTCGGCGGCACGAACAGCGGCGGTGCGATCGGGAGCGGCGGTGCGATCCCGACCGGTGGCATCGCGAGCAGCGGCGGTGCACTCGGCGGCGCGAGCAACGGCGGTGCGATCGGGAGCGGCGGCACAAGCCGGACCGGTGGCACCACGAGAGCCGGTGGCGCGAGCGGCGGCGCGAGCAGCGGCGGTGCGATCGGGAGCGGCGGCACAAGCCGGACCGGTGGCACCACGAGAGCCGGTGGCGCAACCGGGGGCACGAGCAGCGGTGGAGCGATCGGAAGCGGCGGTACGAGCCGGACCGGTGGCACCACGAGGACGGGCGGCGCAACTGGCGGAACGAGCAGCGGCGGCGCGACGGGGAGTGGCGGCACAAGCCGGACCGGTGGCACGTCGAGCAGCGGCGGCGCGACTGGGAGCGGGGGCACGACCGGCGGAACCACTGGCACAGCCGCCACGGGCAGCGTGCCGACGATCGCTGGCTGCAACATCTTCCCCGCGGGCAATCCTTGGAACACGGACATCTCGGGCTATCCGCTCAACTCCAACAGCGCGACCTATCTGGCCAACATGTCGCCAGCCACCGGCTTTCATCCCGACTGGGGCACGGTGACAGACCAGTACGGCATGCCGTTTTCGACCGGCACCGGCGCCACGCCGCAGCCACTGACCTGGAACGCCAGTTGGGGTTCCACCGAGAGCGATCAGCTCCCCTGTCCCACCGGAAGCAACAAATTCTGCTACCCAATTCCGCTCACCGCTGCCATCGAAGGCGGCGCCGGCGCCTCGGCCGACAGCGACCGGCATGTGCTTTACATCGACACTGCGGGCGCGCCGAACAACTGCACGCTCTACGAGCTGTACAACGCGCAGAATCCTACCGGCGGCTCAGGCTGGACGGCGTCCAACGGCGCGATCTTTCCCCTCGGAACCAATGCGCTCAGGCCCGACGGGTGGACCTCCGCCGACGCGGCCGGGCTGCCGGTTCTTCCGGGACTGGTGCGCTACGACGAGGTCATGGCCGGCGAGATCCGCCACGCCATCAGGTTCACCGTCAGCCGCTCATACCAGGGCTACATCCACCCCGCGACCCACGCGGCTGGCAACTCCACCGCCGGCCTGCCCCCGATGGGGTTGCGCCTGCGCCTGAAGGCGTCGTTTGCGACGACATCGTTCTCCGGTCCCACGCTGGTCATCCTGACCGCGATGAAGAAGTACGGAATCATCCTGGCCGACAATGGCAGCAACTGGTACATCAGCGGCGAAACCAACGAGGGGTGGGCTTCCTACATGGATGGCCTCGTGTCGGGCCTGGGCAAGGTGCATGGCAGCGACTTCGAGGTGGTTGACACCGGATCCGTGTTGACCGGGCACTGATCGAGCGACACGAGAAGCCCAGGGGCTGATGACATCTCCGCCGGGGGCGGCACCAACTAGCTGAAATCATTGGCAGCAACGCCGCTGGCCATGCGGACAAGTGCTCTTCTGTGTGGAGGGGTAAGCCATCTTTTTTGAGAGCCGAAGGGTCCAGGATGCTCTAATATTCTACTAATGGGTACATGATGGGTGCAGTTCCTCACCAGTCGGTGTTGGGAATTGCCCTCATCGGAGTCTTCAGGGCGGCCGAGTCAGTCTTCTCGGGGGCATCCGGTTCACCTCACGCATTTCCAAGGAGTTCAACATGACCGGGCTACGCATGATCAGCCGAACGAGTTGGATATGGCTTTGCGGAGCGGCTGCTTTGACAGCCGTCGTCTTCCTTTCGTGCGGAGGCCCCACGCCGATCCCCGGTAGCACCAACAGCACTGGCACGGGTGCGCAGGGAGGCAGCGGGACTGGTATTGATCTCACGCCGAATGGGAATGGCACCAGCACCAGTGTCGGTACCGGCCCAGTCGCGGTCAGCGAGGCCGACGGCGGAAACTGCGGGATCACGACCAACAGTCTCACCCAGGTACCGGCTGACCTCCTGCTGGTTCTGGACCGTTCATCATCGATGAATTACAGCATGACCGCCGACAGCAACTGCGGCGGCGGTGGTCGCAGCGGTGATGCCGGTGCTTGCACGACGAGATGGTCCACAATGACGACAGCCCTCAGTCAAGTTCTCACGACCTCGCCGACCGGCGTGCAGTGGGGCTTGAAGTTCTTCACGTCGCCAGGGGGCGGGGTGTGCACGGTAAACCCAGGCGCAGATGTTCCGCTGCCGGCAACTGCTGCTCAGGTCCAGACCGCTATCACCGGCGTCAGCCCCCAAAGCCAGACTCCGACTACTGCCGCCATCAACGCGGCGGTGGCCTACTACGCGACGGTGAATGACGGCCGGTCCCACAACATTCTCCTTGCCACCGACGGCGAGCCCAATTGCTTCAATGGGACCTCTTCGACCGTCAGCGCGGCCACGGTTGCAGACACCGCTGCAGCGATCAAAACTGCTTATGATGCCGGCATCAAGACTTACGTCATCGGCATTGGACCCTCACCTGGCAACCTGACCAGCTTCGCCCAGAACGGCGGAACAATTGACTTCTTCCCGGCGACCTCTCCGGATCAGCTGGTCACCGCACTCAACAACATCGCCGTGGCCGTGGCGAGTTGCGTGTTCAGCCTGGGCAAGGCGCCTCCGGATCCCGGCAATGTGGCCGTCGAGTTCGACGGCAACAGCAGCCTGCGGGCGCCACGCGACACCACCCAGACCAACGGCTGGAACTACACCAACTCGACCAACACCACCATCCAGCTCTTCGGCACNNGACCCGACGGGGATCGCGAGGCGCCGCCGCGCAGATTTCGTCTGCCCGCGGTCGGCCGCGGCCTCGAGGCGCGCGGCGTGGCTGGCGCGGTGACGATCGAACTGGCGAATATTCCGAGCGCAGCGCGGTCAGCGAGCTGCGGTTATCCCAATCGGAATACTCGACATAGTTGGCGTCCCACATTCCCGCAGGTTCCCCACGCTTCCGAGCGGACCGGGGCTCTCGGAAGTGGCAAGTGCTCGAGGACGCGCGATGTTTGCGCGATTGCGTGAGCCACTTGTTTCTTGCCGGCCACTGCGCAGTCGTGTTGAGCGTCCCAGCGCGTATTCGCTAGGATGCGCAAGACCGACGACACTATGGAGGATGCGATGCGAACCAGAACTCGGAATGCGATGCAAGCTCTCGTGCGAGGGTGCGTGGCCCTGCTCGTTGCAGGCTCTATCACCTTGCTCCAAGGCTGCGATTCGTCGGGCGGGGGGACCACCCAGCCCGCAACCGGCGGCCAGACTACGACCCCGACCACGAGTCCGCCGGTAACTGGCGGCCAGACTACGACTCCGACCACGAGTCCGCCGGTAACCGGCGGCCAGACCACGATCCCGACCACGACCCCGCCGGTAACCGGTGGCAGCACGAGCGGCGGCGGCAGGGGCGGAAGAGGTGGCGGCACGAGCGGCGGCGGCGGCACAACCTCCGTCGGCGGTACGACCAGCACGGGTGGCGTCCCGCCAACCGGTGGATCGACGCCTCCGTCGACGAAACCGGTAGTCCCCCTGGGCCCCGGCCACTACCAGATGGAGAACCTGGATCGCGGCGTGGTGGCCGTGAAGGTTTCAGGCGGCGTCTATGTTGGCTGGCGTATGTTTGGCTACGAGTACGACACCACGGCCAGCAACGTTTCGTACAACCTTTACAAGGGTGGCACCAAGTTGGCGAGCGTGACCGACAGCACCAATTATCTGGACGCGGCCGGTACCACCAGTTCGAGCTACACGGTGGCCGCGGTGATCAAAGGGACCGAGGGGCCGCAGTCTCCTGCGGCCACGCCCTGGGCGCAGCAATACCTGAGCATCCCGATGACACCGCCGTCCGGATCGTACGAAGCGAATGATGGGAGCACAGGCGACCTCGATGGTGACGGCAAGCTCGACATCGTGCTCAAGTTCAACCCGACCAATGCGCAAGACAACGCCAATGCGGGCGTCACCGGCGACGTCTACCTGGACGGGTACACGTTGGCTGGNNTGGCGCATCGACCTGGGACCGAACATTCGGGCCGGGGCGCACTACACGCAGATGTCGGTGTACGACTTCGACGGTGACGGGAAGGCGGAAGTGGCGGTCAAGACCGCGCCGGGAACCAAGGACGGAACCGGCGCGTATCTGAGCAACGGACCCGCGGCCAGCGACGATGACAGTGCTGTGTACCGCAACACCTCCGGCTACATCCTGACCGGGCCGGAGTACGTGACCGTGTTCGCCGGAGACACCGGCAAGGAACTGGCGACGGTCGACTATCCAGTGCCCCGTGGCACGGTGTCCTCATGGGGCGACGCCTATGGGAACCGGGTGGACCGCTTCAACGGCGGGATCGCGTTCGTGAAGGATGGCGGCACTGCCACCGGGCTGCCCAGCATCATCCAGCAGCGTGGGTACTACACGCGTCTGACGGTGTCTGCGCTGACCTGGCGCAATGGAACGTTGGCGAAGAACTGGGTGTTCGACAGCAACAACACTGGGAATAGCAAAGCCGCTGGCCAGGGCGACCACTCATGCATGGCGGGGGATGTGGACGGCGACGGTGCGCAGGAGATCATCACCGGCCCGTTGACCATCAACAGCGACGGAACCTTCAGGTGCACGGATGGAATCGGCCATGGCGATGCCATGCACGTGGGGGAGCTGGTCAAAGGCAAGGGGATCTCGGTGTTCTCGGTTCACGAGGGTGCTGGCGGTATGGACTGCCATGACGGTTCCACCTGCACGTACTACTTCAACCTGACAGGCGGTGGAGACACCGGTCGCGGCGTCGCCGAGTATGTCTCTGCGAGCGATCTCACGGCCGCAACCTGTTCGAGTTCACACGGTAACGTCAATTGCGGGGACGGCAGCGCCTCTAGCGGCAATGCTGGGAGCAACTTCCTCATCTACTGGAACGCCGATGAGGTGCGTTCGACGATGAATGGCACGACGCTCCCCGGGGTCAGCACAACCGGGACCGCGTCGTGCAACGGCACCAAGTCCACACCGACGCTCACCGCGGATCTGCTAGGTGATTGGCGCGAGGAAGCGGTGCTGCGCGAATCGAGCAATGCGGCCTTGCGCGTGTACACAACGGTGAACGTGACCAAGCGCCGCATCTACACCTTGATGCATGATGCGCACTACCGGGCGCAGGTCGGGTTTGAGAATTCAAGCTACAACCAGCCGCCCCACACGGGATTCCACATCGGCGCCGGCATGGCCGATCCGCCCGTGCCCAGCGTGTTCGTGAAGTAGCAGGTCTGCGGTTGGTCTGAGAGGCCGTGGTTGCGGTTGGCTCTTTCCGACCGAAACCACGGCCTTTCCATATCCGCTTGCCGCCACTCCTCCGGGCCGAGGAAACGGCTGAGCCATGCGAAGAGGCAAAGCCACTGCTATTTGGTGTCCAAGAGTCCCAAATGAGCGAAGAACGAGTAGACTTGTTGGCCCGAAGCAACAATCCCATGGCCATGTCTAGGGGCGGCAAGCCCGATGCGGTCATCTTGGGCCGTATCACCCGAACCCAACCCAGCAGGAGAGTCGCGATGAGAAATTCCTTGGAAATCGAAGGTCAGAGTGCGCTGGTAGCTGCCGCACTGGTTGTCGCCTTGGGTCTGCTCGGGTGCAGCTCTGGGTCCAGCGGAGGCACGCACCCTGGTACCGCTGGCTCAACCGGTGGGTCTTCGCAGACCGCTGCGGCGGGCGCGTCCACCGTGCCGTCGGCTCAAGGCGGCACCAGCGCTGTCTTGGGCGGCACATCCAGCAGCCCGGGTGCGGGGGCCGTGGCAGGCGCCACAGCCATCGGCGGCGGGGCAGGCGCAGGCGGCGGCACTCCGGCGAGTGTCGCGTCTGGCGGAACCTCGGCGAGCGGCGGTTCCGGGACCACGGCGAGCACCACTCTCACCGGTGGCGCCGGAAACACGGGTGGAACGGTTCGCACCGCCGGTACGACGACGACCGGTGGTGCCACGGTCATCGGTGGTAGTACGGCAAGCGGCGGTACTACGTCAAGCGGTGGTGCTACGGTAGTCGGTGGCACTTCGGCAACCGGTGGCACCAGGCCGACCGGAGGTACGACGGCAATTGGCGGTGCTACGGCAACCGGTGGCACTAGGCCGACCGGCGGTACCACGACAAGCGGCGGCGCCACGGCAACCGGTGGTACTAGGCCGACTGGCGGTACCACGGCGACCGGCGGTGTTACGCCAACGGGTGGCGGCACTCGGCCGTTCGGCGGGACCACGTCAAGCGCAGGTAGCGGCACACCAGTTCTGTTGAAGACCTTCGACATCAGCAAGTTTGTCGGTACGCCAGGACTGCGGCTCGGCGACATCAATGGCGACGGCAAGATGGAAATCGTCATCGGTCAGCCCATGCCCCAGCCGGGCGCTTATGTTCCCCAGCAAGTGGTCTGCGTCACGGCATACGATCTCACAGGCAAGCAACTGTGGCAGTACGGCACGCCCGGCACTGGGCATGGAGCCAGCTCGGACATTCCGATTCAAGTCTACGACATGGACGGGGACGGCAAGTCCGAGGTCTTCGCCGCCATGAGCAGCACCGAGATCACTGTGCTCGACGGAACCACCGGGACGTTGGTACGCAAGATTCCCTTGCCGCAAGACGGAGCCAACGACTGTATCGCGTTCGCCAATCTGCGAGGCAAGGGATGGCCACAGGACATCCTCGTCAAGACCCGCTACTCCCAAAATTGGGCGATCACCGGTATTGACGACGCTACCACCAAGGCCGGCACCTTGCTGTGGCATCATGCGTTCCTTCCCAGTGATTCGTCGGGGTCCGATCGTGGCACCGGGCACTATCCGCTGGTCTACGATTGGAACGGGGATGGCAAGGATGAAGTCATGGCTGGCTACTTCTTCTTGCAGAGTGACGGCACGCAGGTATGGACCACGAACACTACGTCGAAGCCGGAACTCACCATGCACGCCGACTGCCTGGCCACTGCCGACGTGAATGCCGATCCCAGCGACGGGTACGAAATCGTCGTGGGTGGTGACCACGCCGCCATGTTCCACTGGAAGGACGGTACCCAGATATGGGAGGACAGCAACACGGTTGAAAACCAGCAGATGGGAATCGGCGAGTATCGTTCGGACTCTCCTGGTCTCGAAGTGGTCCTGCTCGACCGCATTGGTCCACGAACCTCGACCGGCCATGACGCCAACGTGCTCTTGTCCTCGACCGACAAGCTGCTCTGGAAAGAAGTGCGGACGGACTACGGCTGGATCACCGTGACGGAGAACATGAATAACTGGGACGGGCTTGGCAACGACCTTATCCTGTCCTATCACCGCGGCGGCCAGACACCTGCCACGCTCTACGACGGCTATCAGAAGGTGGTCGCCCAATTTCCCCACAGCGGCAACCTGGTCGACAACGTTCAGCACGCCAATCTCTGCGGCGACGACAAGGAAGAGGTCCTTGTGTACAACGAGTCGAGCGTCTGGATCTTCTCCAATGGCGACTGCGATCTAACTGCCCCACCGAACCGGCCCAGCATCCCCCAGCAGTACCACCTGTACAACTTCAGCGAATACTCGGGATGGATCACTCCTGACGTGAAGTTCTACACACCCGGTTCGAAGCAATAGCCGCTCCCCGAGCCGGCGGGGAGAGAGTAACGTGCAAGATTTGAAGCAGGAATTCCCCGGTCAGTGCCATGCCTGAAGGCGGCCGACGGAAAGTGATCCAGCCGCCTTGGGCTTTGTTGTCTGACCCTGAATCCGCCACAGTAGGAGAGCCGCGATGAGAAAACTTCCGGGAATCGAGAGTCGGACTTTGCTAGTCGCTTCCGGCCTGGTCCTTGCTTTGGGCTTGTTCGGGTGTAGTTCCGGGTCTGGTGGGAGCACACGCGGCACTTCTGGTGGCACAACCGCCACTGGATCGGGGAACACGGGCGGCGCGGGAACGACCACCGTGACGTCTGGTCAAGGTGGAACCAGCGCTGTCCTAGGCGGCGCGCCCGGCACCGGGGGAGTAGGACCCGCGGGAGGAACCACAGTTCCCAGTGGCGGCTCAACCGGAGTCACCAGCAGTAGCGCTCCGGGAAGTGCTGGCTCTAGCGGCGCCGGTGGCACCACGGCAAGTGCCCGCTCTGGCGGCACAGCGGCGAGCGGCGGTGCTGGGACCACAACCAGCAGCGCTGTCGCTGGCGGCGCCGGAAACACGGGGGGCACGGTTCGCACTGGTGGCAATCCGGCAACTGGTGGAAACACCGCAACGGGCGGCACCACGGTAACTGGTGGCACCGCAGCGACTGGCGGAACCATGGCAACGAGTGGAACTACAGTGGCGGGCGGTAGTCGGGCGAGTGGTGGAACCACAGCAACCGGCGGTGCCACGGCAACTGGCGGCACTCGGCCAACTGCTGGCACTACCGCAACCGGCGGCGTCACGCCCACCGGCGGTGGCACCCGGCCATTCGCTGGCGCTACGGCAGCCCCAGGCAACGGTACGCCAGTACTGGTGACCTCCTTCGATATCAGCAAGTTTGTCGGCACGCCGGGAATGCGGCTCGGCGACATCAACGGAGACGGCAAGATGGAGATCGTCATGGGGCAGCCCATGCCCCAGCCGGACGGAGGAACCCCTCAGCAAGTGGTCTGCGTCACGGCCTACGACCTCAAGGGCACCCAACTGTGGCAATACGGCACGCCCGGCACCTCCCATGGAGCCAGCTCGGACATTCCGATCCAGGTCTACGACATGGACGGGGACGGCGCCTCCGAGGTCTTCGCGGCCATGAACAACACATCGATCACGGTGATCGACGGCACCACGGGGAAGTTGAAACGCACGATTACGTTGCCGGCAACTGGTTCCAACGACTGCATCATTTTTGCCAATCTTAGGGGCAAGGGCTGGCCACAGGACATCATCGTGAAGGACCGGTACTCCCAACTTTGGGCTATCACTGGCATCGACGACGATACCAGCAAGGCCGGCACTTTGCTGTGGACCCACAAGGGCACCACCGGGCATTTCCCGCTGGTGTACGACTGGGACGGTGACGGAAAAGATGAAGTGATGGGCGGCTACGATTACCTAGAGAGTGACGGCACCATGCAATGGTCCACGGATACCACGTCGACCCCGAAACTCACCATGCACGCAGACTGCATCGCCACAGCTGATGTCGACGCCAATCCCGCCAACGGCTACGAGATTGTCATCGGCGGCAACCATGCGGCGATGTTTGATTGGAAGACGGGCAAACAGTACTGGCAGGACAACAACACAGTCGAGAACCAGCAAATGGGGATTGGCGAGTACCGTGCCGACTCAGCAGGTCTCGAGGTGGTCCTGCTTGATCGTATCGGTCCGCGAGACGCCACCGGCCATGATGCCAACGTGCTCTTGTCTGCGACCGACAAGCTCTTCTGGAAGGAAGTGCGGACGGATTTCGGCTGGATTACAGTGACGGAAAACATGAACAACTGGGACGGGCTTGGCACTGACCTCATCCTGTCCTATCACCGAGGCGGCCAAACGCCAGCCACCCTCTATGATGGCAATGACAAGGTGATTGCCCAGTTTCCCCACACCGGCAACCTGGTCGACAATGCCCAGCACGCCGATCTTTGCGGCGACGGCAAGGAAGAGGTCATCGTGTACAACGAGTCGAAGATCTGGATCTACGCCAATGGCGGCTGCAATCTGGATGACCCGCCGGCCCACCCCAGCATTCCCCAGCAGTTCCATCTCCACAACTGGAGCGAATACTCGGGATGGATCACTCCTGATGTGAAGTTCTACACACCCGGTTCGAAGCAATAGTCTGCCCAAGATGGCGCGGTCATTCCACGGCCACGCTCCATGACTTTTGCCCGCACCCAAATCGAAGAGCTGTTGTACCGGCTGTTCATCAATGCGCCTGCGACCAGCCTGCGCGATGAGGATCGGCGCAAGTCAGACGAGATGGCGGGCCTGCTCGACGAGGTAGAGGCGGCCGTGGCTCGGCGGGCCCGCAAGGACGAGTTGGTCCTGGTGGATGCGGCTGCCGGCAAGGCCACCGTGGGCCTGTTGGCCGCAGAGTTGGTGCTGGCGCCGCGTGGCCGGCCGGCGCGCGTGCGCGTGATCGAGCGCGAGCCAGCGCGGGTGGCCGCGTGTCGTGACGCCATCGCGCGTCTGCGGGCTCCTTCGGTTTCAGTGGAGGTGGTGGCGGCGGATGTCGCGGATCCGGCGGCCTGGCCCAGCGAACCCGATCTGGTGGTCGCGCTGCATGCTTGTGGCCGTGCTTCCGACATGATCATTGACCAGTCTCTGGCGGTGCGGGCCCGCGAATTGTTGCTGGTTCCCTGTTGCACCTCGAAGGACGTGTCGGCCGCTGCTCTGGCCGACCAGCGCGCGGAGCAACTGGGCATGCCCCGCCACGCCGAGGTGCGACGCCGCTTCATCCAGTCGATCGTGGACGCCGAGCGCACCCTGCGCCTAGAGGCCGCGGGTTGGCAGACCACGGTGGTCGGCTTCGTGGCACCTACGGTGACCCCACACAACTTGCTCTGGCGCGCCGAGCGAGTGGGCGAGCTGGGCCGCATGGCCGAAGCCGCGGATCGGCTGGCGCGGCTGCGAGGGGCAGGTTGACCGGGTTGGTTTTCGCGGGGCTACCACGCGCTCCGGTGGCCGGCGCGACTGTATCGACGGGGTACACAAGGAGCGCGTTCGGTGGCAAGCTGGCCTGAAGGGAGGGTTCGCATGCAACAAACGTGGGCGCTTGCAGGCTTGATTGGACTCGTCACGGGCGGGGCGGTGGCATGCAGTTCGGGCGGCTCAGGCAAAGCAATTCCCAGCGACGCAGCAGTCCTTCCCGACGCCCCCGGGACGGACCTGAGCCCGGCGGCCAGTTGCACGCAGCCCCTGTGCGAGCCGACCCCACCCAGCACCCTTCTGCCCGCGGGTACCACCGGCGTGCCGTTCGCCGTGACCAGCAATCTGCCCACCAACTGCGCCTGGTCCGCCAGCGCGTCGGCAAGCTACGCCGAGATGACCCCGTTCCAATCCGGGCAAGGTACGACCTTGCACCAAACCACGTTCACCGGGCTGGATCCCAGCACGATGGTGGTGAACCACATCACCGTCCGCTGCGACGCGGGGGCAACTTACGTGCTCGATCTCAAGTATCGATCCCTGCCCAATGCCAACCCGAACTTCCCGCGCAAAGGCAATCTGTGGGGCTCGTGGGAGGTGGCCAAGCAGGGGCTGGCGCATGCGGCGCGCATCGACCTGTACAACGGTGCCGGTTTCACCCCGCAGGAGATCCAGACCCTGCGCACGCTGAACCCCAACATTCTGATCACGCGATCGATCAACACGGTCGAACGCGACACCTCCAGTCAGGCCGGCGTGCCCGACGAGTACTGGCTGCACGACACCACCGGCAAGAAGATCGAGGTGTGGCCTGGCGCCTGGCGCCTGAACCTGACCAAGCCCGAGGTGGCCGCCATGCAGGCCCAGTACGCCTACCAGCAACTGGTCGACGCCGATCTCGCGGTCGACGGCTGCTTCTTTGACAACTTCTTCACCAGTCAGTCGTGGGTGAAGCAGGACATCTACGGCAATGCGGTTTCCATCGACGCCAACGACGACGGCCAGCCTGACGATCCGGCGTGGCTGGACGCTGCCTGGAAGAAGGGCGTGTACGACGAGCTGCGCGCCTTCCGCAAGTGGATGCCCTGGGCCATCGTGACCGGGCATTTGCCCCGACCGCCCGATGTGGAGCTGGGCAGGATCTTCAACGGCGACAGCTTCGGCTTCATCGTGCCCGAGGTGCGCGAGAGCCTGAACTCGTTCGCGGAGTTCTGGGACATGTATCAGCCTTGGTACACCCTGGGACAGAAGCCCGTGGTCACCATGATCGAAGCCGCTCCCCCCATGCAGATCGGCTATGGCTACGACTACGATCCGCTGTCGAAGATACCGGCCTCGACGCTGGAGTTCGCGCGCACGGACTGGCCCAACATGCGCTTCGGGCTGGGCATGACCTTGATGAACGACGGTTACTTCGCCTACGAGTTCGGCGACACCTATCATGGCAACGACTGGTGGTACGACGAGCTGGACGCCGACCTGGGCCAGCCCTGCGGCGCTGCCGAGCGCATCGTCGTGCCCGGGGCGGTCGCCACCGACCATGTCAGCGACGGCGGCTTCGAGAATGCGGCGCTGGCGCCCTGGGCCACCTGGGTCAACACTGATGTGGCCGCGGCCGCCACGTTCCAGCTTGAGGCCAGCGACGTGGCCGAGGGCGGGCAGGCCCTGCGCGCCGACGTCAGCAACGCCGGCCAGGGCGTGGACTGGCACATATCGGTCAGCCACGACAACATCTCGGTCAGCAAGGGTCAGAGCTACGACGTGGTGTTCTGGGCCAAGGGCTCGGCCGGCCAACCGATCTCGATCGGTCTGCAGAAGCAGGTAGCCGACTGGGCCAGCTACGGCTTGTGGCGCCAGGTGACACTGACCTCGCAGTGGACCAAGTACAGCGTGTCCTTCGAGGCCACGGTCACGGCCAGCGACAGCCGGTTGGGTTTCTCGGTCGGCGCGGCGGTGGGAACGGTGTGGCTGGACGGCGTGCAGATCACCGAACACCCGGCCGACATCTTCCGGCGGGCTTTCAGCAAGGGCCTGGCCGTGTTGAACGGCACACGCGATCGACAAACCGTCGCTGTGGGCAACGGCTTTGCACGCCTGAATGGCACGCAAGCCCCGCGTACCTTCCTGATCATCGACGATTCGAGCGCCGCGTTCAGCAGCACAGGCGCTTGGCAAAGCTGCGACTATGACAGCGGGGACTGGACCGCCACCGGCCCATTCTTCCACAACTGGCGGCCCGGCTGTCACGAACTGGCGAGCGGCACGGGTGACGCCACNNAGTGGCACCGGGTGGCCAGCGTGGCCTTGCGCGCTGCCGACCAGACCGTGGTACGCGTGCGTAACGCCGGCACGGGCACGTTGATGACCGACGCTTTGCTGGTTCAATCAACCGTCCGCTACAACGACGGCTCGCCCGCCACCAGCGTCGAACTGGATGCAATGGACGCCATTGTGCTGCGCCGGACCGGTGCAGACGGATGCCCGTAGCAAGAGGTGGACTACAGGCGGTCCTCGATCATCTTGTCGAAGGCAGTAGGGAAACTGGTGGGGACTTCGATCAGCGAGTCATATTTGACCCCCGCTGGCACGAAGATCAGTTCGTCCTCGGAGGCGAAACGGTTGCCTTCAACATTCTCGTTGGTCGGGAACTCGACGACCGTGGCAGCGGATGTCGGCAAAGGTGGCTCTGGAATTGTTCTTTGGATTCTCGACGGGGTGCGCGTCCGGGGCTTGTCCGGCGTGGTCGCTGCAGGCTCGACGGTCTTGGCCTGGATCGTCTCGTTTGCGGCCTGCGCGACGCGGTAACTGCGCTCCATCGTCGGCGGTATCAGCGGAGGCCGCGACAGAACCGGTTTTGATTGGAACTGCACAGCGACCACGGTCGCGGCAACCAGTGGAACCAGCGCCAAGCTTGCGGCCTTCGCGCCCAGGTCCACGAAGAAAGGTGGGAACAGGGCGCGCAGCCCGGCCAACATGTCGCGCAGCCGGCGGAGACTGCGGTGAATGCGGGTGCGCACGGTTGCGGGCGCGACGCCCAGACGGCCGGCCGCCACCTCGGCGCTCATGCCGCCGTAGTAGCGCGAGAGCAGGGCGCGGCGTAGATCGCGGGGCAACCTGGCCAGCGACTGGCGCACGAGTTGGCGTCGCTCTCCCGAGAGTGCGGCTTCCTCGGGCGTGTTGTTGCCGAATAGATCGGCCAGATCATCCACGGTGAGCGGTACAGGCTTCTGGCGACGCCAGCGGTCGACGAGCAGGTTGCG
>PMZX01000394.1:0-122 GCA_003170035.1 Myxococcales bacterium | reverse complement strand
GGATCAACGTCCCACGAGTCGGATCGTTCCTCCTACAAATACGATTGTACGCGTTCTGCTGTGACCCGGCGCTGGGAATCGGGGCACGCCTCGCGGCGCCTCCACAGCGAGATGAGGCATTC
>PMZX01000047.1 GCA_003170035.1 Myxococcales bacterium | reverse complement strand
GAATTCAACATGAGCGACACTCTGAAGATTCGTCCCGCAGGTGGTCTCGATTTCGTGTCAGTGGGCGCACTCGTGCATCGATTGGACCCCGGCCTTGTCCCCTGGCGCAAAGCCACGAGTTGCCAGATCCACGTCAGCGGCGGCGAGTTCAACGTGGCCGCCAACCTGGCCGACTGTTTTCGCATGAACACCGGGATCGCGACCGCCATGGTCGACTACCCCATCGGCGACATGATTCACGAGAGGGTCAGGGCCATGGGCGTGACGCCGTTCTACAAGCGCTTCAAGCACAACGGCGTGAACGGGCCCAACATGGCCACGGTGTACAGCGACCGCGGCCATGGGGTGCGCGCGCCGGTCGTGTTCTACAATCGCTCCAATGAAGCCGGCGCGCAGCTCAAGCCGGGTGACTTCGATTGGGGTGCGATTTTCAAGAACGGCATTCGTTGGTTCCACAGTGGCGGCATCTTCGCCGCGCTTTCTGAAACCACGGGCGAGGTCATCATCGAGGGCATGAAGGCCGCGAAAGCAGCGGGCGCCATCTGCAGCTTCGATCTCAACTTCCGCGAAAAACTGTGGAACATCTGGGGCGGCGCGCACAAGGCGGCCGAAGTCGTCGGGCGCATCGTGGCCAATGCCGACGTGCTGGTGGGCAACGAGGAGGATCTGCAGAAGGGATTGAACATTGCTGGCCAGGACGTCGAGAAGCGGTCGAAGCTCGATCCCAGCGCGTTCTTCGCCATGATCGACAAGGTGACGGCCAAGTTCCCGCAGGTCAAGGTCGTGTGCACGACCCTGCGCGAGGTTGCCTCGACCAATCGCCACGCCTGGGGCGCGGTGGCCTGGGTGAATGGGAAGACCCATGCCTCTCCCACCTGCGAGCTGGATGTGCACGATCGCGTGGGCGGCGGCGACGGCTTTGCCAGCGGCTTCGTCTACGGGATGCTCTCCGGCGAATCAGCCGAAGAAGCCCTCAAGCTCGGCTGGGCCCACGGCGCCCTGCTCACCACCACGCCCGGCGACACTACCATGGTCACACTGGAACAGGTGAAAGCCTTCGCCAAGGGCGGCTCGGCGCGCATTCAGCGATAGTCTAGAGGAGGACGAGCCGTGAAGGTCGACATGTCGCCTGAGGCCCACCTTGACCGTGCTCACTTCTTGAACAGGCGGCCGACGATCCCGCCCCGCGGGGGATCGGATTTCCTGTGGGTCGTACGGGCCTTGGTTCGCCGCATCTCCAGCACGCGCATCTCGCGCGCCGCCTCGAGGAAGTCCTTGTCCTGATTGACAGCCTCGCGAAAGGCAGCTTCAGCGCGATCCGGTTCATTGAGGAACTTCCAAATCTGGCCGAGCCAGTAGTGGCCCCGCGCGAAGCGTGGTTGTGCCGCGACCACGTCCGCGATGATCCGCTGCACCTCGCGCACCACGGCTTCTTTGCGGCCCTGCGGATTCTCGAAGCGCGCCCAGGCCAAGTAGGCCCGGTACTGGGGCTCAGCCGGGTTGCCCTTGCATGCGGCAGCAAAGCACTCGATGGCCTTGGCATGATCGCCCCGTTTAAGAAGAACTTCCCCCTTGAGGAAGGTCGTCTCAGCCTCGATCAGGGTCGGGACGGTGTTGCTCGAAGGCTTCTTTCCAGCACGCAGCTCCAGGTATTCGGCCCGAGTCGTCGGATCACCCAGGATCATGGCTGCCTCGCTCAGGCGGGACAGGATGCGCTCGGCCTGAGGCACCAACTCGGGCAGGCCAGCGCCAACCAGGCGGTCCGGGTGGAAACGTCGGGCTGCGCGGATGAATGCGGTACTGATCTCACCGCCAGTGGCTGTCTCGCACACATCCAGGAGTTGAAAATGCGACAGGCTGTCGAGCTTCTCCGCCAACTCGACGACCGCGGTTCGCAACGTGGCGTCAGGCGCCGGAACGGCCTGAATCGAGGATCTAGCGGCACGCGCGCCCGCCACGCGCGCTGCGGAAGCTGGTGACTGAATTGGTCGGGTCGGGGCGGCAGGGGCGCGCGGCGCAGCCTCGGAGGAGGGAGCCGGCGGAACCGGGCCTGCGGCCTTGGCAGGCGCTGCGGCGGCGGGCGGCGCCACGACCGGGACGATCGGCTGCGACGGCGGTGCCGCTGCGGCGGGTGCCGCCACGACCGGGGCAATCGGCTGCGACGGCGGTGCCGCCACAACGGCCGGACTGCCTGAAGATGAAATGGGGTTCGCCGAGGGCGTGTGGCGGGGGGTGGTCGCTGGCAGCGGATCGCCGTGCGTCTTGGGCTCGCCGAGTTTTTTTCGCTCGAGCAGATCCGCGTAATAGAGCGCAAGCAGGACGGTCCGCACCTCCAGCGGCCTCGCCGTCACCGAATCGATCTCTTCCAGGGTCAGCCAGCGCGTGCGCAGGGCCGCCACTATGCGATCGTCGTGCGGGATCCCCATGGCTTTGACGAAAGACGTGGACACGGACGCCAGCTGAAATTCCTGGCCCCAAAGGCGCGACAGCTCGCGTGTGACACGTGGCAAGTCGTAGGCTGCGCGGATCGCGGGGAAGAACAAGGTGCGCGGGTCGACCTGCATCGCGGCCAGCTCGTCGCCCTCGCCGTAGCCGTGCGCCTTCAGGTACACGGCAAACGCGCCCTCATCCACGCAGAACAGACGCGTGAGTTTGCGCCGCATCTGTTCCTTGAGCACATCGGCGAGCCTGGCCTTGCTCAGCACGCCGATGCGTTCCAGCGCATCGCCTAGGCGCATCCCGCCGGCGACCATGGGCTCGGCCCGCGCAAGCGCCTCTTTTGACACGACCCCAAATTCGAGCAACACCCGATCCAGGCGGTCGGTGTCCACAGGGCGATGCACGTGTACGGGCATACCGAGGCGCAGATAGACCTCACTCTCATCGCCCGTCTCATCGGTGATGTTCAGGTGTCCGGTGACCTGTTTGCGAAACAGTTGTTGCAGAAGGCGCGCAACCGGCCGCTCCTTCAAGGATCCGGACGCAGAGGCGTGCTTTTCGTGCGTCGAGGACATCACCACTTCCCGAAGGCTCGGGATTTTGGAACCGGCATGCCCGCTGTGTCAACTGCATACAGCAAGACCTGGAATTCGGAGTCGGGAGACCGTGGCGGGCATACACGCCCGTGGGGCGACCGCATGTTGCCCCTACCCAGGACGTGATGCGGCTGGTGCGCGCACAGCGGTAGGGGCGACCTGCGGTCGCCCCGCAAACCACGCGACTCAAGCACCGAACGCTTCTGACGGCCGGCTGCTCCGGGTGTAGAGTTTATCCTGCGTGCCCATCGTGGTCTTCGTCAACCCGGGATCGCGAGCTAATCGCCGAAACCCGGATCGTGCGCGGCGTTTCGCCGGAATTCTGGGTGGGACGGGCCACGTCGTTGCTCCGGCCAGTTCCGAGGCGCTTGCTGCCGAGGCGCGACAGGCGGCGCAGGCCCAGCCTTCGGTCATCGGCGTGCACGGCGGCGATGGCACCCTGCACTGGACGGTCACGGCGCTGGTGCGCGCCTACGGCGAGCGTCCCCTGCCCCCGCTGGCGTTGCTGCCCGGCGGAACCATGAACGTGGTGGCATCTTCGCTGGGCATCATGGTGCAACCCGAAGCGCTGCTGGCGCAGTTGGTCGCCGACGAGAGGGCGGTATCTCCACCGCCTGTCGTGGTGCGCCGGTGCATGAAAGTTCAGGACGAATACGGTTTCGTTTTCGGCACCGGCCTCATCGCCAATTTCCTCGAGGAGTACTACGCCAAGAGTGACTACGGGGCGAGCCGCGCGATCTGGCTCCTGCTGCGCTCCATCGTGTCTGAAGCCACCAGCGGGCGCTACGCCAGGCGCATCTTTCGCCGCTTCCACGGCCGGGTCTTCGTCGACGGCCAGATACTTCCCTGGACAGCGCTGCTGGGTCTGGGCGCCGCAACGGTCAGCGAGGTCGGACTTGGCTTCAAGCTCAACCACCGGGCCGACGAGCATCCCGGCCGCTTCAGTGTCCTGGCGATGCATTCGTCACCACTGGGCTTGACCTGGGACTTCCCGGCGGTGCGCCAGGGCCGCGGCATCTCGCCCCGCCGGGCCTGGAGCGCAGTGGCCACGCGCCTGGTCATCGAGCCGGACGAACCCGAAACCCTGTACACCGTCGACGGCGATCTCTACCGGGCGCGTGGCAACCTGTCGGTGGAACTGGGGCCTGCTCTTTCGTTCGTCAGACCGCGAAGCGGTTGAAATACCACCCGCCCCGGCGATACCATTGCTCTCTCCATGAGTACCTCCTTTCCGCTCGACGGCATGCGCGTTCGCTTCTCGGGTGAGACCAACGTGGGCATCACGCGGGACCACAACGAGGACTCATTCTATCTTCCTGTCCGCGAACGTCTGGCCATCGTGGCCGACGGAATGGGGGGCCACGCTTCGGGCGAGGTGGCGAGCCGGCTGGCCGTGGACACCATTGTCGGCCACTTCCAGACCACCGAGAACGAGCAGGAACTGACCTGGCCCTACAAGGTGGACCGGGGCCAGCGCTTCCAGACCAACCGGCTGGTGAGTGCCATCAAGTTGGCCAACCTCAAGATCTACGAGGAGGCCGACCGCAACAGCGACTGCCGGGGCATGGGGACCACGGTGGTCACGACCATATTTGCCGACGGCGCACTCTTGATCGGCCATGTGGGCGACAGCCGCCTGTACCGCCTGCGCGGCGGCAAGCTCGAGCAGATGACCCAGGACCACTCGCTGCTCAACGACTACGTCAAGATGAAGCGCCTGTCGCCGGGCGAGATCGCGAATTTTCCGCACAAGAACGTCATCGTGCGCGCGCTGGGCATGAAGCCTTCGGTCGAGGTGGACGTCATCGTGGATCAGCCGCGGCTGGGCGACATCTATATGCTGTGTACCGACGGTCTTTCGGGCATGGTGTCCGATGAGGNNGACAACATCACGGTCGTGTGTGCGCGCTTGGAGCCACTCTAATCGCTGTCCTGCTGCGCGCCTCGCCCATTCTCGATCGCCTGCTGGCTGCGGGCCCTGACCCGGAGGGTGCGCGGCCGCGCTTGGAACGACTGGTCGAGGCTGGCGCCGCGCTTCCCGGGGATGAGGCGGGCCTGGGCCTGCTGGCCGCGCTACTGTCGAGCGGCAGCTTCCTCATCGATCTGTTGCTGGCCGACGTCGATCGCCTGACCGCGCTACTGGCCGATCCCTTTCTCGGACGGTCCAAGCCACGCGAGCGGACCATGGCCGAGGTCGAGGCTGCGGTGGCCGGCTGTGCCGACTTGCCCGACCTGCAGCGCCGCCTGCGCCGCTATCGGCAGGTCGAGATGTTGCGGCTGGGCGCGCGCGAGCTGCGGCCAGGCGCGAGCCTGGAGGTGGCGCACGATCTCTCGGCATTGGCTGACGCCTGTCTGGATGCTGCGGTGGCGTTCTGCGAATCCCAGTTGCGCGCGGGCTACGGCGACCCGGTGTGTGCCGACGACAGCCCGGGTTTCGTGGTGGTGGCCATGGGCAAGCTGGGCGGCGAGGAGTTGAATTTCTCCTCGGACGTCGACCTCATCTACNNTCTACTCGTCCGACGAGGGGCACGCAGGTTCGCTCAGCCTGCACGAGTACTACGGCCGGCTTTCCCAGATGGTCACGCGCGCGGTCGCCGAGATCACGGGCGATGGCTTCGTCTTTCGCGTGGACCTGCGCCTGCGCCCCGAGGGCGGCAGCGGCGCCATCTGCAACTCGTTGGCTGCGGCCGAGAGCTACTACGAAACCTTCGGCCGCACCTGGGAACGCCAGGCCTTGCTGCGCGCCCGACCGGCCGCGGGCGACCGGACCCTGGGCGCGCGCTTCCTCAAAACCGTCGAGCCCTTCGTGTTTCCCCGCTCCTCGGGGCCACGGACCCTGGACGAAATCCGCTCGCTGCGCCAGCAGTTCGTGGACAGCACCCGGCATCCGGGCTGGAACGTGAAGCTGGGGCAAGGCGGGATTCGCGACGTCGAGCTGGTGGCGCAGGCGCTGCAACTGCTCTACGCGGGCAAGCGGCCCGATCTGCGCGAGCGCGCCACCCTGCCGGCACTGCACAAGCTGGGGCTGGCTGGGCTGCTGACCGCGCAAGAAGTCCGTACGCTTTCCGACGCCTATCACCTCTGGCGCGCGGTCGAGCATCGCATCCAGCTCGAACAGGGCGCGCAGACGCACGAGCTGCCAGTCGAGCCGGCTGGCCGGGACCGGCTCGCGCGAAGGCTGGGCCTGGCGGGCCACGCCGAGCTGGATGCGCTGGTGGCCGATCGGCGCCAGGCGGTCAGCGCAGTGGCCGCCACCCTGGGCGAGCCGGAACAAGGACCGTCGGCCATCGTCCTGCGGCTGCTCGATCCGGCCCTGCCCCGGCCGCAACTCTTGGCTGACCTGCAATCCTGCGGCTTTTCCGACGTGGATGCGGCCGCGGAAAACCTGGAACTGGTGCGCGGTCGCCTGGCGCCCACCTGGCTGGAAGAAGCCATCGCTTCGCCCAATCCCGACCGGGCCTTGGACCGCTTTCGCGATCTGTCGCTGCGCGCATCGACCGGGTTGGAGACCATGCTGCACGAAGATCGCCAGCTCCTGACTATTTTGGCGGCCCTGTTTGGCACCAGCGAGCGGCTGTCGCGCCACCTGCTCACCCATCCTGCCACTTGGCCCAATCTGCTCTCGGGTCCAGGCGATCCACGGCCGGATCCGGTCGAGTGGCAAGCCCGGCTGCCAACCCGCCTGGCCGGCTGCGACTACGAAGAGGCCCTGCGTGAAATGCGCCGCTTTCAAGCCGAAGAAATCCTGCGCATCGGATTTCACGACGTGGCCGGCAGTCTGGCCCACGAGGAAGTGTCCGCCCAACTGGGCCGCTTGGCCGAGGCCTGCCTGGCCCAGGCGGTGAATCGCGTGGCGACAGAACTGGAGGCGCGCCTGGGAAGGCCCGACGCCGAGCTGACCATTCTGGTGCTGGGCAGTTGTGGCGCGCGCGAGATGCGCTACGGCTCAGACTTGGAATTGGTTTTCCTTTACCAACACGGAGGCACGACTTCTGCAGGGATCGACTATCAGGACTGGTTCGGCCGCCTGGCCCAGCGATTGATAGGTGCCTTGGGCGCCTTGCTGGAAGAGGGGCGTCTGTACAACGTCGACACGCGACTGCGGCCCTCGGGATCGCAGGGGCTGCTGGTGACCACCTACCAGGCCTTCGAGGACTATCACCACGAGTCTGCCGCACCCTGGGAGCGCATGGCGCTGCTGCGCGCGCGGCCCGCGTTTGTGCTGCCGGGTACCGGCGCGCCCAGCGATTTCGCCAATCGGCTGGAAACCATCGCCTATCGAACGCCACCAAATGACGATGTCCTGCGCGCGGACCTGTTGCACCTGCGCCAGCGCATTGAGAGCGAGCGCGCGGGCGACCCGGCCGAGTCGTTGCATCTGCGCTTTGCGCCTGGCGGGCTCACTGATCTCGAGTTTCTGGCGGCCTGGGGCCAGCTTCGAAATGGCGAGAGCGACCCTGCCCTGCGCACCACCCATCCGCCGGCTGCCTTGCAGCGCATGGCCGACCGAGGCGAGCTGGCCGCGGACTTGCTCGACGACTATTGCTTCCTGCAGCGGGCCGGCCTGCGCCTGCGGCTAATACGTGATCAGCACGACGATCGGTTGCAGCCCGAGGACCGCTCGCCCCTGGCGCGCAGCCTGGGCATCAGTGAAGCGCAACTCTCCGACCAGCTCACCACGCGCATGGCGCGCGTGCGCGCGGAATTCCAACGAAAGCTGGGGTGAAGCCGCTGAACGGGACGGCTACACCCGAGCCGCCCCAATACTCGGCTGCCTCTATTTTCGCGGAAAATCTGGAACAGACCTCTTCCCATCGACGAGTTGATGCCAGTCGTCGCCGATGGGCTTCTCTTTGACCAGGTCAGGGAAAGAGCGCTTCAGTGGCTCGTAAAGATGTTTGCGCAGAAGCCCTTCGATAATGTTGATCCCGTCGACCAGGACCTTTGCGGTGTTGAATTCGTCATGCCCGGTGTAGTCAGAAGTCAGGTGTGCAAGTTCCTTGTTTGCGCGTCGAAGCAGTCCTCCGATCACTGATTGTTCCTTGTTGGGCAAGTCCTCCATGGGCGCACGGGTGCCGCCCAACATATCCACGAAAACGGCGTCATTCCGCTTGCCGTCAACCGTCTTCAGTCCCAGGAACTCCGCGAACATCCTGATACTGATAAGTGCCGAATCTTTCGCCGCTCTAAGCAGATCGCAGTCGGGATGTCCAATTCGCTCCCTAAACCATGGTTGCCGGTCTCGGAAGGTCGTAAGGAGACAAAGCCGATGCGGAATGTGTTTATTGAGAAATGCGACCTTCTGAGCTTCCGTTAGTTCCATGCGTTCCTTTCAGCCTTTCGCGTCTGTGCTCGAAGATTCGTCAGCCTCGGCAGGACGGTGGAGGCGCCTCCAGATCATCGTGCCCTCTCCGGAAGCGATCTAGTGCGCGGAACGGCGCGTGCATGACTGGGCACCTCCAGGCCGTCGCCGCGGTCGCGGGGGCGCCTTTTTATCGAGACCGCCGGGATCTGCGACCAGGTTTGACCTTCGAGTAGTCTTCCTGCCTTCTT
>PMZX01000284.1:8279-8522 GCA_003170035.1 Myxococcales bacterium | reverse complement strand
GGTTGACGCTGCCATTGCCCAAGATTCCGCCGCCGACCTGGCAAGCGCCGGCGGCAACGCGGGCAAGGCCGACGTCGGGAGCACGGGCGGGGCAGTGGGCGGGATGGGCTCAGGCGGCGCAGCTGGGAGCGACGGCCCGACTGCCGCCGGCGGCTCAGCGGGCAGTGACGGCCCGATTGCTGCTGGCGGCGCAGCGGGCAGCGATGGCCCGATTGGCGCTGGCGGTGTCGCTGGAAGCGACGG
>PMZX01000284.1:0-8203 GCA_003170035.1 Myxococcales bacterium | reverse complement strand
GTCAAAGCAGCACACTCAGCTGGGCCGAGCACGTCGCGACGACCCTATCTATCGATCAGGGCGTCGGCTCAGTCTTGGGCAAGACATCCCTCGTGGTCACACCCGCGCAAACCACGGCCTACACGCTGACATTGAACGGCTCTGTGACGGACAGAGTGACGGTGACCGTGACGCAAACAGGTTTCACCAGGACGGGCANNTACGACCCAGGGGCTGGAATGTTCACCGCTACCGGCAGCATGACCGTGGCAAGATCTGGCCACACGGCGACCTTGTTGACCGACGACAAGGTGCTCATCACCGGCGGAGGCGGTGGCGCAATCGCGGAATTGTTCGATGCGGCCACTGGGACATTCACGGCCACCGGCAGCTTGACCGTGGCAAGGAGTGAAAACACCGCCACGCTGTTGCAAAACGGAAAAGTGCTGATCGCGGGTGGATACTCGGGCACAGATGCCCTGGCGAGCGCCGAGCTATTCGACCCAGCAACTGGAAGATTCACGGCCACCGGCAGCTTGACCGTGGCAAGGCGTCAACACGCAGCCACGCTGCTGCAAAACGGGATGGTGCTCCTGGCTGGCGGATTTGTTCCACCGACCAGCACTGGGAACAATGATGGACTGGTCAACGCCGAGCTCTATGACCCGGCGACTGCGACATTCACAGCCACTGGCAGCATGCGCGCGCCCAGGTCATCACTTACCGCGACACTGTTGAAGAGCGGGGCCGTGCTCGTGGCAGGCGGACCGCACGGTTTTGAAGGGTATTTCCCGAGTAACGTCCAAGACCTATACGACCCTGCGACCGGAAAATTTTCGTCCACCGGCCTCATGACGGCGGCGAGGGCGTTCTGCGCGACTACCTTGCTCCCGAGCGGGTTGGTGCTCATCACAGGCGGATACCAAGGGGGCGGGTCGTACTCGATTTTCCTCACCAGTGCAGAACTGTACGACCCAGGCACCGGTACATGCACAGCCACTGCCAGCATGGCTGCGGAACGGGAGTTGCACACGGCCACCGCGTTGCCAGACGGGACAGTACTCATCGCCGGCGGGGACAGCCGCGGTTCGTCCCTCGCCAGCGCAGAACTGTACCGATAGCCAGGTAACGGCCGTCCGGCAGGGTGACGAATCCATGGCCTAGTGAAGAAATGGCGCCTTTGTGCCGAGGTAGCCATACAGCTCGCCGATGCGAAGCTGGAGGGCTTTGGCATGTGTACGACAGTTCCTGCCGAGATCGCACAGATCTCGCCAATAGACGCCGACCCACAGGGCAAGGCCCGATGAACAGTGCGTACGACGTCTATGTCTATTGCTATTCAAAGTATGGTGGATCAGGAGGAACGCGAACTGCCCAATACGGGATCGGCTCGACGACGTTCTCCGTGACACAGACGGGGACGTCTGTATCGACTTTTCCGGGATTCCGGGTATAGGGCCGTAGTTGACGCAATATTCAGATGTCGGACAAAATCAGGGTGCGATACGGCATGAAGGAAAGTGGGCTTGTTCCTCCTATCGCCCCAACATGGACAACACGATCAGTTTCACAAACACACAACACACGCGATTCAGCATGGTGCCTCCGGTTGCACATAATGCAGGAGCTATGGGCGCGCTATCGACCACCCGGGGTAGTGTACCTGGAAACAGCCGGAGAGAAGACAGCTGGCTCGGTGGATGGCAGCGGGTGCATCGACATCGTGTGCACCAAGCGCCTGCCTGGGCTGATCAATTCTACTGCTTTCGCAGGACCGTAACCTCATTCCCACCCGGACACTCAGGATCAGCTTGCGGAACCGTTGGCACGGTCAGGGTGGCCTGATTTCCTGCGAGCACATACGTCCCCGCATACTGCAAGCTGGAGCTACCTGCCGAACAATAGGTAGTGCTCATGCAGTCGGCGGGGCTGCAACTGTTTGCACCTTCAGTCCACGCTACACCACCCGCAGCTGGGTAGGTGAACGTGAGTTGCGTGGTCATTGTGCAGGCACCCGCGCTACTACCGGATAGTGTGGTGGAAACAGAGCCCGAGCTGCCGTTGATGGTGAAGGCGATTGTTGCACCGCTTGGCAGATTCACCGGGGTGCCGTTGCAGGTCATGCTGAGAATGGTCCACGTTCCATTCAGCGAGTCCGTACTCCCCGGTGTTCCGCCAGTGCCCGATGTCCCACCGGACCCGCAGGCAATGGCCAGCATTGCGAGACAGACCCCGAAGGCTCCCATTGCAGTGAGATGGAGGCGTGGATAGTTTGGAATGATCTTGCGCATCTTAGATTCTCCTTGTCGGGTTGCTCCGGATGCAGAAATGCGGTGGAGTACCTTCATAGGTCGGCAGAATCCTGGTCCGGGTTGAACTGCTGCAACATCCCAGCCCCGGCGTACTTTGCCTTGGCGCCCAATTCCTCCTCGATGCGCAGGAGCTGGTTGTACTTGGCCACGCGCTCGCCGCGGCAAGGCGCGCCAGTCTTGATCTGCCCGGCCCGCGTCGCCACGGTCAGGTCGGCGATGAAGTCGTCTGGGGTCTCGCCCGAGCGGTGACTGATCACGATGCCGTAGTGAGCGGCACGGGAGATCTCGATGGCCTCCAGGGTCTCAGTCAGGGTTCCGATCTGGTTGAGCTTGATGAGAGCCGCGTTGCCGACCTTTTCGGCCACCGCGCGCCGGATGATCGCCGGATTGGTGACGAAGATGTCGTCGCCCACGAGCTGGATCTTCTTGCCCAGCCGTTCGGTCAGAAGCTGCCAGCCCTTCCAGTCGTCCTCGGCCAAGCCGTCCTCGATGCCCCAGATTGGAAATTGTCGGACCCAGTCCTCCCAGAAAGCCACCATCTCGGCCGAGCTGTGCCGGCTACCGTCGGACTTGCGCAATAGGTAGGCGCGATCCTCGTAGAATTCGCTGGCCGCTGGGTCGAGCGCGAGGGCCACGTCCTTGCCCGGCTTGAGCCCTGCCTTCTCGATGCCTGCGAGAATGACCTCGACCGCCTCCACGTTGGCTTTGAGGTTGGGCGCGAATCCGCCCTCGTCGCCGATGGCGGTCGAGTAGCCCTTGCCCTTCAGGATGGACTTGAGCGCGTGGTAGGTTTCCGCGCCCATGCGCAGCGCCTCGGCAAAGGAAGGCGCGCCCACCGGCGCGATCATGAATTCCTGGAAATCGACGCTGTTGTCGGCGTGCGCGCCCCCGTTCATGATGTTGAACATGGGCACGGGCAATAGCGTGGCCGCGCTGCCGCCCAGGTGCTGGTAGAGCGGCTTGCCCGCCGAGGCCGCGGCGGCGCGAGCCACCGCCATCGATACCCCGAGGATGGCGTTGGCGCCCAGCTTGTCCTTGTTGGCCGTGCCGTCGAGGGCGCACATGCGCTTGTCAAGGGCCGCCTGGTCGGAAGCGTCGGTGCCCTTGAGCGCGGGGTACAGTGTCTGGTTGACGTTGGCCACCGCGCGCCGCACACCCTTGCCGCCATAGCGTTTCTTGTCGCCGTCGCGAAGTTCAAGGGCTTCGCGGCTGCCGGTGGACGCGCCCGAGGGAACCGCGGCGCGGCCGAAACTGCCGTCGCTGAGCCGGACGTCGACCTCGACGGTGGGATTGCCGCGCGAATCGAGAATCTCTCGGGCCTGGATGGATGCGATGGTGCTCATGGGATGGGTTCCTTTCGCAGAAGAGGCACGAGCGCCTCGGTTTCCCGCAACAACAGTTGGATGCGCGAGAGTCTTGACCGGCTCCCGCGTCTTTAGTATACGACGCGACGACCGACGANNACTCCTACGGGGCTGATTCTCCGTTAGGAGGCGTCAAAGCCGGATCTTGCAGTCAGCCCCAAGAGCAACCGCGCTCTGCGCCCTGCGGCGCAAGGAGGCTGACCGATGGAACAAGCATTCTCGATCGCAACACTCTGGTTCGGCCTGGCTCTTTTCGCCACGTTTCTCGCCGCCCGGCTGAAGATCTCCATGGCGCTCATGGAGATCATCGTGGGAATCGCTGCGGCGGCGGCTATCGGACACTTTTTCGGCAAGGATGCCATGGGCGCCGACTTGCCCGGGCTCAAGTTCCTCGCCAGCACCGGGGCCGTGCTGCTCACCTTCCTGGCAGGCGCAGAACTGGAGCCTGCGGTGATGCGACGAAAGTGGAAGGAGGTTTCGGTTGTCGGGGTGGTTGGTTTTCTCGCTCCGTTTCTCGGTTGCGCGGCCGTGGCCCGGTTCGTGCTGGGCTGGTCTCCCAATGCGAGCTGGCTCGCAGGCATCGCGCTCTCGACCACTTCGATGGCGGTGGTCTACGCCGTGATGCTGGAGACAGGATTCAACCGCACCGATTTCGGCAAGGGCATCCTGGGAGCGTGCTTCGTGAACGACCTCGGGACCGTGCTCGTCCTCGGCTTGATGTTCGCTCCCTTCACCGGGCGCACCGTAATCTTCGCGGCCGCGTGCCTGGCGGCCTTCGTTCTCCTCCCGGTCGTGACGCCCCACTTGATGAACCACTATGCCAACCGCACTGCCGCGTTTCGCACCAAGTGGGTGCTGTTCATTCTGTTCGGCCTGGGCGCGCTCGCGCTCTGGTCGGGCAGCGAGGCGGTTCTGCCGGCGTACGTCGCCGGGATGGTGCTGGCGTCCACCCTCGGCACCGATCATGTTTTCGTGCGCCGACTGCGGACGCTCACCATCGGATTTCTCACGCCCATCTACTTTCTGCGCGCCGGCTCGTTCGTGTCGGTGCCCGCGTTACTGTCGGCTCCCCTGGTCTTCCTGGCGTTGTTCGCCGGGAAGGTCGGCACCAAGATCTTCGGTCTGTACCCCGTGATCGGCGCCTTTCGCCGAGAGCGGAACGAACGCTGGTACTACACCCTGATGATGTCGACCGGCCTCACCTTCGGGACCATCTCGGCGCTCTACGGGCTCAGCCACGGGCTCGTCACCCAGGTGCAATATTCGTATCTGGTCGCGGTCGTCATTGGCTCAGCCGTGGTGCCGACGTTGATTGCCAATGCGGCGTTCCTCCCACGGCACCTTCTCCCGCGGCAGGATGAAGCGCAGCGGGCTGCGGATGCCGAAGCTGTCCGGGCACGAAGACTGCTCGAACCTCAAGATTCACTTGAGGACGGGTAAAGCAGATTCCCCCTGCCTACGCGCTTCGCCAGCGCGGGCGCGCCTGCTATCTGTCCATTACGATCAGATAGGCCAGGGTCTGATTGACGAGTTGGTAGGCCACTTCGCCAAAGGTGATTGGTCCCAGGAAGGCGTGCCCTCCAGTCTTGAATGCAGGTAGTTCTGGATGCAGTTACACGAGAACACAATCTCGCCATTGTGCTCGGCTGGTAGGTCAAACATGGGTGTGACTTCGCCACTGGGTTCCATGCGGTCCGCGCACCAGCGACTTCTCCCAGAGCACCTACGGCGTACTTCGCGCACAACGCGCGCCGATTTCGGCGTTTGTCTGCCCTGGTGTCAATCGGGCATAGTCGCCCGGCCCGAGGTACGTGTCGGGGTTGCCTGCGCTGCCACCTTCCATGATCCGAAAGGTGGGATCCAAAAGATTTGCACAATCGTTGCATGGCATCTGGTCTTCGCCAAAGCAATCGAGCGTCCACTCCCACACGTTCCCGGCCAGATCCGCGTGTCCCCAGCGGCCGTTTCCAGCGGGCTTCGTTCCCACGAGAATGAAGTCTGTCAGCGAGCAGCCGGAAACCCCGTCGCCCATGCAATCGTAGCTTGCCATGGTGTAGTCGGCGTCCGCGGCTCCCCATGGGTGCTTCCGTTGCTCGCTCCCACCGGCCGTCGCGTAATTCCATTCGGCATCAGTCGGCATCCTGCCGCCATCCCATGCACAGAACGCGAACGCCGTATACCAGTCGAGGTAGTTCTGCGGCCGGTTCTCGTTGTCAGCCGGCGTCGCGGTCCAGGTCGACAAGGGCAGGGAGCGCGTGCGGGCGGCGTTCAGAGCGGCTGGGTCCGCGGGCAGGTTCGCGTTCCAAGCCGGGTTCCACCCCGAGCCCGTGATGAGTGGATGAGCACCAGCCCCTGCGGCAGGCGGGTTACTCTGCGTCCCCATGCCCGCGTTGATGAAAACGCGGAAGCGCCCAACCGTGATTTCGTACTTGTCGAGGTAATAGTCGCTCACCGTCGCGGGATGGTCATTGCCGCTGTTGGTCCGATTGAAGGTCCCGCCTGGCACCAGCAGGCTGGCGCAGCAACTCTCGTTCCCTGACGGCCCGCAGGTCGCGGAAAGCCCGGCGCAACTTGGTCGCGTGCCCGTATCCGTCCCGTCCCCCGTTTCTGCGCCTGTTCCAGCGTCTGTACCGTTTTCTGTCCCTACATCTGCGCTCGTGTAAGTTCCAGCGTCGGTTCCACCCGACGTGTCAGTTCCCGTGCCCGTACTGATTCCGCTGTCCACCGAACCGTCCATGGAGCTGCTGTCTTGGCCATCAATCGCGGCATCATTCGACCCACCACCCGAACACGCAGCGAGCAACAACGGCATGAACTGCAAGCCACTTCTTCTGCCAGGTTTCCGAGTCAGGATGGCCTTCGGGTTCATGGAAGCATTGTCGTGCTGTCCCACGTGAACATCAAGAAGAGGCTGGCTCCAGTGAGCCGATTCTTCGTATAATTGCTACTGTAGCGATAGGCCACCAGGAGGTCGATTCCAATGCAGTTTGAAGTACGGAACCGACTCTGCCCTTGTCTGTTTACCGCGCTCTTTGCCGCTGGGGCGGCTTGCACGAACGCGTCTGGACCGACCAGCTCGGGCGGCGCCACGACCCCAACGGGTGGCACCACTGCCGCCAGAGGCGGCACGACGAGTTCGGGCGGAACCGCGACCGCAACGGCAGGCGTCACGACCGTCACCGGTGGCATTACAGCGACCACGGGCGGCGCCACGACCGCAACCACGTCCAGTGACCAAGGCGGGAACGGAACCCAAGGCGGCAGCAGCGCCCAGGCCGGAACACTTGCCCAGGGCGGGAGCGCGGGCGGCACCGGACCCCAGGCCGGAACACTTGCCCAGGGCGGGAGCGGCGGCCAGGGCGGGACCGCTGGCCAGGGCGGAGGCGGGGGCCGAGGCGGAAACGGGAGTCAGGGCGGGACCACTGGCCAGGGCGGAACCACCGCAGGAGGCGGAACTGGCGGACAGGGAAATCGTGACGCCGGCCCTCCTGATGCCGGCCCGGATGCGGCGGTCGGCCACGGACCCATCCAGACGCCCGTCTACAATGGATTAAGAGGGCAGGACTTCAACAGCAATTGGAAGTTCAACCGGGGCGACGTCACCGGCGGCCAGAACGCCAGTGTCAATGACTCCGGCTGGCGCAGCATCAACGTGCCCCATGACTGGAGCATCGAATTGAATTTCAATCAAAGCTCTCCGTCAGGCAGTGGAGGTGGCTACTTGGATGGCGGAGTCGGCTGGTACCGCAAGACCTTCACGCTGGATCAGGCGTATTCCGGCAAGAGGATACTCATCCAGTTTGATGGGGTCTACATGAACAGCCAGGTGTGGATCAACGGCACATCCCTGGGCACGCGGCCGTACGGCTATTCCAGCTTCGAATATGATCTCACGCCCTACGTCAATTTCGGCGCCACCAGCAACCTCATCGCCGTTCGTGTCAACAACAACCAGCCCACCAGCCGCTGGTACTCCGGCAGCGGGATCTACCGCAATGTCTGGTTGACGGTGGTCGATCCGGTGCACGTCACCAACAGCGGCGTGTTCGTCAGTACGCCCATTGTCAGCAGCAGTTCTGCCAGCGTCTCGGTCAGCACTGAGGTGCAGAACCAATCGACCAGCTCTCAGTCGGTCACGGTCACCACCACCATCTCTGATCCCGGCGGCGCGTCGGTGGCCACCGACACCAGTCCGGCCAGCGACATTGCGGCCAACTCCACCGTCTCTGTCAACCAGAGCCTGACCATCTCCAACCCCCAGCTCTGGTCCACGACTTCTCCCAACCGCTATCAGGTGAAGGTCGAGGTGCAGGTGGGCGGCGCCACGGCGGACACCTACCTCACCCCGCTGGGCATTCGGACCCCTGCTTTCAGCCCTAGCAGCGGCTTCTCGCTCAACGGTCAGAACATGAAGCTGCGCGGGGTATGCATGCACCACGACCTGGGCGCCCTCGGCGCAGCCGTCAACTATCGGGCTATCGAGCGCCAAGTCCAGATCATGAAGGCCATGGGGATCAACGCTATCCGCACCTCGCACAACCCGCCCGC
>PMZX01000373.1 GCA_003170035.1 Myxococcales bacterium | reverse complement strand
GCCTACACCACGGCCAGCGCCACCAATTTCAATGGCATGCCCCGGCCCAAGGTGGTGGCGGTCGACGGACACCAGGCCGACCGCTGAGCTATTTCTGAGCTTTCGCGCGCAAGATCGCGGAGCCCGGGCTCACCCCGTTGTCAGGTGATGCGCCAAGCTCGATCACGCCGTGGCGAAGCAAGAGAGCCCCGGCACCCAGCAGCGCCAGAGTCGCCAGCGCCAGAATGATCCACAGGTTCCGTCGCGACCGCCGGATGGCAGCCACGCCTCCTCGGAAAGGCAGGCTGAACGAAGGCCCAGGCAGCAGCGGGGTGATGGTCTTCGACGCCATTGCGAGGGGAGGCGTCGCAGGACCGGGCAGATCCGCCTTGTTGACGCCACCATTGAAGGCGGCTGAGCCGGCGGCGGGCAATCCGCCAGCGGAGGGAGCCGGTACGGCCAGCTTGCGCGCGGCGGGGTTCGGCTCCGCCCTGTCCCCTCCGGCTGCGGCCTGCCGGGCCGTGCGCGGACGCAGGCGCTCAACCAGGGTCGGGGTCCCGACCTCGGCATTGCTATCGACGGCGACCGCCGACGCCTCCTGACCCTCGAGATCGGACGCGCGATTGGCCGGACGATCCGTCTGTGCGCGCTGTGGGTCAACGTCGTCGCGAAGCCAGGTGTCGGGATTCGGACCGAGCAACTCGCGCAGCTCGGCCGCCAGTTGCGGCGCGGAGTAGAGCAGGCCGTGCTGATGCGCCACCTCGCGCAAAGCATCGGCGAACGACTCTGCATCCTGGTAGCGCTGGTCGGGATCGAGAGCCAGCGCCTTGTCAAACACGCCCTGGAACTCGGGCGGAAGACCAGGGCACTTGGTCGCGAGTCGCGGCACCGACTGCGCGTAGATCTGGTCGGCCGGGGTATTGAGGTCGCCCGCGTAGACCCGCTCGCCAATCAAAGTCTCGTAGATGCTCACGCCCAGCGAGAACAAGTCGCTACGCGCATCGATGGACTGGTTGTGCGCCATCTCGGGCGACATGTAGCCCACCTTGCCGCGCACCCGGTAGAAAGCGGAGGAGTAGGTCGCGGCCTTGGCGATGCCGAAGTCGGACAGCTTCACCTCGCCTTCGGCCGAGCACAGGATGTTGGAAGGCGAAAGATCGCGGTGGATGATGCCCAGGGGCTCGCCCGAGGGCGAACGACGGCGATGCGCGTAGGCCAGACCGGCCGCGATCTCCAGAGCGACGTGCACGATGGCCTGTACCGAAAGCGGGCGCTTGCGGCGCGCGCGCCAAGAAATCGAGCGTAGATCGGCGCCCCGCACATACTCCATGACGATGAACAGCCGGTCCTCCGAAGTCACCAGGTCGAAGGTACGCACGATGTTCTGGTGGTCCAGGGTGGCCGAGATCTTGGCCTCGCGAAAGAAGAGGTCGCGAAACTCGGCTCGACTGGTGAATTCCGGCAGGAGCTGCTTGAGCACGACTTCCTTCTCGAAGCCGCCTGCGCCGATCTTCTTTCCGACGTAGATGGCGCCCATGCCTCCCTCGGCCAGATACCGCTCGATGCGGTATTTTCTCGCGGGAATCTGTGCCACCATCCGACAAACAGTAAGCTCACCCGTCAACGGACGCAACGGCACCCTGTCACCCATGGCATCTAACCTGGCCGCCTTGCTCAACCTGCGCCGCAGCGCAGAGGAGGAGGCGCAGAGGGCCCTGGGCGAAGCGGCAGCGGCACGCCTGAAAGCCGAGCAGGAACAGCAGCGTCTGGATTGCGCGGCCGAACAGGCGCGCCACGCGTTGGAGCAAGAAACGAAACGCTGTACGGCCGCACCCGCTCCGACAGGCGTCGCCGATGGCCTCCGCCGCGAACGCTATCGGCAGCGCCTGGCCGCGGCGGTTGCGCGGACTGCGAAGAGGGCGGCCCATCATCGCCAAGGCTTGCTCGACCAGGCCGAAGCCGCCGAGAACGTCGCTGCCGCTCGTTTTCGCCAGGCCAGAGAACAGCGCCTGGCCCTCGAAAAGCTGAAAGCACGCCAAGAAGCGGAACAACACAAGCAGACCGAGCGCCGCGCCGAGGACGCGGCCGGGGACTGGGTGCACGCTTCACAAGGACGACACAAGCCGCGCGGGTAGGAACGCAATCCCGCGACGAGCGGAGCCGTGGACCGCCTCAGAAGGACAGGCCTTTCCACCATCGAGTCACGCACCCAATCGGAGCGATCGGTGGTGGTCGTGGTGCTTTTCGCGACGGGCGCGCACGAAGCGCGCGGGGGCAGGCGGGGTGGGCTGTCCGTCCCGAAGCCCCCGAAGGGGGTGGCCGTGGCGGTGGCCGGACTGACCGCCGTCGGCCACGGCCACGACCACGTCTACGGCCACGATCTTCTGCGGTAATCGCGGGACTACAGCCTACTTCTCGGTGGGGTTGATCAGGCGGAACTCAGTGCGACGGTTGGTAGCTCGCCCTGAACTGGACTTGTTGTCAGCGATGGGCCGCGTGAGACCGTATCCGATGGCCTGCAAGCGCGCGGAGGCAATCCCACGTTGGACAAAGTAGGTCTTCACCGAATCAGCGCGACGCTGGGACAGGTCGCGGTTGTAGTCCGCCTTGCCTCTGCTGTCGGTGTGCCCGGAGATCTCCAGATTGACCTCGGGATAGTCTTGCAGGACCTTGACCGCGCGGTCGAGCAGCACGAAGGAACCGGGCAGGATTTCCGCCGAACCGGTCTTGAAGTTGATGCCCTCGATAACGCCGGTGAACTTCTTCACCGCGGCTGGCACCTCGTCGGGACAACCGTCAGCGTCCTGGTAGTTGTTGAAGGTCTCGGGCTCGTTGGGGCACTTGTCGAGGGCATCGGGAATGCCGTCGCCGTCGTTGTCGAGGATCCGGGCAGCCGTCCTGGTCCTGGAACCCGTCTTTGTCTTCCGGCTCGTTGGGGCACTTGTCGAGCGCGTCTGGTATGCCGTCACCGTCGTTGTCGAGATCGGGGCAGCCATCCTCATCCTGGAAGCCGTCCTTGTCTTCGGGCTGGTCGGGGCACTTGTCGATGTTGTCAGGGATACCATCGCCGTCGCGGTCCCCAGTCTTCGGCCTGATCACCGTAATGTTCACCCGCTCTATTTCGCTGAAATTGAGGTATACCGAGCCCAGGACCTCCCAGTCAGGCCCTTGGGCGGACATGCGGTCACCCTTGGGAAAGCCCAATACGGTCCACGGGCCCATGATTCGCCCATCGGCGCGCAGCCCGGTCCAAGGAGTGAACCCGATCTTGAACCCCACCCCGACGTGCATGAACGCCCAGGTGTCATTTTCCACCACGTTGGGCTTGGGCTTGTCGACCAACGAGGTCAACGCGCCCATGCCGGCCAAGATGAAGGGCTGAAACGCATAGCTGTCAGTGAGGTTCAGGATCAAGTTACCGCGATACCCGAAGACCCACATCGCCGACTGGCCGTCGCGCGTCTTGGTTGGGGTTATGCCCACCTCTGCTTCTACCCCGATCCAGCGGTTGAAGTGCAGGCCCAACCGGCCGCCGAAAACCCCGCTCGTTCTGGGCGAAATGCCCTCCCAATCAGTCCCCGCCGGCGGATTGGTATCTATGCCCTGATAGCTTGCCAACGAGTGCTTGGGGTAGAACCAGTGAACCCCGCCAAGAATGCCGAAGTCGAAGCGGAACTCCGGTGGTCCCGCTTTGCTTACGAGAACATCCTTGGACTCAGCAGCCACGCTTTGTTGGCCCATCAGCAAAACAAGAGCGCCCAGGGTGATCGCGCCTCTACGAAGCCATCGTTGCGGGGACTTATTCATCAGGACAACCTCCGGTGGATATCGAAGGGACCGCCGACTCGGACGCCCATACCCCAGCGAAACGTCAGCAGCATAGGTGAATTACGTGTTCTTGGCTAGCCGGTTCACCAGGGCGGCAAGAGCACCCGTCCGCCTCGGTATCCTGGTGGCGCATAGGCTCACGCCGCACTGTTCACTGGAAGATAGATGGAAAAGCGGCTGCCCTCGGCCGCAGTGCTCTTCACGTCGATCCAGCCGCCGTGCTCGCGCACGATGCCGTAGGCCACCGAGAGGCCGAGGCCCGTGCCTTCGCCCACGCTCTTGGTGGTGAAGAAGGGCTCGAAGATGCGCGGCAGGATTTCGGGCGGGATGCCCACGCCCTGGTCCGCCACCGACAGGCACAGGTACTCGGCCTTGGCGCCGCCTAGATCGGCAGGGGCCGTCGTGGTGACCAGTGAGACGTCCACCATCACCTTGCCTGAGCGATCGCTGGCGTGGATGCTGTTGACCACGAGATTGAGCAGCACCTGCTGGATCTGGCCCTCGTCAATCAATGGCTTGGGAAGGTCGGAGGCTGCGTGGAGGTCCAGCGCGAGTTGCCGCTTGTCGGCCAACGGCTGCACCAGCGACAGCGTCTTTTCAACCAGGCCGGCGACATCCACCGGCTCGCGGCGCGTGCCCTCCCCGGGTGGCCGCACCGACCGCCCCCGCGCAAAGTCGAGAAGCTGGCGGATGATGCGTGCGATCCGCTCCACCTGCTCGCCGATGATGCGCGCCCCCTCGCGCGCCTCCTCGCCGTCGACCCGGCCCGAAGAGATCATGTTGGCTCGAACCAGGGCCACGCCAAGCGGTGTTCCCACCTCGTGGGCAATGCCGGAGGCCAGCTTGCCCACCGTGGCCAGGCGGTCTGCGTGGCGCAGTTGCTCGATGGCTCGCACGCGCGCTTCGGTTTCGCCGGCCAGCGACGAGCGCGCCTGCGCCAGGCGGTCACACATGCCATCGAACTCGCGGGCCAACTCGCCAATCTCGTCGCGCTGTCTAAGATTGAGCCTTCCCGAAAGATCGCCCGCGCCGATGTTCCGGGCCTTCTGCGCCAGTTTCGCCAATGGTCGCCCGACCATGGTCAAGCCCAGCAGCGCGGCCAGCAGGGCCGCCACGACGGCAGCCGCCAGGGTCGCCCAGGCGACGCGAATCAGGGTGTCGCGAATGTAGGCCCGCTCGTATGCGCGTGACTCGGACAACTCGACGAAGCCCACGGCTTGGCCGTGCACGTGGATGGGGACATCGGTGTCGTGGCGCTCTCGCGAAAGAGCTTGTGCCGCTGGGGGCTCGCCATCGACCCAGCGGACTCGAAATCGTCCATCGGGGGTGCTCACACCTTCGAGCAGGTTCAGAGCTTCGTCGCGCCCGTTGTCGGCCCATACGCGAGACATCGCGTTGGCCAAAGTGCGAGCCAGCACCGCGTGGTCCATGATCATGTCACGCTCGAACAGCTCCAACTCCCGCGTGATGCGAAAGTAGGCGCTGGCGGCCAAGACCAACGCCATACCCGCCAGCGTGGCCAGGATCAGTTTTCGGGCCAGCCTCATGCTGCGCTAGCGATACTCAGGGACAGTCAGGACGGCAGAAGTGAGCGCGCGAGCGACAGGAGTTCGTCGGGGCGGAAGGGTTTGGAAAGCAGGCTGGCCGAGCCCAGGCGCTCCACCTGCGCGCGCAGGTGATCATCCCCGAACGCGGTGACCACGATGATGGGCATGGTCAAACCTGCATTACGCGCGGCCAGCGAAACCTGAAACCCTGTCATCCAGGGCATGCGCACGTCCGTGATCAGGAGATCCACCGGCTTCTCGTCAGTCAGGAGCATGATCAGATCGCCCCCGCTCGCCGCCTCTGCAACCTCAGCGCCCAGGCTTTCTATCAACTCACGAATCGCCGCGCGCATGTCGTCGTTGTCCTCTGCGATGACAACGCGGCGGCTTCTGGTCGCTTGACTCATGGACGGTCCTCCTCCGAGATCGGTGTCCATCCTCTGTACCACCTTTCGCTACTGAGCCTACAACAGGAAGGAGCTGTGTCCATGGAGCATTTCACGGCCTGGTCGATGGAAACCCGTCTTGTGCTATCGCGCAAAAACCGCGCGCCTGTAGGCCGCGGGTGGATACCGAACTTCATGGCATTATCTTGGTCCATTCATGGGGCGAAAACAGAGAGCCGGTAGACCCGCGGGCCACGCCCGCCCCGCGCGGCCGACTGGGCTGCCCGGGAGCGACGGCGTGCTACCCCAGGCCGATGAGACCGTGGCTCCGGCGCGCCCCTGGCTCGCGCCACTCGGGGCCTTCGCTATTTTGTTGGCTCTCTACGTTGCCACCCTGGCTCCCACCGTCGTGGGTGGGGATAGCGGCGAGTTGACCGCCGCCGCGGTCACGGGCGGCGTGCCCCATCCGCCGGGCTATCCCGTCTTTGCCTTGCTGGCGCGGCTGTTCGCGGCCCTGCCCTTCGGCCCTTGCATCGCTTGGCGCGTGAACCTCCTCTCCGCCGTGTCCGCTGCGGCCGCGGCCGGGCTCCTCTGCGCGACCGTGCAGCTATGGACCGGAAGGGCCGCGGCAGGCCTGCTGGCGGCAGCGCTGTTTGGCACCAACCCCCTGGTCTGGCACCACGCCACCTCGGCCGAGGTGTTCGGGCTGAACGCCATGTTCGGCGCCCTTGCGCTGTACCTCTGGCTGCACATCGAACGTGCCCCGGCGCGGCGCCCGGTACTTGCCTTGGCTTTCGTCTGCGGCCTCGGCATGGGTAACCACCACACCTTCGCATTCGTCGGGGCGCCTGTCCTTCTGCGCTCGCTCTGGGTTGCTCGACGCGAGTTGCGCGCTTCCGGGGTGGGGCTGGCCTCTCTCTGCGGCGTCCTGGGTCTTCTGCCCTACGCCTACCTCGCCGTTGCGTCTCGGTCGGCAGCTGCGGTTTCGTGGGGCGACCAGGGCACACTCGCAGGCCTGCTTGACCACTTCCTGCGCCGCGACTACGGGACCTTCAGCCTGGGCAAGGCCAGCAGCAAAGCCGATGCCTTCGTCGAGAGCGGCACGTTCTTCTCCACCCTCAGCTTGATGTTGGGCGGATCGCTGCGACGGCTGCTGGGATTGGGGCCGCTCCTGGCTGTGGCCGCGTTCGCCCTGGCTCCGCGCAAGCGACCCGACCGCGCGCAGTCCCGCGTCCTAATCGTTCTCCTGCTCGGTTATGCCTTCGTCTTTTGCGCTATGTCCAACATGTCCACGGCCAAGCCGCTCTACCGAACCGTGCTGTCCCGTTTCTTTATCCAGTCGGACCTTCTCATGGCCCTGGCTGCTGGAATCGGCTGGGACTGGCTCTTCCGTCGGCTTGAGGCGCACGCGGCCTCGACGGCTCGGCTGTCGCGGCTTTCCCTGGCTGGCGCGGGCCTGGTCTTCCTGGCCGGCGCAGCGGTCAACGCCGGCTCCAGTCAGCGCAGCAACACGGTATTTCGCGATTTCGTCTCCGCTGCTCTTGCTTCGCTGCCAAACAACGCCATCGTGGTCACCATCGGCGATCACTTGACCGGCGCGGTCTTCTACTTCCATGAAGTCGAAAAACTGCGACCCGACGTGATCCACCTCGACGAGCAGTTGTTGGGCTTCCGCTGGTACTGCGAGCGCGTAGTTCGCCGCCACCCCGATCTGGCCATCCCGGCCGGCGTGTATCTCCCAGGCGGTTTCACCATCAAGCAGGTCTTGGACGCCAACCGCAACCGCCCTTTGGCGGTGCTGGATCGACTGGGTACCTGGGACGAAAGCTGGAAGGACGGTTACAAGCTGGCCACCACCGGCCTCACCCATCCCTTGGTCCCCGCCGACCGCTTTCCCACTTTTGAGCAATGGGCGGAACGCGACCGCGAGGCCATGGCCCACTACGATCCCTTGCCCGCGCTGCTTTTTCCTAAAGGCTCATGGGAACAGATGCTGGGTGAGCTGGCGCTCAACACCCAGGCCGCGCGAGCCCAGCTCGCTCTTCTGTACAGCCACAGCATGGGCGATGCGGAAGCGCCGGCGCGCTGGGCAGTAGATCTGCTCGAAGAGGTCGTGCGCCGAGCGGGCGGCTCGCCCGCGCTCGGCATCCCCGCCGAGCCCAGGCTCCGGGCGCTTGAATTCAACCCAACCATCTTCAAGAACCTGGGTATCGGCTACCAGGTCCTGTCGCACTTCGATCCGACCTACGCGCCCCGCACGGTCAAGGCGTGGGATCTATTTGCAGCCATGGCTCCTGCGACTGACCCCGACCTGCCCGCGGTACGCGCCTATCTGCAAAACGCCCGCGGAGGAACGCAACCATAAACGCAGGGGCCGGGGCGCTATCCGCGCCACCCGAGACGGGTCCATCAAGAAACGCCGACGAAGTCAGCTTCGGGGGACCGGTCAGTTCGTCTGCCTGGCGCAACGCATGGTGCCACGAAAAAGCAGCCCGCCCTGCAGACGCGACCGCACTTGACCATGAACGATACGACGCCATATCCTAGAATGATATGTCCGACGGCCTGTAAGGGGCTTTCCGTACCCCAACATTAACGCTACGCAAACAAGGAGAGTAAGCGACCGATGAAAAAGTCCGATCTGGTGGACCTCGTGGCCCAACGGCAGAGTTTGCCCCGGCCTCAGGTTGAAGTGACGATTGATTGCCTGTTGGATGCCGTGGCTGAAGGCCTGGCAAAGGGAGAGAGAATAGACTTCCGGGGGTTCGGCGCCTTCGCCGTCCGTGAGTCCGCGGCGCGCAGTGGGCGCAATCCACGCACGGGGGAGACTATCCAGATTGCGGCCCGTCGGACGCCAACTTTCAAGGTGGGGAAGGAGTTACGCGACCGCGTGAACGGTGAACGCCCGGCCGCGCCGTAAGACCGAGACTTCGAGGAACGCAGTTCATGGGAACGCGCCTTTTCGTAGGCAACCTCTCCTACACCGTCACCGAGCTGGAGCTCAAGGAAACCTTCTCCAGCGAGGGCATTGAGGTCCGCAGTGTCCGTGTGGCCTGCGAGCGCGAAACCGGCCGCCCGCGCGGTTTCGCTTTTGTTGAAACTGCCACCGAGGATGGTGCCAAGCAATCGATCGAGAAACTCGGCGGCCGCTTGCTGCAAGGCCGCGCGCTGATCGTGGAGGAGGCCCAGGCCCGGGCAGCGCCCGGCGGGCCGCGGCCCGGTGGCCCCAGTGGGCCCCCGCGCTTTGGCGGTCCACGGCCCCAGGGTGGGCCCCCGGGCCCCGGTGGAGGAGCCCCGCGCTTTTCGGGGCCTGCGGGTCCTTCGGCCGGATCACAACGGAACTTCGGGCCGCCGCGCCCGCCTACCGACGGCGCGGCAGGTCACGACCGCGCCAGTGGCAAGCCCGATAGCCGGCGCGATCGTCCAGAGAAGAAACGCTCGACACGGCCCAAGCCCGAGGAGCGCGAGCGCGGCAACTGGCGCTGGAAGGGCGTCATCGACGAGGATTGAGCAGCGGGGGTCACGATCGAGACTGCCCCTGGTAGTGCTGATGGCTGCGAGGCGCCTCGGGAGATCATCCCGTTGCGCCTGCGCGTGCCCCCTGAGTGCGAGGGTTGGCGCCTCGACCATTTCCTTAGACATCGCATTCGGCGCCTGTCACGCGCGAAGATCCGGACCATCATCGAGCAACAGGTCCGCCTGTCCGACGGACGGCGGCCGCGACCGGCGTTGGGCGTCCGGGCGGGCGAGACAATCATCGTCGACCGTCCCGCCCCGATAGAGCCCGAAGTGCCCCGGCACTTCGACATTCTGGCCGAGGATGAAACCTTCCTGGCCCTCGACAAGCCGGCTGGGCTTCCCATGCACACCACGGCCAAGTTCTGGAAGAACACGCTGGTCGCGCTGCTGCGCGAGCGTTTCCCCAGCGAGGCGCTGCAGATCTGTCACCGCCTAGATCGCGAAACGTCGGGCGTCCTTCTGGTAGCGCGCGGTCGGGTGGCGGCCTCGTTTTTGAAGCGCGCCTTCGCCCAGCGGCTGGTCAAGAAGAGCTACCTGGCCCTGGTACACGGCGTGCCGGCAGACGCTGAGGGCGTGATCGATCGGCCGATGCGGCTGCTCGACACCCGGACGCGCATCATGATGGGCGTCGCACCCGACGGCTTGCCCGCGGTGACGCGCTTCCGTGTGGTGCGCTGCTTTGCCGAACACGCGCTGGTCGAGGCCTCACCCGAGACCGGACGGCAACACCAGATCCGTGTCCACCTTGCCTCCATCGGACACCCAATCGTGGGAGACAAGCTGTACGGGGCCAGCGAACAGGCCTTCATGGACTATTGCGATGCCGGTCTCACGCCCGATCTGCTGGCGGCCTTTGACGGCCTGTCCCGCCATGCCCTGCACGCGGCCCGCCTGTGTTTTCCCCACCCGCACACGCGCGAGCCCGTCACGATCGAAAGCCCGTTGCCTGAGGATCTGGTCGAGTACATGAGGGGACTTTGAACGTGGCCCGTCCTAGGAGAGACCGAGGGACTCGTCCCTCGATCGTTGACAAGAAGCGTGCATTTGCCCACACTCACCCGACCTACGGTTACCCAACAAGAATGGAAGGAGCCCTAATGCGAGTACTTACACTGTGTCTTGGGATTGGGATCGTGCTGAGCGCGGCCTGTGGCGGGAGCAGCAGTAACAAGGCCAGCACGAATCCCAACGGGAGAAACTCACTGACCGGCCAATGCGCCTCGAGCTCGACCCAGACTTGCACCGGAGAGGATGCCTACGTGCAGTGCCTCGAGACCGCCTGTGACGCCCAACTCAAGGCGGCCTTCGGCAGCGGCTATGCCAGCGGGAACTTCTCTGGTCCCTGCGCGGCCTACATGACCTGCGAAATGGCCTGCCCCTGCGACGCCACGGCGACGACCTGCGACGGAATCTGCTACGCGACGAACGTGACGAACGATGCGAATTGCGCTTCCGCGTTCCAGACCATGGTCACGTGCGCGCTTCAGTGTACGTCACCGGTCTGCACGCCGACTACGAGCGGCGGGACCAGCACCAATACCGCGACCTATACCAACACCGCGACCTATACCAGTGTCACGCCGGGCACGGGCGGCTGCACGGCCGCCGGCCAGTGCTGCAGTACCCTCAGCGCCGTGAGCGGCACTGCCGCTGCGCAGCTGCAACAGGAGTGCGCCACCATTATCGCCCAAGGCGACGCTGCCTGCAATCAGTTCCTCGGGATCGTACAGTCTTACGGCTTCTGCAAGTAGACGCCCGCTGACGGATTCACGGCGAGGCGGGACCACCCTCCTCGCCGTTTTTCTATTCGATGCCCGCGAGCGGCCCGTGCTCGGCGAATAGACGATCGACGCGGGCGGTGACCTGGGGATCCTCCACCAAGATGGGCGCGTGCTGAGGCTTGCGGCGGGCGTCGATCACCAGCGATCCCCGGCAGCCCCAGTGTTTGTGGACCGTGGCCGCCTCGATTCCGCCCACATCCGCCGCTGGATTCGATCGCGAAAAAGTCACCCAGAGGAAATTGTCGAGGCTGCGGCTGCAAAACTCGCTGTCGTCGACCAGAGCCACCAGCGGGAACGCGCACAAGGGATCGTCGGCCCGGAAAGCGGCGCAGAACGCTGCGAAGTCTTCTGCCAGGCCCTGGGAGCCAGTTGCAGGCGCGCGCACCGCGAGCGCACCAGGCAGGCACACGCGTGGGTCGGAAAAGCCCTCGGGCAGGTGCAGGCCAGGCGGCAGCGCCGTCGGTAGGGCTCGCCGCGGCCGCCCCACGGCGGCCACCACCAGCTTGGAGCCTCGGTTCAGGCCTGTACCCGAGTAGTCCAGCGTGTCGATGGTGGTCTGGGTCTGGAAATGAAGGTCGCGGCGCCAGTCGACCCGGGCCAGAACATGCTGGAGAAACGCGCTAACGTCGCGCACGTCCAGCCGCGGATCGTCTTCCGCCGCCGCCATGAACAGGTACTTGGCTAGGGAGAGCTGGCCCTGTCCCAGGATGGCGTTGGCTTGGGTGAGCAATTCCTGCGGCTCTTGCCGCTCTTCGAACGGCACGTAGCGCTCGCTGCCCAGGGCGAGCAGCAGCGGGTGCACTCCCGCAGCGTCCACCGCGTGCACCGCGTGTACGCCTGGAAGCGCCGACGAAACCAGTGCCCCTGTGATCTCGTGGATGAGGGCGCCGAAAACGCTGTCCTCCTGGGGCGGCCGGCCGACCACGGTGAACGGCCAGATGGCCTCCGCGCGATGATAGATCCGGCGCACGCGCAGAACGGGAAAACTATGCGCCAGGCTGTAGTAGCCCAGGTGATCGCCGAACGGCCCCTCGGGCTTGCGCACGTCCGGATCCACCTCTGCAAGCAGGCAGAAGTCAGCGTCCGCGTGCACAGGCAAAGGCCAGCCTTTCTGCTCGGCCAGCCGAACGCGCCGGCCGCCCAGCGCGCCGGCAAACGCCAGCTCGGACACGCCTTCGGGCAACGGCATGACCGCGGCCAGGGTCATGGCCGGTGGGCCGCCCAGGTATACGTTCACGCGCAGGATCTCGCCGCGCCGGATGGCGGCCGCGTGGTGCACGCCGATGCCACGGTGGATCTGATAGTGCAGGCCCACCTCGCAGTTCGGCTGGTACTGGCCACCGGAAAGCTGGATGCGATACATGCCCAGGTTGCTGTGGCCAGGACCCGGCCGTTCTGGATCCTCGCTGTACACCTGGGGCAACGTGATGAAGGCCCCGCCGTCGTCAGGCCAGCACTGAAGTTGCGGCAGATCGGCGACCTCGGCCTGGCCGGCGAAGATTGGACCGCCCGCCACGCGCTTGGGCCGCATACGCAACAGGGTCAAGGGTACGCCCGCGTAGCGCAGAGGGTTTTTCCAAGCCGCGCCCGGATCGGCCCTCACCTCGATGAGGCGGCGGACCCTATCCAAACCGTCGCGAAAGATGAAGCGCGCGCGGTCCATGGTCCCGAACAGGTTGCTGACCATGGGAAAGCGGCAACCCTTGACCCGCACGAAGTAGAGAGCCGGGCCGCGGGCGCGGAACACGCGGCGCTGGATCTCAGCCGCCTCTAGGTGTGCATCGACCTCGACGTCCACCCGGCGGAGCTGGCCCGTCCGCTCCAGGTCATCGACGCAATCCCTGAGCGAAGCGTATGGCATTCCGCTTGGTCTAGACCCCTTGATAGGGGCACGTGAATGAGGCTGAGACAAGTTTCAGATGCCCGACGCCCGGGCGAAGATCGGGATGACGCTTAGAATCCGGCCGACAAGGCCCTGCAGGCACTCGGACCTGCCCGCCCCGCCACCTGCCCCCGCGGCTTCGCCGCGCCNNAGGACCGGAAGCGCAGGCCCGACCGACAGGGCGATCGGGTCGGCCGCGTGGGCGCAGGCGAGCTTTGCCCGCCGAAGCCCATCGCGGGAGGTGCGGAACCCTTCCAGGGTTCTGCAGTGTATCGTCGGCCGTACGTAGCTCGCCGGTTTGAGGCATCGCTCCTCTAGTTCATGCCACAGCCGGGTCGGCCTCGGCCCACACAGGAATCACAGGCGCTGGGCTCGCGCGCCGGCTGGCCACTGCCCACGGCCACCACGGACAGGATGCGCTCCAGGTCGGTGGACTGGCAGGCCGGACAGGCGGGCACGTCGGCGCCGAAGATCAGCGCCTCAAACTGCTTGGAACACTTGCGGCACACGTATTCGTAAAGGGGCACGATTTCCTCCTTTGCGGCAAGCGTAGCACGCCCGTGCGGAAACCTCCGCTGGGCAAGGGAGAGTCAGTCCAGCGGCTCCTCGCACTCAGCACGAACCACGTCTTCCAAGCTCTCGCGGCGGGCGACCAGCGTGGCGCGGCCTGCATCCCACAGCACCTGCGGCACGCGGCCCAGAGACACGTAGTTCGAGCTCATGGCCGAGCCGTAGGCACCCGCGTCGTGTAGCACGAGCAGATCGCCTGGCTCGGGCCGTGGCAGAAGACGCGGCACCAACAGCTCGTTTCCATCGCGCGTAAAGACGTCGCCGCTTTCGCACAGTGGCCCGGCCACCACCAACGGCTCGGGCGTTCGGCTCGCGCCCGCGCCCACAACCGAGATGTGGTGGTACGAGCCGTACATGGCGGGCCGCACGAGGTCGCAAAATCCCGCGTCCACCATGACGAAGCGGTGGCCGGGGCCCTTGGGGTTCGTGCGTGTGGTCTTGATGTCGTGAACCCGGCAAACCAGAGCCGCCATGCCGGCCACCGCGTAGCGACCTGGCTCGATCTCGACGCGAATGGCGCGTCCGGCGGCCCGGGCGAAGCGAGCAACCGCGTCCTCGAGAACGGGCCGGTACCAGGAGAGATCGTAGGCTGGCTCGTTGGGCCGGTAGGGATGGGGAATGCCGCCGCCAAGATTCACCGCATTCGCGTCGGGGAATCCCGGCAAGATTGCCTCGAAGAAGTCCACCAGCTTGCGCATGTTCTGGTCGAACTCGCGCGGCTGGGGGCCGGTGCCGATGTGCGCGTGCAACGCCACGATGGGCAACCCACTGGCGGCCGCGGCCTGGCGCAGTTCATCGAGGTCCTCATGCCACACCCCGTGCTTGGAGGAAGGACCGCCCGTGTCGCAAGCCTGTACGTGGCCATGCCCGAAGCCAGGATTTGCCCGCACGGCAAGAGGTCCCCGGTAGCCGGCTGCTGCAAGCTGCCGGATCATGCCCGGAGATCCCAAGTTGGGCAGAATCTGATGCTTCCGGCACACCTCCAGCGCATTGTCGCGGAATACGTCCGCGGTGAGCATGATCCGGGGCGGGTCGGTCCCGCCGGAAAAGCCAGTCCGCATCGCACGCAGCACTTCGTTGCCGCTCACGGCGTCGATCCACAGACCTGCCTTGCACACCAACTCCAGTACCGGCCGGACCGAGTTCGCCTTCATTGCGTAACGCGCCACGGTTTGCGGTCCCGCGACCAGGGCCTGTAGGCGGCGAAGGTTTCCGCGCAGAATCTCCGCGTCGAGAAGAAAGAAAGGCGTGCCCACGCGGGCCGCGATCTGATTCAAAGGGTAGGTGTCGAGATTCATCGGCGGTGTGAGTCTAGCCGAAAACCGGCTCTTCATCGTTGACGCGACGGAACAAATAGACCCCGCTTCAAATCGGTGTGCGGCGCATTGATTAACCTGCGCGCCTCACCTAAACTGGCGTGGTCGAGGGACGCAACCGCGCGGGCTCGGGCGAGCTTGCCCCGGCTGAGCCTGTCGCGGTAGACGCGGAACTCACTGGGGGCTCCACATCCCGCATCCGTCTCGACAGTGAGGCATAACTTGTCTGAGCATTTTCGACGAACCGATCCCCGATACGCGCGGCGCCTGGAAGTGGAGGTGCTGGTCGGCGAAGACCGGCACGTGGCCACCACGCGCAACATCTCACTGGGAGGCGTGTTCGTGGAGACCGCGACACCGCTTCCTCTACAGACCAGGCTGCAGATCCGCTTCCGCATTCCCACGCAGTCTGAGCCAATTGAGGTGGGTGGCGAGGTCCGCTGGGTTGAGCCCGGCGGAGGAGAGCAGCTTCCCGGCATGGGCATTCGCTTCCAGGGCCTGCGCGCCCGCGAGGTTTGGGCGCTCAATCGCTTCTTCCAAGGCTGACGGCTGCTCAGCAAGCCGTCACTTCGCGTCGGGGAAGCGGAGCACGAAGGTCGTGCCCTTGCCCACCTCACTCGACACCGCGATGGTCCCTTTGTGGTCCTCCACGATGCGAGCCGTGATGGCAAGCCCCAGGCCTGTGCCGTCCACTCGGCGCGAGAAGAACGGCTCGAAAATGTGATCGAGATCCTCGCGGGGAATACCGATCCCGGTGTCGCTCACCGACAGAACCGCCTCGGACATGCCGTTGGTTCGATCGCGACGCGAAACCGAGAGCCGCACGCGACCGCCTCCCGGCATGGCCGCGACGGCGTTGCGCAAGAGATTCCACAGCACCTGGCGCAGCTGTCCAGACGCGCCTTCGATGGCCACGCCCGGCTCCAGATCCGTGTCGACACGAACCTCGGCAGGCCGGCGCTCCTGCTCGAACACCTTGGCAATCTCGGTAACCATCTCACCCAGATCCAACCGCTGGCGATCCTCGGTGCGCGGACGGGCGTAGTCGAGCAGCCCCTTGATTAGGCCGTTCACCCGGTCCACCTCGCGTACCGCGATGTCGATGAGCTGTCGGGCTTCGCCGTCTGTGCCGGGCTGTTCGCGCAGGACTTCGACGGATCCAGAAATGCTGGCCAGGGGATTGCGGATCTCGTGCGCAATATTGGCAGCCAGGCGGCCGATGCCGGCCAGGCGCTCCGAACGTCGCATGGCCCCTTCCATGCTGCGGAGCTCGGTCAGATCCTGAAAATGGATCACGCGACCCACGGTCTGGCCTGTGTGATCGGACAGCGGCGTGGCAGAAACCCCCAGGCATCGGGGTGATCCATCGCTGTGCATGGCTTCCACCTCCTGCCGAATCACCCGGCCGAGTGAAAGATCCTCGGCCAGGACGGCGGCCATGCCCGGGATCAGTCCCTCAAGCCGCTGACCCAGAGGCGCGGGTGTGCCGATGCCAAGGATCTCCGAGGCCGCGTCGTTCATGGAGGTAATGGATCCGTCGAGGGTCGTGGTCACGAGTCCGGAGGACAGGCAGCGAATCGTGTTCTCGTGCAGCGACGCCAGATCGCCTGCGATCTGCTCGTGCCGGGCCAGGCGCTCGCGCGCCTCACGGGTCTTGGCGTACAGGCTCATGCCCAGTGCCGCAACCGAAACCACTCCCGCCAGATAGACGACCAGGCGGAACACCAGCTCTTCCAGGGTTAGGTCCCATGGGAACACCGTTTGCCCCGTGATGGGCGGCAGGACGCGCAGGTAGCCGAGCAGCGAGATCCCGACGAAGAGCAGGGCACTCGCGGTGGCCACGTTGCCCGGCGAGAAGCGTTTCGGCAAGAGCGTGACCGCAACGACGTCGACCAGGTAGAGAAACGTGTATCCGCTTTGGGCGCCGCCGGTGGCGTGGATGAGCAAGGTGACCAACACCAGATCGACGCCGATCTGGATATCGGCGAAGCGCACCGGATCCTGGATGCGGCCAAGCCCGAGAGCGTAGGCCAGCGTGGCCACGTAGGTCGTCGCCAGCAGGGCGAACACGAAGCGCCCGAAGGGACCCGAGAGCGTTTCCGGGGTTCCCAGGGTGAGGGCCAGAATGATCACCGACATCATGAGCACCGTGGCCAGCGCCGTGCGNNACGAGCATCAAGTAGGTGACGGTTCGCAGCGCCTCCTCTCGGTTTTGCTCACCCTGGGCGACGTCCGCGTTGCCCCGCGCGACCGGCGCTTGAAGTGCTATGGTCGGGGGCGTAGCGCGGGCCTCGAGTTCAGCCATGCGGTGGTCTAGCCACCCTTGATGTTGCCGGCCATCTCGAAGATCGGCATGTACATGGCGATGACCAAGCCGCCGATGACAGCGCCCAGAAAGACCATGAGCACGGGCTCTATCAACCGGGTCATGGAGGCGACGGCCACGTCCACTTCCTCCTCATAGAAGTCCGCGATCTTGGACAGCATGGCATCGAGCGCGCCCGTCTGCTCGCCGACGCTGATCATCTGCACCACCATGGGAGGCATGAGTCCGGTTTCCATGAGTGGCGTGGCCACATCCTTGCCTTCTGCGATGCGCGCGCGCACGAACATGATGCCATCCTGCACGACCGCATTTCCGGCGGTCTTGGCCACGATCTCCATGGAATCGAGAATGGGAACGCCGGAGGCCAGCAGGGTCCCCATGGTGCGGGCGAAGCGCGCCACCACAGTCTTGCGCATCACCGAACCGAATACCGGCAGCTTGAGCAGCATGCCATCGAAGGCCAGGCGCCCCTTGCGCGTGCGCAGAATGAGCCTGACCGCAATGAAAAGCGCGGTGCCGCCTGCGACGATGTAGGGTAGGTAGTTGCGCAGAGTCCACGAGAGATCGATCACGAACTGGGTGGGCGCCGGCAGCTTGCCACCACCGAAATCCTTGAACATCTTCTCGAAGGTGGGGATGACCTTGGTGAGAAGGATGGTCACCACCAAGGCTGCGATGCACATGACGGTGACCGGATAGCCCATGGCGCCCTTGATTTGGCGCCGCAGCTTCTGTGCCTTTTCCAGGTAGACCGAGAGGCGCTGCAGGATGGTGTCCAGGATGCCGCCCGCCTCGCCGGCGGCGACCAGATTGACAAAGAGGTTGTCGAAGATCTTGGGGAAGCGGCGCATGGAGTCCGAAAGCGTGAGACCGCCTTCCACGTTGGCCCGCACCTGCCCCAGGATCTTCCCGAAGCGCTTGTTTTCCGATTGCGTGGATAGGATTTCCAAGCACTGTACGATGGGCAGACCGGCGTCGATCATAGTGGCGAACAGGCGGGTGAAGATGACGATGTCGCCGACGCTGACACCGGTACCGATGTTGAGGCTGAGCTGGCGGGGCTGCTTCTTGACCACCACCGGCTGCAGCTGCTGAAGCTTGAGCTTGCTGTGGACGGCCTCCTCATTCTCGGCCTCCATCACGCCCTTCTTCACGTCGCCGGTTCGAGTGCGAGCCTCCCAAAGGAACGCTGTGAGCTGCGCGGCCATCTTTGTCTACCCCCTTCCCAAAGACGGTCGCCCGCCCATCGGCGGGCGGCCACCCGGTGCGGCTCCCCCGCCCGAGATCATCTGCTCCAACTCTTCCGGGTCGGAGGTGTGACTGACAGCTTCCTCCAGTGTGATGAGGCGCCGCAGGTATAGGCTGGCCAGGCTCTGGTTCAAGGTCTGCATGCCCGACTTGCCCTGACCAATCTGCATGATGGAGTAGATTTGGTGAATCTTGTCCTCGCGGATGAGGTTGCGGATGGCGGCATTGGGAACCATCACTTCGAGGGCCGGGATGCGTCCCTGCCCCGTCGCCCGGGGCAACAGCGCCTGGCTGATTATACCCTCCAGCACGAAGGATAGTTGCGCGCGAATCTGCGACTGCTGATTCGGGGG
>PMZX01000503.1 GCA_003170035.1 Myxococcales bacterium | reverse complement strand
GAGGCTCTGGGCGGCATCAACTTTGAAGTGGAAAAGGCCTACACCGAGATGAAGGAAGCCGACCAGCGGCTCAAGACTGTGCAGAAGGGCGAGAAGGCCGCACGACAATGGATCGCTGCCATCATGCAGAACATCTCCGTGGGACTGGCCGAGACCAAGGACTTCTCCGACGCGTTGCTGGCCTTCTTCCAGTCCCGTATGCGCCACCTGCAGGGCCTATACGACTACAACATCGCGGTCGCCAGCTTGACCAGGGTTGCCGGCGTGGACGTGACGAAGAAGCCAGATTAGCTAGATCCCCAGGAACAAGCGCGTGCCGAAGTTGGGCTCCAGGTCCGAGGCCAGGATCTTCGCTGCCGCCGTCTTGGTGTCGTATTCCACCCGCTTGAACTCGAAAGTCCGCGTGGACGTGTCGAAGATGGTGTAGCTGGCGCGCGGATCGAAATCGCGCGGCTGGCCCACCGAGCCTGCGCTGATGATGTACTTCCACCCTTCGCGCAGCTCGAACTTGAGTGTCACCACCTCCTGCGCGCCGGGGTGGTCGGGGTTGATGGCGAACGACTTGCACAGGTGGGAATGGCCGATGACGGTAAGCGAGGGAAGGTGGTCCCAGATGGTCAGACAGTTTGCGGCCTGGTCGCGCGCAAAGATGTAGTCGAATTCGCGGATGTTGATAGGCGACCCGTGGCAGAAGAGGACGTCCTCCTCCCGGTAGTCGTACGGCAGGCTCTTCAGCCACTCCATGTTCGCCGCTTCGAGAATCTGGGCGTGCTTGTCCAGGGCCTGGCGTGCGGCGTAGTAGTAGTAGGAGTAGTCCATGCGTCCGGCCACCGCCGCGTCGTGGTTGCCCAGTACCGCCTGCGCCACCCGGGAGCGCATCAAGGTGCAAGCTTCGTTGGGGCTCGCGCCGTAGCCCACGGTATCGCCGAGGCATACGTACTTATCGATCTTCTCAGACTCGTACGCCTTGAGGACCGCTTCCAGCGCCTCGATGTTGGCGTGCGTGTCCGAGAGGATAGCGTAACGCATCGAAGGATTACGATACCATCGCGGGCCTCAAAGTTGGGAAAAGCCGCGCAGGCGGCCGTTGGCTTCACGGATGGGCCAGGCTAGAACGACGATCGCAGATGCCAACCGTCGTTCTGTGCTGCTTCTTCCTTTCAGGCGCATCGGGGCTCATCCTCGAGCTGCTGTGGACGCGCATGTTGACCCTGGTGTTCGGGTCCACTGCTCTCGCCGTGTCCACCGTCCTCGCCACCTACATGGGCGGGCTCGGCCTGGGCTCCTACCTGGCAGGCAAAATCGCAGACCGTATCAAGAAACCGGTGCGTGCCTATGCCCTGGCCGAAGCCGCCATCGGGCTCTACGCCCTGGCCGTGCCCTGGCTGATCCACTTCTACCCGGGGCTCAACCACTGGCTGTGGGCCACCTTCGGCGATCACTACACCCTGCTCTCCCTGCTGCGCTTCGTGGCCTCGGCCGCGTTGCTCATCGTGCCCACCACCCTCATGGGCGCGACCCTGCCCTTGCTGGCTCGCTATTTCGTGTCGCGGCCCTTCGAGTTCGGCCGCGTGAGTCTGCGCCTCGGCACGCTGTACGCGGTGAACATCTTCGGGGGCGTAAGCGGCTCCTTCCTCGCCGGGTTCATCTCCCTGCCACTCATCGGGGTGCGTAGGTCCAACTTCCTGGCCGCCAGCTTCGATCTGTCTCTGGCCGCCGCCATCCTGATCGCCCAGCGGTTCAGCCGCCGCTGGCCAACCGCGCCGGCCGGGCCTAGCCTCGACGAGCTGGCCGCCCAGGCGCAGCCGGCAGACACTGGCGGGCCGGTCGTCACGTCGAGGGCCCGGCGCGCGGTCCTCTTCGCCTTCGCGGTCTCGGGTGCTACGGCCATGACCCTGCAGGTGCTCTGGACGCGCGCTCTGGCGGTCATCATCGGCTCGTCGATCTTCTCGTTCACCATCATCCTGCTGGCCTTCCTCATCGGCCTGGGCGCCGGCTCAGCGGCCTTCGGCCGTCTCGCGCAGCGATTCCGCGATCCCGTGCGCAGCCTGGCCTTGGTCCACCTGGGCATCGTGGCGGCGATTGGTTTCTCCTATCTGGTCACCGACCGGCTGCCCTATGTCTTCACCTACCTACTCTCGTCGACCTCCATCACCGCCGACGCGGTTCTGGTGTGTCAGTTCACCCTGGCCTGCATCGCGGTCTTGCCCTCGACCTTCCTCATGGGCGCCATCTTCCCAATCACCGTGCGGGTGGTGACCGCGGGACTGGGCCGGGTGGGCCGCGACGTGGGCTCGGCCTACGCGCTCAACACGGTGGGTGCCATCGTGGGATCGTTCCTGTCGGGTTTCGTCGTCCTGCCCCAGCTCGGGCTGCAGAAGGGCATCTACGTCTCCGCGGTGCTCGATCTGGGGCTGGCCGCGCTTCTCTTCGCAGTCTCCAGCAGCCTGGCGCCCTCGCGCCGCATCCTAGGCATGGCGGGCGCGGCCGGCATGGCCCTGCTGGCCCTGGCCCTGCCGCGCTGGAATCTCACTGACTTCTCCATCGGCTTCTTTCGCGTTTCCATGGCGCGCGACTACATCGANNGGACGGCATCGCCACGACCGTGTCGGTCGACCAGTGGGGCAAGGTGTTCTCCATGAAGAACAACGGCAAGGTCGACGCCTCCAACGACGCCGACATGCCGACTCAGATCAGCGTCGGTCTTCTGCCGCTCCTGCTCTACCAGAACGATCACCCGCCCAAGGTCGCACTGGTGGGGTTCGGCTCGGGGGTGACCGCGGGGGCCATCACCCAGTACCCGATCGCCTCGCTGGAAGTGGTGGAGCTGGAGCCCGCCATCTACCAAGCGTCGCACTTCTTCGACGACGTCAACCGGCGCCCCCTGGAGAATCCAAAGGTGCGCGCCTTGGCCGGCGACGGTCGCAACTTCCTCAGCCAGCGCAGCGACAAGTTCGACGTCATCATAAGCCAGCCGTCCAATCCGTGGATCACCGGGGTTTCCAACCTGTTCACACGCGAGTATTTCCAGGACGTCAAGGCGCGCCTGCGCGATGACGGCATCTTCTGCCAATGGGCACAGCTCTATGAGATGGCGCCCTGGAACATCAAGGCCATCTACCGCACGTTGGTCGAGGAATTCCCCTATGTGATGGTGTTCGCGGCCGAGGATCTGTCGTCCGACACGATTGTCATTGCCAGCCGTCACGCTATCAATCTGGACGTGCGCCAGATCGCGCGCGCCTTTGAGAACCCGATCACCGCGGCCGAGGCCAAGCGGGCTGGCTTCGCTTCGCCCCACGACGTGCCCGCGTTCCTGCTGCTCGGCCCGGAAGAACTGCGCTCGTTCACCGCCGGCGCAGCGGTCAACACCGACGACAACGCACTTATCGAGTTTGCGGCCCCGCGCGATCTGCTGGGCTACGCCAAGTTCGATCCCTACCTGGCCAAGATCTACGGCCCGATGTGGCCCTACGGCCGACTGAGCGAGCTGGTGGCGGGCTACGACGGCCCTGACCGCGCGCTGGCCACGGCGCGGCTGGCGCGCAGCCTGCTGGCCCACGGCAAGGCACGCGAGGCCCACCTGTGGCAGCGCCGGGCCGAGGCCGCGGGTAGCGGCCCCGAGGTGGCGCACAGCCGCCTGCTGCTCGATCTGGTGGCCACCCGCGAGGATCGCGATCCCGAGATCACCCTCGCCCCGGACGACGGTCTGCAGCCGCCGGTACCGCCGCCAGGACTGGCGCCGGCGGTGGCCGAGCGCGTGCGCGTGGATTACCAGCAGATCGCGGCGCTGGTGGACAAGAACAAGTACGCCAGCGCGTTCAAGGTGGTCGACGACTGGCCAGAAGAGACCTGGGGCGGGAAGCTGGGCCAGGACGTCGCCTTGCTCACCGGCGTTCTCGAGTACAAGGCCGAGTTCTACGGTGACGCCATCGACGAGCTGAAGCCTTTGGCTGACAACGCCGAGTACGTCAAGCGACGACCCGAGCTGCTCTACTATCTGGGGCGCTCGTACTACGCGAACGCGAACTGCGCGAAAGCGGTGGCGGCGCTGGAGCGCTTCATCGATGGACAGGGTGCGCTGGGTCGGCCGCTACTGCCGGCGTCGGCTGATGTTCGCGAATCCAACTAGACTACCAGGTGGAAGAAGAAAAATTTCCATTGGGTGGTAGCATGAGCCCGTGGTGAAAGCGCGCCCGCCCCGCAAACCCCTCCGCAAGAAGATGCGTCCTGCTGCGAGCCGACCGTCTTCCAGTCGAGGCGCGGCTGCGCCACGCGACGATCTGGCGGTGGGCGTTGGTCTGGCGACGGTGGACCTGCTGTGCGTAGTTCCGCGCCTCGAACAGCGGCTGGTGGAGGTCTCGGTCTTCAGCATGCAGGGGGGGGGGTCGGCGACCAACATCCTGGCCGTGCTGTCCACGCTCGGGGTTGCCGGCCGCTACTTCGGTCGCGTGGGCGACGATGAATTCGGCCGCTTCATCCTTCGCTCCCTGGAACAGCTGCACATCGACACATCGGTGCTGGCGATCGAAAAGGGCAAGGTATCGCCGGTCTCGATCATCCAGATCGATGAACTGAGTCACAAGCGCAAGGTCTTTGTTTCTCGGGGCAACGTCACGCCGCTGTCCACGCGCGATCTGCCCGACCGATTGCTCGACGGTGCGCGGCTGCTGTGCATCGATGGATCGCAGCCGGCCTTGCAGGCCGCTGTCGCGGAAAAGGCGCGGGGCAAAGGCATCACCGTGCTGCTCAACGCCAGCCAGCTTTCGGGCGGCATGGGCGAACTGCTCACCCTGTCCGACATCGTGGTGGGCTCGGAGCGATTTGCCAACGAGCTGGCGCCTTCTGACGAGCTGGCCGACAGCCTGCGCGAGATCACGCGTCTGGGCCCGCGTATCGCCGTCATCACCATGGGCGAGGCCGGTGCGGTTGCCCTGGAGGGCAGCAAGCTGGTCCAGCAGGACGCCATCGACGTCTTCGTGGAAGACACTACCGGCGCTGGCGACGCTTTCTGTGGCGCCTTCGCCTACGCCCAGATCAAGGGCTGGCCGTTGGAGCGCGCCCTGCCCTTTGCCAACGCCGCCGCCGGGCTCGCCTGCCGCAGCCTGGGTTCGCGTTCCGGCATGCCCACGATGGACGAGATCGCCGACGCGATGAAGCGCGGGTAGGCGAAAGCTGGCTGCTTTTTTGGGTCTTTCACGCAGATGTGCCACGCTGGAGCCGTGTCGGTCTTCAGTAGAGAAAGCACAGTCAACCTAGGACTCTTCGTCCTGCGCCTCGGCGTGGGCGTCAACGTGGTTCTCCTGCACGGCCTGGACAAGGTGCGCCACTTCAGCGAGCGTGCGGCCAGCTTCCCTGAGCACCTTGGCATGGGCCACCGCCACAGCCTGATGCTGGCCGTGGCAGCGGAATTCGCCGGCGGAATCCTGGTCACGCTCGGCCTTGCGGGTCGGCTGGCCGCCTTGCTGCTCGCCTTCAGCCTGGGAATGACGTTCTTCGCCGGTGAGGCCGGCCTGCCCTGGCGACAGCGCGAGACCACGGTGCTCTACCTGACCGGAACCCTCGCCATCCTGATGCTGGGCTGTGGTCGCTGGGCGCTGGACGCCGTGGTGTGGAAACGCTTCCGCAAAGGCGGCGGCGCGGCTCCGGCGAAGAAATAGCGGCGAACTGCCACAATAGAGGCGCCGGTCGCCCCTATTGTCGACGCCGGGTGTAGGCATAATGGAAACCATGGCGGACGGCCATGGTTTCCATTATGCCTACAAGTCGTTGCCGATTCCGTGCTTTCTCAGCTTGTCGTGCAAGGTCACGCGCGAGATGCCAAGCTGGCGCGCGGCCTCGCTGCGATTGCCGGCGCAGGCGCACAGGGCATCGACGATCAGCCCGCGCTCGAAAGCGTCGACCTTGTCGCGCAGACGTGACTGACCATCGGATGAAGACGACGACCGGCCCGGCGCAAGTAGTGACAAATCGAGTTCTCCCTCGGGAGACAATGCCACCAGGCGCTCGATGGCGTTCTGCAATTCACGCACGTTGCCCGGCCAGTTGTGGGCCGCCAGGCGCGCGAGAAGCGCGTCCGACAGGTCAAAGGGCGCGACCCCCAGGCGCTCGGCGGCTCGGTCGAGAAAGTGCCGGGCCAGAACCGGTATATCGTCGGGCCGCTCGCGCAGCGGTGGGATATGCAATTCCACCACCGCCAGGCGCCAGAACAGATCCTCCCGGAACCTGCCTCGCGCCACCTCGGTCTTCAGATCGCGGTTGCTGGCCGCCAGCACGCGGACGTCGATGTGGCGCGGCCGATCCTCGCCCACGGCCCGGATCTCGCGTTCCTGCAGCGCCCGCAGCAACATCCCTTGCAGCGGCAGCGCCAACTCGCTCACCTCGTCGAGCAGCACGCTACCGCCGTCAGCCTCGCCGAAAAGGCCGCCGCGCGATCGCACCGCGCCGGTAAAAGCGCCGCGTACGTGACCGAACAACTCGGCCTCGGCCAGCTCCGCGGTCAGCGAGGCACAGTTGAAGCGCACGAAGGGCTTGGCCGCGCGCCGCGAAGCCCGCACGATGGCTTCGGCCAAACGCTCCTTGCCGGTTCCACTTTCGCCAGTGATCAACACCGTGCTGTCGCGCGGGGCCACCCGGCCCACCAGCACGGCCAGCGCGCCCATGGCCTCGGAAGCGAAGACCAGGGTGCGCGCCAGCGCCAGCTCGCCCCGCAGCCGCTCGTTCTCCAGCGCCAGGCGCGCCGTCTCGGTGGCCCGTTTGATCACCGCGACCAGTTCGTCGGCTTCGAAGGGCTTGCGGAAGTAGTCGTACGCGCCGGCCTTGATCGCCTCCACCGCCTGACGTTCCGAACCGTGGGCGGTGATCACCACCACCCGCGGGGCCGGATTCTGCGCCACCAACTTGCGCAGCAGCTCCATGCCGTCCATGCGCGGCATGCGCAGATCGGTCACCACCAGCTGCGCTGGCTGAAGCTGCAGACGCTCCATGGCCTCCACCCCGTCGGATGCGACGTCCACCTCCAGGCCAGACGACTCCAGGATCTCGCGCAGCGTATAGCGAACGCCGGCGTCATCGTCGACCACCAACACACGTGGCTTCAACATGAGTCGCCGTCGAGCAACATGGTCTGGTCGGCGTGAACCTGCGCCATGGCGGCCATGGTACCCACGATCGCCCCTTCATTTCCAGCGCGGCCAGGCAGCTAGTGAGCCGCAGGGAGGCGCAGCACGGCCACACAGCCACCACCGTCGCGGCCACCGAGATCGAGATCGCCGCCGTGCTGGCGGGCCAGGGCGCGCGCGATGGTCAGGCCCAGTCCCGAGCCCTGCGCCTTGCTGGTCACGCCTGGCTCGAAGACCCTGGCCCCAACTTCGGCAGCCACGCCCGGACCCCGATCCAGCACACGAACCTGCACGCCTTCGCTATCGTGGCTGGCTTCGATCTCCACCGTGGTGCCGGCTGGGCTCGCCTCCAGCGCGTTCTGCACCAGGTTGAGCAGAACCTGCTCGATCTTGCGCGGATCGCACAGCGCAGTCGTGTCTGCCACGCGCACCTCGATCGAGACGCTGCGCTCGTGCGCCATGCCCTCGTGCAAAGCCGCCACCTCACGACAGAGAACATCGAGGTCCACGCTCTCGGCCGCAACCGGCACCAGCGGACGCGAAAAATTGAGAAACTCCTCCAGGATCCCTTGCATCCGGTCCACCTCGCGCCGGAGCACGGCGAGCCGCTCGCCTGATTTACCCGCTTCCACATCCTGCGCCAGCAGGCCAGCCAGGCCCTTCACACTGGCCAAGGGGTTCTTCAACTCATGCGCAATCTCACCGGCCAGCGCCGACAGATCGGCATGGGCCCGCACCGATTCCTGTCGCGCCCGCAGCGCCCGCCGAATCATCGCGTCGAAGGCGCCGCGAATGATCCGGCCCAGGCTGGCGACCACCAGCAAACCGCCGCTGGCAAAGGCCGCGTTGACCCACAGGTGCGTATCACTCCAGCCCGCACGCGAGCCGCCCCCGAAGGCGACCAGATTCAGATTGGGCACCAACCCCTGGGCCTCGCTCAGGGCCATGGCCCACAGAACTGCAATCTGGCAAGCAACCAGAACGACGGACGTTGGTGGCCGGGTGGTGATGGCCACGATCATGGCGATGGGGAACATGACCGGCAGCAGTGGGCTGCCCAGACCGCCGGTGGCAAAGGTGGCTGCCGCCTGCGCCAGCACTGCAAAGGTCAGGTTGATGCGAATCGTGCCGCGCTGAAAACCCGATCCACGGTGGCGCCCGGCTTCCACCAGGAAGAACGCCGACGCCAACACGATGAGTGTGCCGAGCAGCCAGCGTCGCCACGGTGTCTCGTCGGTGACCAGCAGCCACATGACCAACCCGACCAGCACCGGCAACACCGCCACGCGCGCCCAGGCCACGCGGCCAAAGAGGCGCGACAGCTCCTCGCGCTCGAGCTCGTCAAAGCCGGGAGTGCCCCCGTCAGCGCGCGCGCCCTCGGCGAGATTGGCGGAACCGGGCTCGCTCATCAGCGCATCCGCCCCAGGGCCCTGTCCAGCGCCACGCGCGCGATGCCCAGCCTGCCGCGTGCGTCGGCCATGGCCACGTCGGCCTGGTACAACTTGTCGTTCGCATCCAGCACGTCGAGCGAGCTGGCCACGCCTGCCTCGAAGGTGCGCTTGGCCGAGGCCGCCGCTGCAGTGGCAAGATCCCGCTGCTGTTCGGCCAGGTGCAGGCGCTCGCCTGCCACCGAGACATCGCGACGGGTGTCCTGCACCTCCTGGACGATACTGAGTCGCTGCGTCTCGGCAGCAGCCTGCGCCGTGACCGAGGCTGCTTCGGCCTGATCCCGCTTGCCGCTGGCCAGCCCGCCGTCGTAGAGCGGCCACAGGGCGTCGAGCGTAAGGCGCCAGCCCTCTTTCTTCCCCGTCGGATAGGGCACGTCCGCGGCGAAGACCGTGCCGCTACCAGAGATTTGCGGCAGCCAGCGCAATCGCGCGGCAGTCATTTGCGCGCGGGCAGCACGAATCTGTGCCTCTTGTGCCACAAGCTCGGGCCGACCCTGCAACGCTTCGGCCACCAGGCTCTCCACTTGCTGCGGGATCTCGCCCGCCGCGACCGGCGGCAGTAGCACGCGCACAGGCTCCGTCTTGCCCAGGAGCACGCCCAGCGCCAGGTGGCTGCGTTCGCGGTTGGCGCGTGCCTGCGCCAGATCGCTCTGGCGCTTGACCACCTCGGTCTCGGCCTTGAGCACCGACAGGGGCGCCTCCGTGCCAGCGGTCACGCTGCGGGCAGCACTTCTTTGATGTTCTTCCGCCACGATCACCGCGCGTTCGGAGACCGCCACGATCTCCTCGGCCGCGGCTGCGGCCCAGGCGGCCTGAGCCAGCGATGCGCGCAGTTGCAGGCGCGCAGACTCCGCACTGGCCGCCACCGCGTCGGCCGCTCGCTGGGCAGCCGCCCAGTCAGCCCACGCGTTGGGAATGACCAGGGGAACACGCACCGTGCCCGAAGCGGTCCACACACCCAGCGGCTGGATGACCAGCGGGCCCGAGGGCAACGCGCCTGGGGGCATTCCGGGCACGGAAATCCTACTGAAATCCACTCTCGCGTCGGCGCTGTTGCGGGTGTATCCGCCCGCAGCCACGACGGTCGGGACCAGCGGCACCGCCGCTTGCGTGGCAAGCGCACGCGCCTCCCCCACGCGGCTGCGCGCCTGGGCCAAGCTGGGGCTCTGGCTATCCAACTCGGCCAGTGCCTGGTTCAGGGTCAGGGCCTTTGGGGCCAGATCGTCCTCGGCCCATGCCTCAGGTGCCAGGCACAGGACAAGGGCCAGGAAGGTTCCAGCAGGTCTGCTCGTCCTCATGGTTGTCGTCCGTTCGCCTTGGAGAGCAAAATCGATGCCGGAAACAGAGTGCCCTTTTCGCTACAGAGGCGGTGCATTGGGCGCCAGCCGGCACCGCTTTGTAGCGGCGCCCTGCGGTCTACCTGGGTGTGCCCCGATCCGCCGAGTTTCTGCGACGAAACGACTGGTGCCCGTGGGGAGCCGGCGCTGGCCCTCGGGGGCGACCGCAGGTCGCCCCTATGCAAAACGTGATTCGAGAGGAGCGCGCACGCTCCCAACAATCCCGGCGCATTCTTCTGCCCGTCGGAAAGCCGAACGTGGTGTCGGAGATCCTTACAGTTCTTGGCGCGCCCTCCACGAGAACGCGCGGCAATCCCCGGCACGCGACTTGCTCATTCGCAAACCAGCAAGGAGTCCTCATGCGCAGGGTCGCCATCGTTCTCATCGTCCTTGTACTCGCCCTCGCCGGCCTGCTAGCCACGCGCCTGCGGATGCAGGAGCGCGCCTTGCGCGGGCCCACGGGCGGCGCAGGCGAGATCGAGGGCACCGAGGTCGACCTCTCGTCGCGCATCAGCGCGCGCGTGGCCCGCCTGCACGTGAAGAAGGGCGCGGCCGTCAAGAAGGGCGACCTGCTGGTGAGCCTAGACTGCGCCGATGCGCGAGCCTCCCTCTCCGAAGCCCAGGAGCGCCAGGCAGCGGCCGAGGATCAGGCCCGCGCAGCCGAGGCCTCGATCGGCGCAGCGCGAGCCACCCAGCAAGTGGCGGGCGCCGCCCGTATCGCCTCCGAGGCGCAGGCGGCGTCGCTCTCGTCCCAACGCGACGCCACTCTCCGGCAAGCCAGCCGGCTGGACAGGCTGACTGACGACGTGGCCCTGTCCAGCCGCGACCAGACCCGCGCCAGCGCCGACGGCCTTGCCCATCAGGTGGAGGCTCTGCGCGCCCAGGCTCGGGCCAGCCAGGCTCAGGTCGGTGCCGCGGGCGCGACCTGGAAGGCGTCTGCAGCGCAAGCGCAGGCTGCCCACGCCAGCGCCCGCGCGGCCGCGGCCAGCGTGGCGCGCGTGCGCCTGCTGGTCGACGAGTGCGAGATTGCGGCACCCCGTGACGCCTGGGTCACCGAGCTGCCCCATGAAGAAGGCGAGTTGGTCGCGCCCGGGACCACGCTGGTGCGCCTGCTCGACCTTTCCGAGGTGCGTGCCACCTTCTACCTGCCCAACGCCGAACTGGGCGCGGTCAAGCTGGGCGCGCCGGCCGTGGCGGTGGCTGATGCCTATCCGGGCGAGGAATTTCTCGGCCAGGTCTCGACCGTGGCCCTCAAGGCCGAGTTCACCCCGCGCAACATCCAGACGCGCAGCGATCGAGATCGCCTGGTTTATCCGGTCGAGATCGTGCTGGCCAATCGCGCCGGCAAGCTGCGCGCGGGCATGCCGGTNNCGCCGCCCTGGAAGCCCAAGCGCTCGTGCGTCGCTTCGGCGCCACGCAGGCGCTCGACAATCTCAGCTTCACCGTCGATCGCGGCCAGCTCTTCGGCCTGGTCGGCGCGGACGGCGCAGGCAAGACCACCGCCATTCGCGCGCTGTCCGGACTGATTTCCCTCGACGAAGGCCGCGCGCTGGTGTTGGGGCGCGATCCGGCCCAGGGCGGGCCCGCTGTGCGCGAATCGCTCGGGCTCATGCCTCAGCAGGCGAGCCTCTATCCCGACCTTTCGGTGGCCGAGAACCTGCGTTTCTTTGCCCGCCTATACTGCCTGCCACGCGCGCTTTTCCGCGAACGTTCGTTGCGCCTGCTCGACATCACGCGACTGGGGCCGTTTCTCGACCGTCGTGCCGACGCCCTGTCGGGCGGGATGTACAAGAAGCTGGCTCTGGCCTGCGCCCTGCTCCACCGCCCCGAGGTGCTGCTGCTCGACGAGCCCACCAATGGCGTGGACCCGGTCAGCCGGCGCGAACTGTGGGCGCTGCTGTACGAGCTGGTCCACGACGGCATGACCGTGCTGCTGTCCACGCCCTACATGGACGAGGCCGAGCGCTGCCATCGCGTAGGCCTCATTCACCACGGCCGGCTCTTGCTTGACGGTGAGCCGCGTGCCCTGCTCGCCAAATTCGAAGACGAGACCTACGAAGTCGAAGGTGGCGAGCGCGATCGAGTCGACGAGCGCCTGTCCAGCCTGTCCGATGTGCACGCCGCCTCGCCGGCCGGTTCCACCCTGCGAATCACGGTGGCCCGAGGATCCGCAGGCACCGTGGCCACGGCCCTGACGCCGCTTCACGCTTCGCTTCGTCCTGTCGTGCCCAATTTCGAGGACCTGTTCTTGGCACGCGTTCGTCCGGAGGCCGCCGCATGAGCGAGCCGTCCATCGAAGCGGTCCATCTCTCGCGCCGATTCGGATCGTTCCTGGCAGTTGACGACGTGTCATTCTCGGTGGCCCGCGGCGAGATCTTCGGCTACCTGGGCGCCAACGGGGCGGGTAAGTCCACCACGATCCGCATGCTGTGCGGCCTGCTCGCGCCCACGGCGGGCGAGGCGCGCGTGGCTGGCTTCGACGTGAAATCCGCGCCCGAGTCGGTCAAGTCCTCCATCGGCTACATGTCGCAGAAGTTCTCGCTCTACCTGGATCTTCCGGTGCGTGACAACATCGACTTCTTCGGCGGCGCCTACGGGCTTTCCGGGCCGGACTTCGCGGCCCGCGCCGACGAGGTTCTGCGCCTGTGCGACCTCGAAGCGGAGCGCTACGCGACCACTGGCTCGCTCCCGGGTGGCATCCGGCAGCGTCTGGCCTTGGGCTGCGCCATTCTGCACCGGCCCGCGGTGCTGTTTCTCGACGAGCCCACCGCGGGCGTGGATCCAGTCAGCCGCCGCCACTTCTGGCGCTTCATTCGTGCCCTGGCCCGCGAGGGCACGACCATCTTCGTCACCACCCACTACCTCGACGAGGCCGAATACTGCGGCCGCATCGGCCTCATGGTCGATGGCCGCCTGGTGGCGCTCGACACGCCCGCTGCGCTCAAGCGCCGCTACGTCCCTGGTCGGGTGCTCGCGGTGCGCGGCCGCAACCTGGCCTCGGCCGCCGCCAGCCTGCGCAGCCGTTCCGGGATCATCGCGGTCGAGCCCTTTGGCGCCGGCCTGCATCTGCAGGTGGCAGCCGCCGACTGGGACCTGGCCTCGATCACGCACGCGCTGACCAACGCCGGCGCGCAAGCGGTCGAAGTCGAGGCGGGCGAGCCGACCCTGGAAGACGTTTTTCTGGCCGTGGTGGCCCGGCCCCGAGATGGTGAAGCGCACGCGCCATGACCAGACCGCTACGTTTTCTGGTTCGGGTGGGTGCCATGGCCTCCAAGGAAGTGATGCACATCCGGCGCGATCCGCGCACGCTCTACATGGCCCTGGCCATGCCGGTGGTTATGTTGCTCATCTTCGGCTTCGGCGTCAGCTTCGACATGGATCGGATTCCGCTGGTGGTACTCGACGGCGATCGCACCGTGGCCTCGCGCAGCCTGGTGCGCGCCGTGAGCGCGGGCCACGAGTTCGTCGTCGCGGCCGACAGCGACGAGCCGACCGCCTTGCGCATGATTCGCCGGGGCCAGGCCCTGGCCGCGCTGGCCATTCCTGCGGGCTATCAACGTGAGCTTGCCATTGGCCGCGACGGCGAGGTCCAGCTCATCGTCGACGGGGCTGACGGAGTGGTGGCCAACCAGATCCTGAGCAAGATCGACGGCCTGGTGCGCGCCGAGAGCCTGCGCCGCATCGACGTCGCGGCCGAGCCGCCCTTGCAGGTGAAGGTGTTCACCCTGTTCAACCCTGAGGCCCGCTCGGCCCTGTTCATGGTGCCCGGTCTGGCGGTGTATTTGCTTGCCATCGCCGCCGTGCTGCTGACCGCGCTCACCGTGTCCGGGGAATGGGAACGCGGGTCCATGGAACAGCTCTTTGCCTCGCCGGTGGGCCGCCTGGAGATCGTTCTCGGCAAGCTTTTGCCCTATCTCGGCCTCGGTATGCTGCAACTGCTTCTGGTGGTGGCGGTCGGCGCGATGATCTTCGACGTGCCCATCCGCGGCAGCGTGGCCCTGCTCTTCTTCGTCGGCTTTCTGTTTCTCGCCGGCATGCTGGGCCAGGGTCTGTTCATCTCGGTGGTGGCGCGCAGCCAGTTGGTGGCCACGCAAGCGGGCGCGCTGTCGTCGCTGCTGCCCTCCCTGCTGCTGTCAGGGATGCTGGTGCCCATCGAGAACATGCCGCGCNNATGCTCAAGGGCAGCAACCTGTCGATCCTCTGGACCGATCTCGTCGCGCTCGTCATCTTCGCCCTGGCGATTCTCGCTCTGGCCACGGCGCGCTTCCGGCGGAGGCTGGCATGATTGTGAAGCCACGCTGGTCGGTGCAGTTGCGCGCGGTGGTGCGCAAGGAGATCCGCCAGACGGTGCGCGACCGGCGCATCATGTTCATGCTCATCGTGGCGCCGCTGCTGCAGACCGTAGTCTTCGGCTTCGCGGTCGACTTCCAGTTCGATCACGTGCCCACCCTGGTGGTGGACCACGATGCCAGCGCGCAGAGCCGCCAGCACGTCCGCCGCCTGCTGGCCGACGGTACCCTGCGCGACGCCGGGCACGCGACCGAACTGGGCGAGGTTCAGCGCAGGCTGCAGACCGGCGACGCTGCGGCGGCCCTGGTTTTGCCCGCAGGCTTGGCGCGCGACCTTGCCGCTCAACGCCCGGCCGAGGTGCAGGTCATCCTCGACGGCGGCGATTCCAACCGCGCTGTGGTCGTGGCAGGGGCTGCCTCACGCTACTTCGGCGAGACGGCCGAGACTCTGGTGAAAGAGCGCATGGCTGCGCGCGGGATCGCGTCCCCGCCGCTCATCCGGGCCACGCCCCGCATCTGGTTCAACCCCAGCCTGAAAACCCCACCCTTCATGATCCCTGGGGTGATGACCATCCTGCTGGTCATCACCACCACCCTGGTCACCGCCATGGGGCTTGCACGCGAGCGCGAGATGGGCACGCTGGAGCAGGTGCTGGTCACCCCCATCCGGCCGCTGTTTCTGTTGGTTGGCAAGATGACGCCATTTCTGGTCATCGGATGCTTCGACGTTCTGCTAGTGCTCACCGCCGGGGTGTGGATCTTCGGGGTTCCCATCCACGGCAGCCTGGCATTGGTGGCCACCGGAACCGTGCTGTACGTTCTGTGCACACTAGGCATCGGTCTGTTGATCTCCACGGTCAGTCGCACCCAGCAACAGGCCTTTCTGGCCGGCTTTCTCTTTGCCATGCCGGCCATCCTGCTTTCCGGCGTGATGACTCCGATTCGCGCCATGCCAACCTGGTTGCAGGTCGTCACGTACTTCAATCCAGTTCGCTACTACATCGAAGTGCTGCGCGCGGTGCTGCTCAAGGGCGCCGGCCTCGTCGATATCTGGTGGCGCCTGCTGGCCCTGCTCGGCTTCGGCCTGGCCCTGCTGACCATCGCCAGTTTGCGGTTCAGGAAGCGGGTGGCGTAGCTACCTCCGCATGAGTTGCGGCAGGCGGTCGAAGTG
>PMZX01000018.1:5645-5794 GCA_003170035.1 Myxococcales bacterium | reverse complement strand
AGGTCGATGCTCGCGTTGTCTGCGATCATGTGCAGTCGCTGGTAAATCTGCAGGCCCGCGGCCGTCCGCCGATCCATCCGGCCGCCGTTCGCTTTGCCGGCCAGCAGATCCTCGCAGCGCAGGTGGGCCTGCATCGCGACCACGGCCCG
>PMZX01000018.1:5388-5537 GCA_003170035.1 Myxococcales bacterium | reverse complement strand
CCGAACGCCTCGAAGAAACGGTCCTCGCGGGGGCGCGCGTAGGCGCTGCCGGGGCGCATCCGCCCGTTGGCCAGGTCGATCAAATAGGGGCGCAGCGGCTGCGGCTTGTCGGGCGCCTCCGACAAGATGTACGGCAGCCAGTCGTCCGA
>PMZX01000018.1:0-5252 GCA_003170035.1 Myxococcales bacterium | reverse complement strand
AGCACAAGGCAAGCGTAGAGTCTTGGCCTTCGCGATTCAAGCGGGAGTTTGCTGCCCGAGAAAAATCGGGGATTCGATTGCTGCTCGGCGGTGGCAATGGCATCCGCACCTGCGCTCGTCTCAACGTCCTGTCAGTTGCTCCAGCTTCTCCGGGTAACGCGCCCCTTGCACCTTGATGGTCGAAGCCGCGCTTTCGATTTCGCGGAGGTCTGCGGCGGTTAGCCCAACCGAAGCGGCGCCGATGTTCTCTTCGAGGCGCGCAAGCTTCGTCGTGCCAGGGATAGGAACAATCCACGGCTTTTGAGCCAGCAGCCACGCCAGCGCAATCTGCGCAGGTGTCGCGTTCTTCCCTTGGCCAATCCTCGCCAAGAGCTCGACCAAGGCCTGGTTTGCCTTGCGCGCCTCCGGTGTAAATCGAGGGACTGTGTTGCGGAAGTCGGACTTGTCGAAGGTCGTGTTCTGGTCGATCTTTCCCGTGAGGAAGCCCTTGCCGAGCGGGCTGTAGGGAACGAAGCCGATGCCCAGCTCCTCGAGCGTCGGCAGCACTTCCGCTTCGGGGCCTCGGGTCCACAGCGAGTATTCGCTCTGGACCGCGGCTACCGGCTGGACGGCATGGGCGCGACGAATGGTTTTTGCCGCTGCCTCGGAAAGGCCAAAGTGCTTGACCTTGCCTTCCTGGATCAGATCCTTCACAGCGCCGGCCACGTCCTCGATGGGTACGTCGGAGTCCACACGATGCTGGTAGAACAGATCGATCACGTCGATCTTGAGCCGCTTGAGCGAACCTTCGGCCACCTTCTTGATTTGCTCCGGCCGGCTGTCCAGGCCCGGCGATCCCTGCATTCCCCGCGGGTCATGTTTCGGATCGAGGTTGAAACCAAACTTCGTGGCGATGACGACCTGATCGCGCAGTGGAGACAGTGCCTCACCCAGGAGCTCCTCGTTCGTGTAAGGACCATAGACCTCCGCCGTGTCGAAAAAGGTCACACCTCGTTCAACCGCCGCGCGAAGCAAGGAGATCATCTCCTTCTTGTCCGCCGGCGGACCGTAGGAAAAGCTCATGCCCATGCAGCCGAGTCCTAGGGCCGAAACTTCGAGACCGCTCTTACCCAGTTTTCGCTTTTGCATTGTCGTTTCCCCTTCCATTGGCTCGTTTCACCCTAGCGCCCGTTCTGGGCGAGCGGTATCCTTAATCCCCAATTTGGGTCAAGGCAGGGGATCGTTCCACGTGTAGATGTAGCCGCCTTCGACCACGGCGACCACCTTGGTGCCATCCGCGGACAACGCCACGGCCTTCCAATTCTGCGGGGTACCAGTCTCTGTCCAGGATGCCCCGGAATCCGACGAGAGGTAGATGTGGCCGAGGCTAAGCGTGGGATCGGCGCTGCTCGCAGCGACGAGCTTGGTGCCGTCCGCCGACGACGCCACTGACATCCACCACTGCTGGGCACTGGTCTGCGTCCAGGACGCCCCGGAGTCAGATGACGTGTAGATGTAGCCGTGGGCACCCGAGGAATCGCCGTTGGTCACTGCGACGAGCTTGGTGCCGTCCGCCGACAACGCCACTGATGTCCAGTACTGCGAGGTGCCCCTCGCGGTCCAGGTCACCCCGGAGTCCGCGGACGTGTAGATGTAGCCGGGGTAGGCCACGGTGACGAGCTTGGTGCCGTCCGCCGACGACGCCACTGAAGTCAATTGTTGCGCGGAGCCCCGTTGGGCCCAGGTCACCCCGGAGTCCGTCGACGTGTAAGTGTGGCCGCCATCTGAGCTGCCGTAGTCCACGGCGACGAGCTTGGTGCCGTCNNACGCCACTGAACTCCAAGGTTGCGCGATGCCCTGCTGGGTCCAGGTGACCCCGAAGTCCGCAGACGTGTAGACGTAGCCGCCTTTTGTCCTGCCGTCGTACTCCAGGGCGACCAGCTTGGCGCCGTCGGCTGACGAGGCCACTGACCTCCAGGCCTGCGAGGTGCCCCTCTCGGTCCAGGTTGTCCCGGAGTCCACTGATGTGTAGATGTAGCCGTAGAGGGCCAGGGCGACGAGCTTGGTGCCGTCCGCTGATGACGCCACTGACACCCAGCTCTGCTCCGTTCCTCGCTGTGTCCAGACCGCCCCGACGCCCGAGCCGCCGCCGTTGCCACCCGCACCACCCATGCCGCCTGTGCTGCCCGCAGTGCCTGTGCCGCCCACGCCGCCCGTGCCCCCTGCGCCGCCCACGCTGGCTGCCCCGCTATTGCCAGCACCCGCATCTTGCTCCCCGTGCCCGCCGCCGCAGCCAATTGCGCCAATCCCGAGTAGTCCCGCAAGTGCCATCATCAAGCGATTTTCCAGCATGGTCTATTCCTCCGGACGCAAAGGCCACCAGCAGGCCTCAGATTCGTCGCCATCAGCTCAGAATCCAGCGCGCGACGAAGATGATGGTTGCCACACCGCCTGTGGCCAATGAGGCGAGCCAGATCTTGCGGTTCTCCAGCAGGGCTCCGATTGCGGACAATCCGATGGACACCTGCAGCAGAGTCACCGTCAGCGCGAACCACTCGTGCTTGATGAGATCCTCCCGCGATTCAGCCTGCAGGTGGTTGGCCTCGGCGCGAATCTCTTCCTGCTCACGCCCATATTTCTGAATGTCCCGGCGAATGCTATCGAGTCGCTCAGGGACGACGTGAAGCTCGGCAAGAATCTCGAGTTCCGAAGTCTTTGTTGCCGCCTTGTTTCCCTTGGCCTGATAATAGGCCCACTGATCGGTTGCCCGAGATTGCTTGAGTAGGGCCTCGTTCGCGCATCGCCCCGATTGCAATGAAGCCACTGCTGCAATGACAGCCAGGCAGGCGGTCGAGACCGCTAAGCCGCGCAACCAGGGCGCGCGATGTCTCTCTTCCCTGGCCTTCTCGTGCACAGCTTCGGCCTGCTTGTCGACGCTGACCTCTCCGATTTCTGTCTCTTCCATCGTGCTTTCCTTCGCGTGATCGGGCAGCCATCCTAGCTCGGCACGTACCACTTTTCGATCCAGACACCCTGGGCCGCCTGCAGGACAGTCCGCAGCCGTCCTCAGCGAGCCAGATCCGACCGCTGGTAGAGCGTCCTGGAGAGCACGTTCCGAGCATAGCGGAGGCACTCTACCCCATCCGCGCCCCGGTGGTCTTCCACGACCATCGACGTGTTTCGTGCAGCACCATCTTGGCCAGGCTCGTTGTTGGTGCACCGGCAGACGCGATGTCGCAGGAAGAAGTCGGCCTTGCTCCCACCGCCACCGGCGACAGCAACCTACACGCCCATCCCGAAGACTGGTGCTGCCGGGTTCTTGCACCCCGGCACCGGGCATAACTGCTTCGGTGGCTTCTTCCGGGCCGCCACACCCGCCAAAAGTGCCACAGCCTGCTTCGGTGGCCTTCCTGGCCCGCGTTTTTGCGGAACGCCAAAGGCACCGGCGAGAACAACTTGGATTCGTCCCGCCTATGCTAAGGACTTGTGGCGAATGTGCCGATGACTACGACCGATCGATGGTCACAAGACGCCTCATCCACTGGTTGTCCCGTTTCTGTTTGTGGCACGAGAAATTCAAGGGCGGGGTCTTGGGCGCGGATGTACTGCCCGCCTACATGCAGGCGCGAGAGGACCTGTCCCCGATCCTGCTCTTGGCCCAGCGCCTTGAGATCAACAGCTGCGACGGTGCTCGCCAGGCAATTCGGGTGGCGCGCGCTGTGCCCGTGGAATTCGCTCTGCGCAGCGGCAAGGCCTCGTCGATCACCCACGACATCAGCGTGAGCGGCCTGTCAGCGCGGATCGGCGAAGCGCCCGCCCGGGGGACCTTGGCTCATTTTCGGTTGAAGCTCGGCCGCGACGCTCAACCCATTGCGGGCCGTTGCCGGGTGGTCGCCAGCACCCCTTTGCAGGGCAGCGTACGCATGGCTGCCACCTTCGAGGACATCGCCAAGGAGGAACGCTGCCGCATCGAAACCCTAGTCTTCGACGCGATCTGCTCCGAGATTCGGGCGATGCTGCGCAGCGAGCCGTCGCTCAGCTCTCCGACAAGTCCAACGCCACCCCCACGCGGCCTCTAGTGCCGCCGGTCAGAAATTGTGGAGGGGAGGGGCGGTCGAGGTGCCCCGGCCACAAGGCGCGACGAGGGAGCATAGTCGACCTATGTGACCGAGGAGCAACGCAGCGGCAGGGGATGGATCGGCCGTCCATCCCTTGCAGAATTTCTGACCGGCGGCACTAGTTGCCCTTGATGACGGTTCCGTGGCTGATGCTGGTGCCGACCGTGGGTAGCGTCTTGATGGCCGACCAAGTCTGGAACACGTCGGGGCTGTCGCTGTACATCTCGTGACCAGCCGAGCCAGCATCGGTGAAGAATCGCCAAGTCCCATTGGGCAGCTCGATCAAACAGGGCGCTTCTTTGTGATTGCCCCAGCCCGCCCAGTTGTTGGAGCCGATGAAATTCCAGGGACCATCCAGGCTGGTCGAGGTCGCATGTTCGACGTAGGTGACTGATTCGTGCTTCGTGAACGCGTGGTAGGTGGTGCCGATCTTGACGATGAAGGTGTCGATGTAGTCGGGGCCGATCCCGATCCATGTTCCCCCACTCCACTTGGTGAAAGTGGCGTCCGTCGGCTCGTACCGGTAGGTCTTGGCGTCGATGCTCACCAGGACGTGAATGCTCCCATCGGTGTCCTTGAACCATTCAGGTGCCCAGACGTTCTTCACTCCGGCGACGCCGCTCGGCACCTGGGTGATTGTGGTCCACGTCTTCAGATCGGAGCTTGAGGCCACGTTGAAACTCGACTCGGCACCGCAGCAGCCAGTGCCCGCCGGTGGCGTCGTGTGCACGATGTAGAACTTTCCGTCGCTGTGCTTCATGATGCTGGGATCACGCAGATTCCCGGTGGGTCCGCCGTACCCGGTGTTGTAGAGCAGGGTGAAGTTCAAGGCATCGTTGGACGTGTAGATCATCAGAGTGGAAGCCGCAGCGGAATCGTCGAAGCACGCAAAGACGTAGGGATAGCTCGGGCCACCGGTGCTGGTGGCACCGCCTGCTGCACTGGACGCGCCACCGGTGCCGGCCTGGCCCCCACCGCTTCCGCCACCCGTGCCGCCGCTCGCGCCGCCTGTGCCGGAGCGACCCGCTACACCGCCGGTGCTGGTGGCGCCGCCAGAACTGGTCGTGCCGCCCGTCCTCGTCGTACCGCCGGAGCTCGTCGCACCACCCGAATTGGTCGTGCCGCCCGAGCGGGTCGCACCGCCCGAACTGGTCG
>PMZX01000461.1:820-5698 GCA_003170035.1 Myxococcales bacterium | reverse complement strand
ACCACCGGCTTCGTGTTTCCGCCAGTTGGCGGGACGCCACCGGTTGGCGCGATGCCACCGCTGCTCGTCGCGCCGCCAGCGCTAGTGGCGCCACCCCTCCCGGTTGCACCGCCCCTGCCGGGCGCCCCGCCGGCGCTCGTGCCGCCGCCAGCGGCCGAGCCGCCGGCCCTACCGCCACTGCTCGTGCTCCCGCCGGTCACCGGCTGGGTCGTGGTCGGGCTCGTGGTGCCGCCGGTTATCGGCTGGGTCGTGGTCGGGCTCGTGGTGCCGCCGGTTGTCAACTGGGTCGTGCCCGGGGTCGTGGTGCCGCCGGTTGTCGGCTGGGTCGTGCCCGGGGTCGTGGTGCCGCCGGTTACCGGCTGGGTCGTGCCCGGGGTCGTGGTGCCGCCGGTTGCCGGCTGGGTCGTGCCCGGGGTCTGGCCTCCTGTTGCGGGCTGGCCGCCAGTCACATTCCCTCCTCCGCCCGTAGCACCACCTGAGCTAGTCGCCCCGCCCTTGGCGGTCGAGGTGGAACCCCCACCAGACGAATCGCAGCCCTGGAGCAACGTGGCGCCGCCGGCAAGTAGCAGAACCGCGCAGCCTCGCCAGAGATGTCGTATCGCATTCCGAGTTCTGGTTCGCATCGTGTCCTCCGTGGTGCAGATCTTGCAGTTCCCCGCGAAATCCGTAATTCCTCAATTCATCTATTTGGTAGTGAAACGACGAAGACCAATGCCTCACACAATCGCAGAACATGTCTCGTCACAAACGCGCCGTACGTCCCAAAGCATCCTTGAGCCGCCGGAGAGCAATCCCGCCGTTTCGATATGAAAGAAGGCTAGTGTGGCCGTAGGAAACCAATTCAATCTGTGGGCCAAGACGCGGAGTAGCGGTACTGGAGGATCCACATGCGAACCAGTCATTCATGACGGCAGCTCCGATTCCGCGCCGTTGTCCGTCTGCGCCTGGACCACGGGCGCCGCTGGACGCGACCAACGCGCAGATTCCGCGGCCGACGACGCGATCTTGGCTCGCGCAGCCCTGGTGGGCCAAGTCTGGGCCCAGCGAGAGATTTGGTTCCGGTTTGCACCCATGGTACACGGCCTTTTCCGGCGGGCACTTTGCGCGCGTTATGACCGGGACGATCTGACTCAAGAGGTCTTTCTCCGGGTCTTCAGCAGATTGCATACTTTAGAGAAGGCCTCTTCCATTCGCAGCTTCGTGTTTTCCGTGGCGGTTCGCGTGGTGGGTGAGGAAGTCCGCCGTTTCGCCTGGCGGCGCCGGATCATTGAGCAATGGCCAGATCTCTCGATACCCTCCACGTCGCCACCGCCAGACTACGAAATGCGCGAAACTCTGTTGTGCGTCCAGCGATGTCTCGATGGTTTGCGCGACAAGTACAGGGCTGTGTTCACCTTGCGATATGTGGATGGCATGGAATTGCGAGAGATTGGCCTGGGCCTCGGCATCTCGCGTGCCACGGTGAACCGCTATCTGGCCAAGGCTCTGGCCGCCATCGGCAGGTTCGTTGCCAAAGAGGGTGCGCGTGAAGATCGGCGTGGTCTACGCGCGCGGTTTCCTCGAGGAACCCGTCTTGAACCTACGCGGAGGCGCCAGGCCGAGTTGCCCTCGCGGGAAATAGAACCATCGCGTTACGCACCGATTGCGCGATTTCTAGCAAGCCAACCAGCGGGCGGGTAGTGAGGCCCGCAATTGCTCGACAGCAGGCTCAGGAAGGAGAATGGCAAAGCGCTGGGCGACGGCTACCACGTTCACTCTCTCGTAGTGGGTTTCCACCGTCGCGAACGAATCGAAAACTCCCCAAGCCGCTGGCCACATTTGATCCACCTGTGCATTTTTGTCACGCATGGCCGACAAGACTCATCCTTGGCCTGGCGAATGCACACGAGTCAACATCGATCCCGGCGCCTCCGCCGACGGCCTTCGGCGCCGCTGCGCGACCTTGATCCATCTGTGCATTTCTGCCACGTTTAGCAGGTGCGCATTCCTACCAAGCTGGTGCTAGCCCTCGCTGGCGCGAGCGCCGTCATTCTCGGATCGCACCATGTTCGCGAGTTTCGAACGCAAGAAAGAGAGCTGACGGACAATGCCGAGCGCGAAATGCGGGTGCTCGGTACCGCCCTGCAGGTGGCGATCGAAAATGCTCTCCGTGACCAGCAGATCTCCGACATACGTGAGATTCTCGAGCCCTTGAAGTTGAATGATTCGGCGATCGACGTGCTGTTCTTCAATCCTGCGGGCCTATTCACTTCCCACCCTTTCGGTAGTCGAAGCTCGGCAGAGCTGGTCCGTGAAGCTGCCCAGGAGGTGACTGCCTCACAGCAGCCCGTGGTTCGCATCCTAGGACCCAAGGAGAATTCTCGGATCGTCGGTATCTTCCCGATGCGCCGGGAGCATGGTGCGGACCTCGGTAGTGTCGCAGTCGTGCGTTCGCTGGATTCACTGAGGGCGGACCTCAGGTCAAGGGCAATCTCGACCATTCTTTCGACCCTCACCCTGATTGCTGGCGTTGCGGGCGTCGCTTGGTTCCTGGTGCATCTCTATGTTCGTCGTCCCCTCGTGAAGCTAATGGTGGCGATGAAAGAGGTACGCGCGGGGAACCTGACTGCAACCGTTTCCGTGGAGCGAACCGACGAGGTAGGCGTATTGACGGCCGAGTTCAATTCCATGGTGCACGAGCTCGAGACCGCGCGGCGCCACTTGATCGAGGCTACCGAATCCCGGGAGGCGCTGCAGGCCGGGCTACGGCGCGTGGACAAGCTGGCAACGCTGGGACAGCTCTCTGCTGGGCTTGCTCATGAGATAGGTTCGCCCCTGCAGATCTTGAACGGCCGTGCTCGTGCTCTGGTGAGCCGAACGGATCTTCCCGCAGAGGTTCACCGAACCGCGCAGGTTTTTGAAAAGCAAACGGATCGGATCGCGAAGATCGTCGAGCAGCTCCTGAGCATAGTGCGCCGCAGAGCGTCCCACTGGGACGAAATCGATTTGCGCGCGACGGTAGCCCCCATCGTCGATCTCATCGGACACGAGGCGCGACGACGAGCCGTGCGGATCGAATTCGAGCGCCCGGATACACCGCTTCGGCTGGTTGCCGATCTGGACCAGGTCCAGCAGGTGACCCTGAATTTGTTGTCTAACGCCTTGCGGGCCACTCCGCCGGGTGGTCGGGTCCGGCTGACGCTCACAGCGTCCTCTTTCAAGGCAGCCGAAGAGACACACGAGCGCCCATCGGTATCGCTGGTGCTCGATGACACCGGCTGCGGCATCGCCCCGGAATTTCTCGGCCGCATTTTTGAACCGTTTTTCACTACGTGGGCAGAAGCCGGAGGTGCGGGTCTGGGGCTCTCGGTCGTCAAGTCGATTGTCGACGAGCATGGCGGCACAATCGCGGTTTCGTCAGAGAAGGACGTTGGAACGCGATTCACCGTTCACTTCCCGGTAGCCGCTGGCGCCCGGGCCAAGGGGGTGGTCGCATGACAGTGGGATCGAGAAAGCAGGTCCTGGTCCTGGATGACGACGCGGGCGTCGTGGACTTCCTGTGCGAGAGCCTGAGCGAGAAAGGCTTTGGCGTGACTGGCGTCACTTCACCCAGGGAGGCGCTCGCCCGGATCAAGACCGATTCATTCGACCTCGTGGTCACCGATGTGGAAATGCCCCAGATGCGCGGCACCGAATTGCTATCGGCCATTCTTGCCGAAAAGCCGAATCAGCTCGTGCTGCTCATGACCGCGTTCGGAAGCATCGAACTTGCTGTCTCGACGGTTCGGTCAGGCGCCTGCGACTTCATCGCCAAGCCTTTCAAGATCGAGGCTATGGTATTTGCAATCGAGCGCGCGTTCCGTGACCGTCAGATCCGTCGGGATATCGTTCGCTTGAGGAAGATGGTGCCCGTCGAGAGCCCCGGGCACATCGTCGCCGAGAGCCCCGCGATGCGGAACGTGCTCGCGACAGCCCGAAAGGCCGCGGGTGTTGACGCCACGATCCTGGTCACGGGCGAGACCGGCACAGGGAAGGGCGTCGTCGCCAGGCTGATTCACGACTCAAGCGCAAGAGGGGACCGGCCTTTCTACCATCTGAATTGCGCCTCGTTGCCGCCGGCGTTGGTCGAGAGCGAGCTGTTCGGCGTCCGGCGGGGAGCGTTCACGGACGCGAAGGAGGACAGACTGGGTGCGTTTGTTGCGGCAGGAGACGGCACACTCTTTCTCGACGAGGTCGGCGAGATTCCCCTGGAAGTCCAGGCGAAGCTCCTGCATGTGCTCGAGGAGGGACGAGTTCGCCCCTTGGGGGGCACGGCGGAGGTCCCCATCAGGGCCAGGCTCATCGCCGCCACCAACCGCCCGCTCGAGGTTTTGCTGCAGGAGGGGCTGTTCAGGCAGGACCTGTATTACCGCTTGAATATCATTCGCATCGAGGTTCCGCCCTTGCGCGAGCGACACGAGGACATCGTCAGCTTGGTGGACTTGTTCCTGAACCGCGCCTGTGAACGGCAGTCGCGTTCCCTCATCGGGGTATCTGCAGCCGCGATGAGGCAGCTCGTGGCATACCGCTGGCCTGGCAATGTTCGCGAACTGGCGAACCTGATCGAGCGTGCCGTGGTGCTCTCTGACCATGACACGCTTCTCCCGGAGAACCTGGATTTCCCCAAGAGGGTGGGCGTGTCGGCGCTCCTGGCGGACGGCGCCGATGGCAGCGTTCCCCTCGAGGAAATCGAGCGCGCGTACGTCCGGCGAGTGCTGGAAAGCCACGGAGGCAACAAGGCCGGCGCCGCACGCATCCTCGGAATCAACCGGCGGACCCTCTATCGGAAGCTCAAGGGGTGAGGCGCTACAGAGTTCTTGCGGCCGACAGATCTGTTGCGAAAACGGAGAAAGCCGCGGC
>PMZX01000461.1:0-781 GCA_003170035.1 Myxococcales bacterium | reverse complement strand
CCGTTGAAGTCGCCGGCCAACGCCACCTGATGCGCACCCGTGGTGACCAGCACGAAGCGCACCAGCACGACCTCGGCCTCATGCGCGGCCGCCGCGGTCGGCCGCCCCGAGACCACCGGCCCAGGGCGCTGATCGCGCGCCAGCAGCGCGACCAACAGCAGCCCGGCCACGGCCAGCCCAGCCAGGGCCAAAGGCGACAGGTGCAGTTCGAAGCGGCGCGGCCGGCGCAGCCAGGTCCACAGCGTTACCGGCGCAGGCTCGGCGATCCGCTGCATCACACCCGGCACCAGCGAGGGCGGCGGCGTGACATCGCGCAACGTCGCAAGCCGGGCGGCCAGTTCGTCGTCCTGCGGGATTTGCGAATCGCGCTGGTTCATCGGCGCACCTCCTCCAGCGCGGCACGCATGCGGGCGCGTGCGCGCACCACGCGGATTTTCAAGGTCGTGATAGGCAGGCGCAAGATGGGGCCGATCTCCTCGTAGGCCAGCCCTTCCACGTCCTTTAGCACCAGGACCTCGCGATACTGGGGCGGCAGGGTCAGCAGCGCGGCCTGCAGCCGGCGCCGGTCCTCGGCCTGGCCCGCATGCGCCTCGGGGCTGCCTGGATCGTGCGCGAACATGGCCTGGCCTCCCTCGGCCTCGGCGGAAAGCGGTTCCTCGGTCCGCTTCTTCGACTTGAGCACATCCTTGGCGCGATTGATCGCGATGCGCAGCAACCAGGTGTAAAAGGCCCGGCTGCGGCCCTCACCGCGGAAGCGATCGAGCGCGGCGTAGGCATCGGC
>PMZX01000121.1 GCA_003170035.1 Myxococcales bacterium | reverse complement strand
GGGACAGGGGTGCCAGCGGGCATCAGCACGGGCACGCTGTGTGCCAGCCTGTCGACAAACATGGAGCCGCCGCTCAAGACCAACGGTCTCTGTGCGAGGCCCCAGCGAGGGGGAGCGATCGACCTGGGAGCGATGGAGGCTGCACAGTAGCGCCAGTCGAAAATTCGGGCCGGCGATGAGGGCCGGCCCGAACGGGCTTGGGATATCGATCCGGCTAGTCTGGGCCGCTTTGTCGATAGCTGAACTGAGAAGGCGGCCTCGGCGGGGACGCGATGATGTAGACTGCCCCTCGTGTTCTCGCAGCAGAACCTGCCTCGATTGCGCCGATGCCCCTGGTGGCGATGCATGGCCCTGTTCGGCTTGAGTGCAGCGCTCTGGGCCAGCCCAGGTTGGGCCCAGACCGCCATGACCGATGCGTCTACCTGGACCACGATGGCCCTCACGGCGAGCGACTTTACCCTCATTTTGCAGCGCCCGAATGGCGGCGACTGGGTCGACCTGTCCAGTTACGACGCCGTCACCTACCTGAACCAGGCGCGCTGCCAATGCGCGAGCCCAGTGCGCATCTTGGTGCAGATGGCCTCCGTATCGCGGAGCAAGCTGTCGGGGCTGAGCACAACCGGGACCAAGGCGCGACTCTACGTAGGCATGAACTGCGCCCAGTTGAACACCCTGGTCGTCCCGCCGAGGCCCCAATGCCCCGATACTGCAATGCTCGGCGAGCTTGACGGACTCTCAGCCCTGTCAGCCAACGGGAGCTGGGCCGTGGAGACTACGGTCGACAAGCTCTTTGCTCCCGCCGGAGATTGCGGCATGACCCTCCTGACGACGATCTCGCTCTGGCTCGATTCCACGGGCACCGGCTTTCCGGACTCGGGCGTCACGGGCAGCTATGCGCCCAGTCTGGGCATTCGACTCGACGGCACAGCGCCTGAGGCACCCTCCGGCATCACGGTGGAGGGCGGCGACCAAGCCCTGATGGTGTCGTGGACGCCACTATCAGCCGCCGACTGGCCCGATCTGGCTGGCTACCTGGTGTTCTGCATGCGTGGAAACAGCCTGCAGGTTTTCAATCCGAGCTACTTCAACAACCAGTACCTGACCGGCCAGTTTCTCTGTTCGGCCAGCACCCCGCCCACGTCCACGGCCGGCGCGAACTCAAGCGCAGCCGGGATGACAACCGCCGTTGAAGTCGGGGCGCCTGCGCCCTTCCAGAACCTCGACCCCAGCTACCTCTGCTCGGGCCTCCTGCCCCCCACCCAGACCTCCCTGCGGCTGGGTACCCTGCAGAACGGAATTCTGTACACACTGGGCGTCGCCGCGGTGGACAATCAGGGCAACGCCAGTCCCATCCAGAGCGGCCTCGTCCAAGTGGCGAAAGTCACGGGGGAATCGGGGTGCGGCTGTCATCTCGGTGATACGCGTGGCGCCGTTCCGTGGAGCGCGATGCTGGTGCTCGGCGTGGTCATCCGGCTTCGCCGCCGTGGCAAGCGTCAAGGTCGGTCGTCGTGGTGATCCGACAGGCGCGTTCTCTTCGGTCAGCGACCGGGGCCGCTGTGGCCGTGCTGCTGGGACTATGCCGTCCGGGAGTCGTCCATGCGCAGGCCTGGGACAGCCTTCCCATCGCGGTCGAGGGACATCCGGCTCGGCTGGCGCCGGTCTACGACGCCGACGGCACAGCCTCTGCGGGCTCCGCACCTGGGCTCAGTCCGCCGAAGAGCGCTACCCAGCCGCACCTGGCAGATCCACAAGCCGCCGGCGCCGAGTTCGAGTACAAGTCGCCCGGCACGGCGCTCGGCCTGTCATTGTTCTCGACCCTGGTTCCTCTGGCGATCGGGGGGATCATGCTCAGCCAAGCGTCGCACAGCACCAATCTGGGGATTGCAGGTGGCATAGGCATGGGGCTGGGGCTCAGCTTCGGTCCCAGCATCGGCTACGCGTATTCCGGCGAGCACTTTCGTGGCTGGGGCATGGGCTTCCTGCGGCTGGCCGGCATCGGGATCGGGAGCGCTGCAATTTTCGAGGTCGTGGCATCGCTTTCTTGTGGCGCCGACCACAACCCCGGCTGCTCGGATGACGCCGGCCTCTGGGGCTTGCTTGGGGGATTCTCATTCCTCGCAGTCGTCCTTTCGGCAGCCATAGACATCGCGAAGGTGCCCAACGCCGCCCGTCGCGCCAACGCCCGGCATGGCCTGACCGACCTGAGCCTGGTACCCGTGGCCATCCCCGGCCGATCGTCCGCCAGCCCTGGCCTGTCCCTGGTCGGGCAGTTCTAGCGTCGAGTGGCTGCGCCTCGACCTTGGCGCTACTTCTTTGCCTGTCCTGGCGGCAGCTTCACTTTGATCAGTCGGCCCGGCGCGTTCTCGCTGTTGCCCGGACCGTCGACCGCCGTGCCAGTGCCCGACGAACCCTTGCCGTTGCCTTTGCGCCGCTCGTCCTCGGCCGCGCGGCGATAGGCACCCTGCAGGGAATCGGACACCGCCAACCCGCGCGCCAAGGCGTCGGCCGCCTCGGCCGGGCTCAGCGCTTGATCGCGCCGGAGGGTGTCGAGCAGTGCAGGCACGCGGTCGAGCGCAGCCGGCTCGCGCACTTCGACCCGCTCGACCACGGCCAGCGCGCGCGCCACTGGATAGCCGCGCAGGGACAGGTCGGTCAGGACCTCGACCGCGTGGCGGGCAAATTGCTCGGGCCGGTCGGCGGCCACCACCGATCGCAGCGTCTCCAGATCGAGCCCTGCCATCCTGGCCTCGGCCAGGGCCCGCACCAGTCCAGGTGCCACAGGTCCCGGCCGCCGCGCGGTCACGAAGCGCTGGGCAGCCTC
>PMZX01000124.1 GCA_003170035.1 Myxococcales bacterium | reverse complement strand
GGCGGCTGTGTGCGCCTGCGTGCTGTGCCGCGAGACCGATGGGTTTCACCTGGGTGTGATCCTCGCCGCCAACGCGCTGGCCTTTGTTCCTTACCTCGGCCTGCGCCTGCTCGTCCGCTACGGCGCGGCCGCGGGGTTCCTGCGCATCCTGGCCTTCGTTCCCGTCTTGCGCCGACATCCAGGCCACTGGGTCGAGGTGGCGCGCCTGATTGATCGCGAGGTCAAGCTCTTCTGGCGAGAGAGGCCTGTTGCCTATCTGAAGGTTTTCTTCCTTCAGATCATCGCGCGCATGACAGGATGGGCAAGCTACGCCGTGGCGCTACGGGCGCTGGGCGCGCACTACAGCTTTGGCCAGGTGGCGCTCGCCTACGCGACGCTGAACGTGGCCGAATACGTGGTCGCGGTCCTGCCGGCGCGCGTGGGCGTGTCCGAGGGCAGTTTCTTCTTCCTGTTCAAGTTCTTGGGCCTTGACCCTGTCCTGGGGGTCGTGATGGGCGTGATCTTGCGGGTGCGCTCCATCGTGACCAACGGCGTGTTGACGCCGTTCGCATTCCTCGACTGGAAGCCGGCTGGCCCAAGTTCGGTCGGGGCGCGAGGGGCGCGGGAGGACGGATCCCCATGACCTGGGTTCGCGACCGGGCGGCAGGGTTATACCGTCGCTGGCCGGGGCTTGCGCTGTTCCTGCTGTTCCTGGCGACCAGCCTGGTCACCCGGGGCTTCCTTGTAGGTGTGGACATCCTGGACGTCGACGAGGCCATGCACATCGTGGGCTCGTGGGAATTGCTGCGGGGCCGGCATCTGTATATCGGCTTCGTCGACAACAAGCCGCCGCTTCTCTATGTGTACTACGCCGTGGCCCAGTTGCTCCTCGGGCGCGGCATGCTGGCCATTCACTTGCTGACTGTCCTCGTGACCGTGCCGCTCACGGCACTGGGCGTTTCGGCTTTTTTCGCGCACGACCGCCGCGGGGTGGTGGCGGGCATGACCTTCCTGGTATTCGGCGCGGCCTATTTGGCGCACGACATGCACGCGGCCAACTGCGAGATCCTCATGTTGCTGCCAGCGACATGGGCGGTCGCAGCCGTGCGGGATGAAGAACGCAGCCGGCATCCTGGCTGGCTGTTCTGCGCGGGCGGCCTGCTCGGGATCGCGATGTTGTTCAAGCAGCAGGCGCTGGCGTGGGCTCCCGCGCTGGTGCTGGCGGCTCTCCTGGCCAGCCGCGGGGTGCGGCGCAAGTTGCTGTGGTCGCTGCCTGCCTTTGTCGCAGGTCTGGCCATCCCCCTGCTGGTGACATGGGCTTTCTTCGCGGCGCGGGGCGACAGTCAGGCCTTCCTCTACTGGACGGTGTTCTACAATTTCGGGTACGCGCAGCAGCCGATGGAGCGCAGCGAGGCCCTGGTGCGCATCGCGAAGTATTTCCTGCCCTTCGTCGCTGCGACGATTGGCCTGTGGATCATGGTCGTGCGCGGCCGCTCGCTGCTGTCGCGCCATCAGCGCGTGCTGGTGTTCGGCGTCCTGGTCTGCACCTTCCCCATCGTGTTGATTGGCTTCCGCATGTATCCCCACTACTTCGTTCCGCTCTACACTCCGCTGGCCCTGGGCGCGGCGCCGCTTGTGGCCGGTCTGTGCGTGTTTCCGCTGGGGCGATGGGCCAAGCTGGTGCTCGCCTATGGCCTGGCCAGCCTGGTCTGTTTCAGCGTGGCCAACGGCATTCTCTATCTCAGCGGGCACCAGTTCCCCTGGGAGGAGCACAACCCCGAGTACCGCAAGGTCGCGGATGTCTTGCGCGCGGACGCCTGCTTCGAGGGCGGGTCGATCTTCACCTGGGGTCCGGGACCCATGTTCACCTATCCCGCCGACCTTCCCCTGGCCAGTCGGTTCGCGCTGCCGTATTCGACCATCTGCGGCTACGTTCCGGGCAACTGGGCCGTTCGCTCCGGACGGGTCAAGGCCACCGACGTCATCCGCCAGGACCATTGGAATCAACTGATGGGCGACCTGGAGCGCAATCGGGCCACCTATATTCTGGATGGCGCCCGCGCGTTCCGGAACTGGAAGGCCTTTCCCATCGAGAACTACCCGCGCATGGTCGAGTTTCTCGATGCCCACTACGAACTGCTCACCACGCTGGGGGCGGTTCGGATCTTCAGGTGGCGCGGCTGTGAGGGAAGGGCGCAGTCAAAGCGCTAGCCTGCACTATCCACCACGACGTGTCTTGGCTTTGAACCCGGTGGTTTCCTTGGTAGCCATAGGTTGACGTGCCGAGTTCCCGCAGTCTTCCCATCGCGATCTACCGTGCCGCCCTGGTGGGCGGTTCCGCGGTCGGCATCGTCGATGGCATCTGGGCTGCGCGGCTTGGCCATCTGGGCGGAGCGCGGTTCCTCTGGTGCGTGGCCCTGGTGGCCGGGTTCGACGTGCTGGTCGGCGCGGTGGCTGGCGTGGTCCTGGCCGCCCTGCTGGGACTCGGTGCCTGGGGGCGGCGGCGGGCGAGTCGACGGTGGGCCCAGGGGATCGGCTGGTTCGTTGTCGGCGGCCTTGCCGCCATTGCGCCGGTGATGGCGTTGGCCGTGACGGCGAATCGCAACAACCGTTTCTTGGCCGCGGGTATCGTGGCCCTGGCGTCGTTGTCGGCAGCAGCCGCTGCCGCGGTTCTTGGGCCAGCCCTGGCGCGCGCCCTGCCGTTCTCCTCGCCTGCGTCTGGGCCAGCCGGCCCCGCGCCGGTTGGCAAGCTCGTGACTACCGCTGGCCTCTTGCTGCTGGCGCCGCTTGCGGCCCTGCTCTTCGAGGTCGCGGTGTTTTTCGTCGTGTGGCGCACGCGGGCGCCTCTGCCTCGGGACGTGAGGATCGCGCGCTCGATTCTGGGCGGGGCGTTCACCGCGCTCTTGCCCTGGGTCATCGGCCGCGCCAGCCTGGCCTGGCCGCGCCTGTCCTGGCCCAAGGCCGCGGGGGCCACGCTACTGCTGTTCGGGGTTCCCACCGGGCTGCTCATTCGCGCGCGCTGGGCGCAGGATTTTCAGTTCGTGCAGTGGAATGAGGTGCGCGTGGTGGTGGCGCTGGGGTTGGCCACGGTGGTCCTGGCTTTGCTCCTGCCGTGGCGTCCGGCTGCTGGCGGACGATGGCGTCGGGTCGCGTTTCTGGCCGGCCTGCCCGTGCTTGCGCTGGTGACCGTCTTCGTGGTGAGCGAGTCCGAGCCGGCACGCAAGGCAGCCTCGGCTCATGCCGGGTTCACCGGTGCGCTGGTGGCCCTTGGTCAGCGCAGCTTCGACTTTGATCACGANNGACTGGCCCGATGACGGCATCGATCAGGACTGCGACGGCAAGGACGCCAGCATCGAATCGCTGCGTTCGCCCCTCTTTCACCCGGTGCCGGCCTCGGTGCCGGCAGACCTCAAGTTCCTTTTCGTGACCATCGACACCCTGCGCGCCGATCACCTGGGCTGCTACGGCTACCCGCGGCCGACCACGCCCGTACTTGACCGGCTGGCCAGCGAAAGCGTGCTGTTCGAGAACGGCTGGGCCCATGCGCCCTCGACCCGCTACTCGATGCCGGCCATCGCCACCTCGCGCTGGCCGTCAGCCATCAAGTGGGACGAATCCATCTGGTGGCCGCGCATCGATCCCAGCATGCGTACCATCGGCGAGGCGCTGCACGATCTCGGCTACGCTACCGCGGCTTTCTATGCCTATTCCTACTTCAACCGCGCCGACCGCCGCGGCTTCGAGCGCGGCATCGATTACTACGACGACCGGCGCGCAGCCCTGCACGTCAACGTCAACGGGCCCATGGAGTCGGTGGGCTCTTCCGCGCGCGAGATGGCCGACGACGGCATTGCCTTTTTGCGCGAACACGGGCAAGAGAAGTTCTTCCTGTGGCTGCACTTCTATGACCCGCACCTCAACTACGAACGCCACCCCGAGGCGCCCGACTTCGGCAACCGGCAAGCCGACCTCTACGATGGCGAGATCTGGTTCACCGACCACCACTTCGGCCGCGTGCTCGACGAGCTGAAGGTGCTGGGGCTGTGGGACAAGACCGCGATCGTCGTCACTGGCGATCACGGCGAGTCGCTGGGCGAGCACGGTATCAACGCCCACGGCTATCACCTGTACTCGCCCCACACCAAGGTTCCGTTCATCGTGCGCGTGCCCGGCTTGCCGTCCCGGCGCAGCGCCACGCCGGTGGGCCATGTGGACCTGGCGCCGACCCTTGTGAACCTGGCGCGCGGCCCGCACCAGCCGGGATTCCTCGGCCGATCAATGGTGGATCTGTTGTCAGGAGGCATCGACGGCACGGCGCCACAGCCCGTGTTTCAGGAGGTCAGCTACGAGGGCGACGTCAAGCGGCGGGCGTGGGTCACAGCCACCCATCATCTGATCTGGAACTGGACCCCGGACAACACCACCGAATGCTACGACCTGGCGCACGACCCGACCGAATCGCGCGATCTGTGGGGGACGCCGGCGGGCGAGCCCGAGTGCTCGCGGCTCAAGGCCGATCTGCGGGCGCGCGTGGCGTTGCTGTCGCTGCCGGCGGGCTACAGCGACAAGATCGCGGCCGGCGTGTCGGCGCCCGGAGCGCCGGCGCCGGTGCCGGCCCATCCCCTCGACGGCCGCATCGGCAATGTTCTGCGCGTGACCGGCTACGATCTTTCGGCGCCGCAGGTTGCTCGCGGGGGTGACGTCGAGCTGACCGTGTACTTCGAATCGCTTGCGCCTGTGCCGGCCGGCTGGCGGCCGTTCTTCCACCTCGACGGTCCTGGGGGCAGCTACCGCAACCTGGACCATGTCCCGGTGGACGGCGCCTATCCCATCGAACGCTGGCGGCACGGGCAGCACATTCGCGACCACCAGCGCATCTGGTTCCCAGCCCACACACCGCCGGGCCTGTACACGGTTGTTGTGGGCCTATTCAAGGGGTCGGGCCGCATGCCGGTCACGCCGTCCGAGGTCAACGACGGCAAGGATCGCCTGCGCGTGACGACGATTCGGGTGGACTGATAAGCAACCCAGAGCCGGGAGGCATTGCCATGGCTGACCCCACCATCACCTGCCCGAATTGCCAGACCGAGATCAAGCTGACCGAGTCGCTGGCTGCGCCGCTGATCGAAGTGGCGCGCCGGGAATACGATCAGCGACTGGCCAGCGTGAAGGCGGACGTGGCCCAGCGCGAAGCGGCGTTGCGCACGCGCGAAGAGGAACTGGCCAAGGAACGCGAAACCATCGACGCTCAGGTGGCGGACAAGCTGAAGTGCGAGCGCGCTCAGATCGAGGCCGAGGCATGCAAGCGAGCCAAGCTGGTGCTCTCCGGCGACATCGAGCAGAAGGCAAAGGAGATCGCGGAACTGCAGGACGTGCTGAAGCAGCGAGAGGGCAAGCTGGCCGAGGCGCAGAAGGCGCAGGCCGATCTGATTCGCAAGCAGCGTGAACTGGACGATGCCCGACGCGAATTCGAGCTGACCATCGAGAAACGGGTACAGGACGGACTGGAAGCCACGCGCGCGCTAGCACGCAAGGAAGCCGAGGAGAAACTCAATCTCAAGGTCGCGGAGAAGGAGCAAACCATCGCCTCGATGCAGCGGCAGATCGAGGAACTCCAGCGCCGGGCCGAGCAAGGATCGCAGCAACTTCAGGGCGAGGTGCAGGAACTGGAACTCGAGGCGTTGCTGCGGACCAAGTTCCCCAGCGACATCATCCAGCCTGTGCCCAAGGGCGAGCACGGTGGCGACGTCGTTCATCAGGTCACGGGACCCATGGGTCAGGGCTGCGGCGCGATCCTGTGGGAGTGCAAGCGCACCAAGAACTGGAGCGACGGCTGGCTGGCCAAGCTGCGCGCTGACCAGCGCACGGCCAAGGCGGAATTCTCGGTTCTGGTCAGTCAGGCNNATCGAGGTGGCGGCTGCGCGCAAAGCCACCGAGGGCCAGCAAGGCAAGATGGAGATGGTCTACCGCTACCTGACCGGCCCCGCTTTTCGGCAACGCGTGCAGGCCATCGTGGAGGCCTTCTCCTCGATGCGCGAGGATCTCGACCGCGAGAAGAAGGCCATTGGCAAGCACTGGGCCAAGCGCGAGCAGCAGATCGAGCAGGTCATGCAGGCCACGGTGGGGATGTACGGNNGCCGAGCCGGATGACTTGAAATGAATCACCCCGCACGAGACTCCCTCGCCCGCCAGTACCGCGAGTTTCTCGACTGGCCCGAGCTGTGCGCGCGACTCGCCTCCCAGGCGGAGTCGTCGCGCGGAGCAGCGGCGTGCCAGGCCTTGCCCCTGTGTGAATCGGCGGCCGAGGCGCGCGAGCGCATGGCAGAGGTGGGCGAGTTACAGGCGTTGTTGCGGCTGGGCGAGTCGCTGCCCGCGCTGGGCTTTCCCGAGATCGAGGCGCACCTGCAGGCCGTCGCCCAGGGAGCCCCGCTGGGGCCCGAGGAATTGCGCCAGGTGGCGGACTTGTGCGAGACCGCGGCCAGCGCCCGCCGTTTCTATGGTCGCATCGCCGGCCAGGATCCGCGCCTGCAGGCGCCGCGCATGTCCAAGTTGGCCGCAGGTCTGGGCTACCACGACGAGCTCGTCCGCATGGCGCGCGAAACCTTCGACTCGGCCGGCGAGCTGCGCGACGGGGCCTCGCCTGATCTGGGCCGCCTGCGCCGCGAACGCGACATGGCAGCAGCCCGGGTGCGCAGCGAGGCGGAGCGCCTGCTGCAGTCCGAGGAATACGCGCCCTTCCTGCAAGACCAGTTCGTGACCCTGCGCGAGGATCGCTTCGTGCT
>PMZX01000377.1 GCA_003170035.1 Myxococcales bacterium | reverse complement strand
TAGAGACATGGCGTGCTGGGACGCAAGAGCCACGTCGTCGCCATCGGACGCCTGTTCCGCTCGCATCCGGTGGTCGCCATCTTGGGGCCACGACAGGTGGGCAAGACCACGCTGGCCCGCCTCTACGCCTCGGCAGCGGCATCCCACGTCCAGCATTTTGACCTGGAGGATGCAGACGATCTCGGGCGCTTGAGTGAGCCCATGCTTGCGCTGGGTACTCTGCGCGGACTCACCATCATCGATGAGGTGCAACGACGGCCTGAGCTGTTTTCCGCCTTGCGTGTCCTGGTGGACCGGCCTGGTGCGCGCCAGCGCTTTCTGGTGCTGGGGAGCGCGTCTCCCGAACTGCTGCGACAGTCCTCGGAAACCCTGGCGGGCCGGATCGCCTACCACGAGCTGCCGGGGTTCTCGCTGGGCGAGGTGGGGACGGGCGCCCTGGCGAAGCTGTGGTTGCGCGGGGGCTTCCCGCGGTCGTTCCTGGCCAAGTCGGAAGCGGACAGCCGCGACTGGCGCAAGAGTTTCGTGCGCACATTTCTCGAACGCGACATCCCGCAGCTCGGTCTACGCCTGCCGGCCGTGACCCTGCGCCGATTCTGGACCATGGTGGCCCACTACCACGGTCAGATATGGAACGCCTCGGAGATCGGAGCTTCGCTCGCGCTGGCCGATACGACCGCGCGACGCTACCTCGACTTGATGACAGCCACGTTCATGGTCAGACAACTGGCGCCCTGGTTCGAGAACGTGGGCAAGCGCCAGGTGAAATCGCCCAAGGTGTATCTGACCGATAGTGGCTTGTTGCACACGCTGCTCGGTCTGCCCGATCTGCATGCGTTGGAGGCGCACCCCAAACTCGGCTTTTCCTGGGAGGGCTTTCTCCTTGAGCAGGTGGTACAGCGTCTGGGCGCGGAACGCGATGAGTGCTTCTTCTGGGCGACCCACCAGGGCGCTGAATTGGACCTGCTGGTGATTCGCGGCGGACGGCGCTACGGGTTCGAGTTCAAGCGCACCTCGGCGCCCACGGTGACCAAGTCCATGCGCATTGCCATGGAAGACTTGTCCCTGCACAGCCTCGACGTCATCCATGCGGGCGCGCACAGCTTCCCCATGGACAAGAAGATCCGGGCGGTGGCGGCTGGACGGCTGTTGCAGGACCTGAGGCCTCTGCGGTAGCCAGGGACTGGGCGCAGGAAGCCCGCTTGGCCCTTTCCATTGACAGTGGAAAGGAATGGCCTATTCTTTCCATTTGAAATGGAAAGGCGCCTGCTCAAGGAAATCCTGCTCGACCAGCGAGCGGTCTTCGATCGGAAGCGGTCGGGAACACGCCGGGACGTTCTGGTTGAGGTCGGCCGCCACCTGAGCAAGCCGCACGCCATCACGCTGGCCGGGGTTCGGCGCTGTGGCAAATCGACTCTGCTGCGCCAGATCGCGGAGCGCTTTCTTGCCCCAGGCTACCACTACTGCCATTTTGAAGATGAGCGACTGCTCGGCTTCCAGGCGCGCGACTTCGCGCTTTTGCACGAGGTGCTCATCGAGTGTTTCGGCGAGCACAAGGTGATGCTGCTGGACGAGGTTCAGAACGCCCCTGGGTGGGAGACCTTCGTGCGCCGCATGCTCGAATCCGGGCACAAGTTCATCATCACTGGCTCCAACGCCGCCTTGTTGAGCCGCGAGCTGGGCAGCAAACTCACCGGCCGCCACGTCACGGTCGACCTTTTTCCCTTCTCGTTCCGCGAGTACTTGCGCCACCTGGGCGTCGAGGCAAACGAGGCGATGCTGCTTCGGCCTGCTGGCCGTGCCACCCTGGCGCGCCATCTGGCCCAGTACCGGCTGGGCGGCGGTTTTCCCGAACCGCTGGTCTACGACTCTCCCGACCTGCTCGCGCAACTGTACGACGACATCCTCTACCGGGACGTGGCCACCCGCCACGACATCAAGAACACCCACGCCCTGCGNNCGCTGGGTCTGGGCAGCGTCACCACGGTGTCGGCGTACACGGATTTCCTGGCGCAGGCCTTCGTCCTGGCGATGGTACCGGTCTACGACGCCTCGGTGAAGCGCCGGTCGGTCGCGCCGAAGAAGGTGTATGCAGTGGACACCGGCCTGGCCAACCGGGTCTCGCTCAGTTTCTCGCGCAACCTGGGTGCCCTGACCGAGAATCTAGTGTTTCTCGAACTCCTCCGGCGCGGGGCCGACGTGTCGTACTACCGGACGGCGAGCGGCCGCGAGGTCGACTTCGCCTGCCGCCGCGGCCGGGCGCTGGACAGACTCGTCCAGGTCACCTTGTCGCTTGCGGATCCGCAGGTCCGCACGCGCGAGATCGACGCCCTGACTGAGGCGTTGGACGAGCAGGCTTGCTCGGTCGGACTGGTGCTGACCGAGAGTGATCGTGAGGACATCGCCCTGGGCAAGCGGACGATCAAAGTACGCCCGCTCGCTGGCTGGCTGTGCGGCCTGGACGCCTGAGTTCCGCCTGGGCCAGTTGAATGGCCGAGCATGATTCCGGATTGCAAAAGGCATCGACCGGCGTTCCGGCGTCGGCAGTCCAGGGAGAATTGCCGCACACAAATCCCCTCGCCCCGCGTAGCAGCGCGCAGCGGGAAGGGTGAGACGGCGGGGCGTCAGGTGGCCGGAGATTCTCGACGCTACTATTCGTCGCGTGCCCAGTCCTCGACCTGCAAATCGGGCACTCTGGTCATGTCATCCAGGTTTGCGGTAACCAGGATGGCTCCCTCGACCAAGGCGTGAGCGGCGATGGCCGCGTCGAAGTCCTCGATGCGATGGCCTTTGCGCTCGAGCGTGGCCTTGATCGACCCGAACCGCTCGCTCACCGCGTCCGTCCAGGGGCTCCTCGCCAGCTCCGTTCGCACAAGGTCGAAGCGGTCTTCCAGCGCCGATCGACGCTTCGACCGTGGCAACCGCTCGATTCCATATGCAATCTCGGCGATAGCCGGCTGCGGGATCGCCGCATCGCCCCGGTTGAGCATCCCCAGTCTCCTCAGCACTCGCGCATCACCCTTCATCAGTGCCGAGACCGCGTTCGTGTCGAGAACGTATCTCACAGCCGCCTCGCCGGCTTTGACCTGCGTGCCTTCCGAACCGTTTGCAGCAGATCCTCAACATCATTTGCCGTGTCAGGATCGACGTCCGACAGCCGCGCGAAAAAGCCCGGCGACCAGTCTGCTCCCCCCTGGAGGTCATGCTCAAGCGCTCGAACCACCAGTTGGTTCCGGCTGATTCGCAGCGCTCGCGCCTTCCGGTCGACAGCTTCCAGCAGGGTTTTCGGCAAATGTACGCTTGTTGCCATGAATATAGTCTAGAGTATACTCAGTCGGCCGAGTGTGCAACTGCGCTGGCACCCAGACTGTCGTATTCGTGGGTCCCGCGACTTTCTGCGCCTACAGGTATCTGCTGACCAGGTTTTCCAGCATTTCCTGTCGGCCCGAGCGGGGCTTGGGATCGATGTTGCCTGACTTGACCCGCTCGGCGATCTGCTCCAGCGAAAGCTTGCGGTCCAGGATCTCTTTCCCCAGCCCTTGTTTCCAGCCGGCGTAGCGCGCGTCCACCAGGGCGGGCAGCTTGCCGTCGGTCAGGATGCGGTCGGCAACCAGCAAGGCGCGCGCCAGGGTGTCCATGCCGCCCACGTGGGCGTGGAACAGGTCCTCGGCCTCGAAGCTCTGCCGGCGCACCTTGGCGTCGAAGTTGAACCCGCCGGTGGTGAAGCCCCCCGCTTGCAGGATGCGCGCGAGTAGCAGTGACATCTCGGCCAGGTCATTGGGAAATTGATCGGTGTCCCAGCCCAGCAGGGTGTCGCCGCGATTCATGTCGATGCTGCCAAACAGGCCGGCGGCGATGGCGTAGGCCACCTCATGTTCAAAGGTGTGGCCGGCCAGGGTGGCGTGGTTGGCCTCGATGTTCAGGCGGAAGTCGCCGTTGGCCAGGCCGTAGCGCTGCAGAAATGCGTCGACCGCGGCGGCGTCGTAGTCGTACTGGTGCTTGGTCGGCTCGCGCGGTTTGGGCTCGATGAGCAGCGGGCCGCGGAACCCGATCTTGTGCTTGTGCTCGGCGACCAGATTCATGAAGCGGCCGAGCTGGTCGAGCTCGCGCTTCATGTCGGTGTTGAGCAGGGTCTCGTAGCCTTCGCGGCCGCCCCACAGCACGTAGTTTTCGCCGCCCAGACGCTGGGTCACCTCCAGCGCGCGTTTCACCTGGGCTGCGGCGTAGGCAAACACCTCTGGATCAGGGTTGGTGGCAGCGCCCGCCATGTAGCGCGGGTGGGAGAACAGATTGGCGGTGCCCCACAGCAGCTTGACCCCGGTGCGCTGCATGTGGCCGGCCAGAATATCGGCCATCCCGTCGAGCCACTTGTTGGTTTCGGCCAGGCTGCGCCCCTCGGGCGATACGTCGCGATCGTGGAAGCAGTAGAAGGGCGCGCCCAGGCGCGAGAAGAAGTCGAAGGCCGCCGCGGCCTGCAGCTTGGCGCTCTCGAGCGCGTCGCCCGCGCCCTGCCAGGGTCGCTGGAACGTCCCGCCGCCAAACATGTCTTTCCCGTCCGAAGCAAAGGTGTGCCAAAAACAAACCGCCATGCGCAGGTGATCCTCCATGCGCTTGCCGCGCACGATGCGATCCTTGTCGTAGTAGCGGAAGGCCAGGGCAGACGTGGCATCGGGTCCGCCGTAGCGAATGGGCTCAATGGCTGAAAAGAACGTGTCCTGCATGGGTTTCTTTTACCCCTTTACAAACGGCTTTGCCAGAGCCTCGTTGAGCCGCC
>PMZX01000484.1 GCA_003170035.1 Myxococcales bacterium | reverse complement strand
CCCGGTAGCTCGCGTGGGGAGCCCGCCGGCCCTTCGGGACGGACAGCCCAACCTGCCCACCCCGCGCGCTTCGCGCGCGCAGCCGCCGCCGCCGTCAACGGCCGGCCAACCAGCTACGAATCCACGAGAGGCGGTACTATCGTCGGCGGCGGGGGGCGAGGGGCTTGCTGCTGCGCCGGCTACCTGGGCGGGGCCGCTTGGTGCGTGGGGCGGGTAGCGCGCCTGGGCTTGGCTCGCTTGCCGGCGGCACGGCCGGGCTCGCCGGGCGCAGCTTGTTTTCCAGACCCTCGAGGCGCTCGCGCAAGCGCGTCGATTCGCCGCCCAGTCGCTGGACCTCCTCCGAGAGCTTGCGCAGCTTTTCCTCGGGCTTGCCTTTCTCTCGCAGTTCGCTGATGGCCTCGCGCATGCGCTTCTTGGCGCGGCCGTCGAGTTCGCCGTGCAGGGCCACCTCGATGGCGGGTACGGCGCGGGGGTCGGCCAGGGTGGCCAGCGCGGAAGACGCATCCATGCGCACGCGGAAATCAGGGTCGCAAAGCCAGCCTTCAAGGCGTTCGCGGGCACGGCGCACATGCAGGGTTCCCTCGGCCAGGCGGGCCAGGGCGGCCACCACGGCCCGGCGGGCGTAGATGGACGCGCCTGGCACGAACGCGGCCTCGACCAGCGGCAAGGCCGCCTCATCTCCCGTGGCGCCCAGTCCGTCGATGGCGCGGGCACGAATCACATCCTGGAATGAATTGCGCGAGAGAACCCCGGGAAGCACGGCGACCGCGCGGGGCGAGCGGGTCTGGCCCAGGGCCAAGGCGGCAGCGGCCTCCACGAAGCAGCTGGCGTCGCGCTCGACGACCCAGGTTTCGAGCAGCTCGGCTGCACGTTGGTTGCCGGGCGCGTGGGTGACCACGAATTCACCCAGCGCTGCGGCCACCGCGCGCCGCACACGCGGATTCTCCTGCGTGCGAGCCTTCAGCAGAGCGTCGAGAGCATCCTGCCTCCGGGTTTTGCCGAGGGCAGCGGCCGCAGCAGCGCGTACCGCCCAGAACGAGTCGTTCTCCAGCGCTGCGGCCAGAGCCACCACCGAGGCGGGCTCGGGCAAATCGGCGAGAGCGCGTGCCGCCAGCACGCGATCAATGCCCAGGTGCGCGGCCTGCAGTTGTCGCTCCCACAAGGCGCGCGGCTTCTTGAGCTTGATGCTCTTGAGCACCACGTCGCCGGGATCGAAGATGACCTGGGAGGGACGGGCGGCCAGGCGGAACTCGAAGGCGTGGCTGCGCTGGCTTACGTCGACGGTTTCCTCGCTGTGCGCGCCCTCGACTTCGAAGCAAACCCGCGTGGTGAGTCGCTGCGCGCGATCCCCGGATTGCTTCTGCTCCAGCCGGAGCGTGCCCACCTTCTTGTCCGCGTCCCATTCCCAGGCGCCCTCCAACTCGGGGTGGCCGGGGCTGCCCACCCACTGGTCGAAGAACCAGTCCAGGTTGCGACTCGACGCCTCCTCGACGGCACGTGCCAGGTCGCGCGTCTCGACCGAGCCCCGCGCGTGGCGCTCGCCATACAGACGCAGGGCGCGCCAGAAGCTGTCCTCGCCCAGCTCGTGGCGCAACATGTGCAGCACGCGACCGCCCTTCTCGTACAGGTGTCGATCGAACAGGTCGATGGGCTCCTCGTACTGGCGGCAGAAAAGCGGGCGCTGATAGGTGCCCGCCTCGCCCAGATAGGCGTCGAGATCGCCCAGCAGTTCCACGTCGGCCTCGTCGCGACCGCGGGTGTGCTCCCGCCACACGTATTCGAAATAGGTGGCAAAGCCTTCGTTAAGCCAGGCCTCGGGCCATTCGCGGCAGGTGAGCAGATCGCCCCACCACTGGTGGGCCAGCTCGTGGGACACCAGGCCCTCGACGTCGTGGTCGAGAGCCGCCCGCGCATCGAGGATGGCCTCGGAAGTGAGGGTGGTGGCGGTGGTGTTCTCCATGCCGCCGAAGATGAAGTCGTGCACGAAGACCTGGCTGTAGCGCCGGTGCGGGTAGGGGACACCGATCCGCCGGGAGAAGAAGTCGATCATCTCGGGCGTGCGCCCCAGGCTGCGACGCGTGTCTTGTTCGCGACCCTTGGGCGCGTAGTAGTAGACATCAACCCCGGTTTCCGGCGCGCGGTCTTTCAGTTCCGTGAAGGAGCCGCACACCAGGGTCACGAGATAGGGCGAATGGGGCAAGTTGAGCACGTAGTGCCAGCGGGTGCGGCCGTCGGGCAGGTCGCCCTTGTCAGCCAGGTCGCCGTTGGAGAGCACCGTGACGCCGGTCGGCACGGTGCAGAAGACCTCGCTGGTGGCCTTTTCGACTGGAAGATCGACGCAGGGCCAGTAGAAGCGCGAGTCGTCATCCTGACCTTGGCTCCAGCATTCCAGCGCGCGGTCGGGGTGGGTCTGGTCGGGCCCGACGAAGTAGAGGCCCCGGCGCGGCTTGCAGCGATAGTCGACGGCCAAGGTGAATCGTTCGCCGCGCCCGAATGCTCGGCCAAGCATGATGCGCAGACATTCGCGGTCGTAGTCCACGCCGGACACCGGCTTTCCGTCGACGGTCACCCGGTCGATGGTCATGTCCACCGCGTTCAGCTCGACCTTGTCCACGCCGTCCCGGCGCGCGGTGAGGGAGAGGCATGACTGACCCTGCAGCGTGCGCGTGACCAGGTCGGGCTCTAGGCTCAGGCGGACATGGGTGACCGCGACCGGGCGGTCGGGAACGTAGTGAGTGGCGGTGCCGGGGGGCGCGAACGGTCTGGGCATGGGGTAGGGGCCTCCGAAGAGTTACTGACGTTAGCGCGAAAGCGAGGGCGTTCGCTACTCTGCGCTTGCTATATCTCAGTCAATGGATCCCAATCTGAAACCGGTTCGCCACAGCGCCTTCATGGCGGGTGTGTCGCCGGCCGAGGTCTTTGCCGTGGTGGTGGATTTTTCCGCCTATCCGCGCCTGTTCCCGGAGATCAAGCAGGCGCGCGTTCTTCGAAGCGAGGCTGGCAAGGTGCGCGCCGAGTTCCGCGGGAATCTGGTGCTCCCCTTTCGCTACGTGCTGGACCTGGCCTGCGATGCGCAGGCGGGAACCGTCAAGTGGACCTACGTCGAGGGGGAGATGGTGAAGGACTCGACGGGCGGCTGGCGTTTCGCAGCCGAGGCGGGCGGGACGCGGGTGGAATACGAGGTGGCCCTGCGCATCGGGGCGCCTCTGCCAGGTTTCCTGCTTCACAGGATCACCGACGGCCTGGTCACCCTGTCCCTGCCGGCCATGTTCCGGTCGATAGAACGCGAGGTCGGGCGGAGGAGATAGCCTAGCCAAGCAACAGGCGATCGCGGTCGAGGTGGGCGACCATGCGTGCGAGGCGGCCGTCAGCCTCGATGGCACCCAGGAGGTCAGTGGCCATGCGCGTGTAGGTGGGCCGATCGATCTCGCCCAGCAGAAGGCGCGTGCGCAAAAACACGAACGCCGTCTGTGCCACATCGGACAGGCAATACTGGCGCAGGATCTCGATCTGCCCCGCGCGATACAGGCCCTCGACCTGGCTACCGTCGAGGCCCTCTTGCTTTCCAGGCAGCCCGATGAGACGGGCCGCCCCGTGCAGGGAACTCATGCGAGCGGCGCCGAAATCGGCGAGGAAATCACCCAGATCCCAGTGCCCTTCGGCGCTGAAGCGGTAGCGGAAGCCAGGCTCGCGGTAGTACCAGGGCAGGCTGATGCCGTGGCGGAGGCTGCGCAGAATCAACACGGGCAAATCGAATCCGCGGCCGTTCCAGGTGACCACGCGGGGCTTCCACTTGGCCATGAAGTCGGCGAAATCGGAGAGCATGCCCGCCTCGTCCTTGGCCTCGCCTATGGTGCCCATCTTCTTGCACGCCATATGCTCGTCCAGCCACATCACCCCGATGACCACGGGCTGACAGGCGTACAGCGGCGGGAAGGGACGTTCCATGCCGGGGGTAGGCTGCGGCGGCGTGTAGAGATCGCTGTCGGGAATCGTCTCGATGTCGAGCACGAGATGCGTCAGGGCTGACATGGCAAGCCAGATTGTACCCAAGCTCGTACGGCCCGGGCTATTGATCGTGCACGCTGCGTTCCAACCGGCTAGTGTGAAGGCAGAGGCCATGGCGACGCCGCACCCGGATGACGAGCCACAGCCAGAAGGGGCAGGATCACCGGCGCATTCTTTGCACCAGGTGCGCGCGGCCCAACTCCGCGCGCGGGCCACCCGTTGGGCGATCGGCAAGTCGGCGCTGGGGACCATCTTCCTGATCGGCGCTTTGGCCTATGCTCTCGGACCGGATCGGTTCTTGCCGTCGAGTCGGCTGTGGATGGCGCTGCTGGTGGTGCTGTCGACCCTCAACGTGGGGCTCGGGCTGCGCACCTTCTCGCGCGTGCGACACCGGGCCAGGCGCTTCTGGCTGGTCGCCACGATCCTCTGGGGCCTCCTCGCCACGGGCTTGCTGCGCATCCTGCTTGCAGGGTAGCGGCGGTGTCGTGCCAGATCGTCGGTGCTCTAGAAGGTCGTAAACGCCATCGCGCCCACACCGTCAGGCGAGAATACCGGCACGAGTTGGAAAGAAGAGCCGCGGGCATCAGCGGTCGCACCGGATGGATGCCACAGATAGCCCCGATAGAAGAACACGGCTGAAGTCGCCAGTAGAACGCCGCCAGCCGCGTACCCGATGAACTGGTAGACTTGGTACCTGTCGCCATTGTCCTTGGTCTTCTTCATCCAGGCGGCAGTGCTGTCACTGACCTTGTCGGCTTGCTTTCCGTTCTTGTCGCAAAGACCTGTTGTCGAGACGGCGCCCGAGGATGTCTTGGTACAGTTGAAGCGCCGATATGGATCGAGCAGATTGTTGGCATCGATCACGAGAAGGCTGTAGCGGATCCCGACCGCGATGCCAGCCACGCCACCGGCCAATGTCAGCCAAGCCGCAACCTTGTAGCCGAGCCGGCCTTCGCCTGATTCGCTGCTGGCCATCTCCACCTTGACGGCCTCCGTGGTCTCGGCTGCGGCTGCCGGTTCCGCCCCTGGCGCCTCGGCCTTTGGCGCTTCCGCCGGGGCTGGCGCCTCAGCCGCCATCTCGATCGCGACGTCCCTGCTGTCGCCGGAACCCAGGGTGACGCTCTTCTTGGCCGGTACATAGCCTGACTTGGTCACCGTGATCTCGTGCTTGCCCGCGGCCGCGTTTGGGATGGTGAGCCCGCCCGAACCCATGACACCGGCGTTGACCCCATCGACGGCCACTGCAGCGCCCACCACGCCGCCTAGGATATGGAGGGTGCCAGGCAAGGACTGGCCGGTCAGGGTTGCGACCCACTTCTGCGCCGGTGCGTGCAGGGCTGAGCCACTCGACTGGGCGCGCGCAAACTGATCCGTGGTCCACGATTCGACCACCCCCTTGTCGGCATCGAACAGCTTGAGCGTCACGCTGTAAGCGTCAGAGCCTGCCTTCTTCACCGCGCCGAAGATCAGGCGCGAGGCACCCAGGCTCTTGGCAGCCTCGGCCATACAGGCAGGCGCCTCGTCGGGGCAGGAGAACACCAGCTTGACCTCGACCAAGTCGCGGCCCTGAACCAGCCGATAGCCAGATATGGTTGACATCTGTTGGCGGAGCGCATCGGTCACCCCTGCGGCCACCGAGTCCGGTGCGCCCTCGCTGGCTTCGAGGCCAAGCACCGCGATGGTAAGGTTGTCCCCGGCGAAGACGCGGCCGCTCGAAAGAATTGTGGCCGCCGCGCCAATGACGGCCACCAGGGACACCAGGAAGAAAGCCCGAGCACGTGAATTCTTCATGCCGGAACGATGTTTTCTCACCGGCGGTCCCTTGTCAATGACTAGGGCCTCCTGATCAAGCCCGGCTCGCTGGCAGCGGTTGACCGTGTTAGCGTATTCACCGGCGGAAACAACCATGCGGATCGGCGTATCGGCCAAGATATTTCTCGCGTACGCCGTCCTCCTCAGCGTTTTCGGTGCAAACAGCCTTTTTACCCTCCTGTATCTGCACCGCGGGCGCCAGGAACTGGCGGCCAATCAGCGTCGGCTGGAGGTCCAGGTTGCAGTCGACGCCGCGCTGCGCTCGCTAGAGGACTTCTCGCGTTCTCGTTCCAACGACAGTACCGGAGTGCCGCGCGGTCTGACGAGCCGGGTGGTGGCGCAGAATGGCATAGCCTCTGCGCGGCAGAACCTGCGTGATGCTCTTGCTGCCGTCGACCAATACCTTGGCTCCGAACCCAATCCCCGGCGGCGCAGCGAGTTCGACGACTACCGTCGGGAAATTGTGGGCATGGAGGCGCGTGTCGTGGCAGTGGCTGCCGGCCTGGGCGCCAGCGATCCGACGGTCGGCGAGGATGCTGGCCACCAGGCCGAACGCAGCCTCGCAAATCTTCTTTCCACATTCCATCGGCTCAAGAGCAACCTGCGTGGCCGCGGCAACCAGATCGCGGCTGAGTTGTCCAACAACGAGCGTCGCGCGGTGGATGCCGCGCTTGCGCTTACGGGACTGGGCCTGATTCTCGCGGTGGCGGCCGCGCTGCTGGTCCTGCGGACTTTGTGGCCCTTGCGCGTGCTGCGCGAGCACGCGCGCCAGATCGCGGGTGGCGACTATGGTCGCCGCACCGGCGTGCGGTCGCGCGACGAGATCGGCGATCTGGCCCGCGAGTTCAACGCCATGGCCCACGCCATTGAGGAACGTGAGCACAGGCTCATCCGCTCCGAGCGTCTGGCCACCGTGGGTCGNNACCTACCTGCGCTTCGTGCGGCTGCCCAAACCCAAGCTCGAGCGCGAGGATCTGGGTGCCCTGGCCAGCTCGGTGATGGAGTTCTCGCGCGGCGAGCTGTCGGCGGCCCACATCGAGCTGGATCTGGCCATCGCATCCGGACTGCCCGAGGTCGCGGTCGACGAGAATCAGATCCGGCAGGCCTTGCTGAACCTGGTCCGCAACGCAAGGGAGGCCATGCCCCACGGTGGCCGCATTCGGGTGGAGGTGGGCACGGTCGACTCAGGATGGGTGCGATTGGCCGTGGGCGACAGCGGACCGGGCATCAGCCCGGAGAACCTGGGCAAGGTCTTCGATCCATTCTTCTCCACCAAAGAGAAGGGCACCGGCCTGGGGCTGGCGCTGGTACAACAGATCGTGAGTGACCACGGCGGCCGCATCGAGGTGGATCTGCCTCCCACCGGCGGAACCACCTTTGCCATCTTGCTGCCGCCAGCCGCGCGTTCGGAGCCCGCCCCGCCTGGCAGCCCGGCTGGCACGGTCGAAAGCAATCGCGAGGGGGCGGCTGATGCAGGGATCGGCACGGACGTGGTACGATAGGGTCATGGCCAGCGACGAGGGTTCCCACCGAGGAGATGAAGTCCGCGCGGACGTGTACGACGACTACGACGCTTTTCTCAAACAGGTGATTCGCGACTACTACGACCGTGGCTGGAAAAGCCGCAAGGGCAACTTCATCGCCCTGGTCATCGCTTCGGGGCAGATGGCATCCATGGCCAAGGACTCCGTGACCGACGGCTCGGGCCTGAAGAAGGCGGCCATCGGCGCGGCCAGTGTGGTCGCTTTGCGCCTGGCCTGGCGCTATTTCTTGGCTGGCCCGCTGGGCGTGATCGTAGGCGTCGCTGCCCTCGGCTCAGCGGTCGCATACCTGGGCAAGCATCAGAAGGAAGTCACCGGCAAGATTCAGCCGTTCCGGACTCTGGTGAGTGAGACGCGGACGCGCTTCGAGGAAATCCAGGGCGGCTATCGCGCCGGTCGCTACGACCAGGCAGGCCGCAACCTCATGGTCGACGGCCTCCTGCAGCAGTTTTTGCGGCAGGTCGACGAAGGCTAGTGCCTCCGGTCAGAAGAGCGGTCATGTTTCGGTGGACGAGNNTTCTGACCGGAGGCACTAGCTCAGCATCACCGATTTCATCCCGCCACTCGCAAACCGCACCAGCATGCTCGAACGCAGCACGGTTTCCACCTTGCCCCGGCCGAACTCTGGGTGCCAGATGACTTCGCCGACTTTGTAACGCTCGCGCGGGTTGAAGGTGCGCACGTCGGTGACCTCCGCCAGCTCGCGGCCCAAAGCGCGTAGCTCTTCTGCCTTCTGCTCCGCCCTGCGTGCGGCCTCGGTTTCCTGGGGCGAAGCCGCGTGCGCAGAACCTTCAGTCGGGGAGACCTTGCGCGCGGGCGTGGTGCGGAAGTTGTGCCGGTTGCCGCAGGCCTGACAGACGACCTGCTTGGGTACGTCCCCGACCATCGCCACGATGTTGTGTGTGGTCAGCCCATCACAGGGGCCGCACCAGGCGTCGACGTCGCCGCCCACGCGGAAGGCTCCCGCGCCTGCACCACCGGCCCGACTGTCGCTGCGCCAGGACACCCCAGTGATTCGCCGCTCCTCGACCTCCGAGGGACCAGAGCCGTGGCGATCGCCGGTGGGGCCGGAGGCGATGGTGCCGATGCGGGGCAGCAGTGAGGCCAAGCGACGCAGATCAGTGACCCGCCGCCCGAGCTTTCGCTCGATCGATACGCGCTCGCCCTCCGAGACGGCCGCGCAAAGATCGCGGTAGTTCTGCGACAGGCGCTCGACGGCCAGGTGGGCGGATGTCACCACGTCGCGTTCTTCGGTGCGTTCCTGGGCCGAGTGAACCAGCAGGGCGACTTCTCGAATCTCCTCGGTCAGGTTGTCCAGTGCTGAACTCATTTTTCTTCCTGGTGAGTTCCTCCCATGGACTTGGTCCGAAAACAACTGGCTAAGCGACATTGGCCGATTCCGAAATCAAACCTTGATTGCGTCGAGGATTAAGGACGTCTAACATGCGGGCCGCCTTCCCCCCCTGGAGCCATCAACCATGCGTACTACGTCGATCGTTGTCCTTGGCATTGTTGCTTCCTTGTCCTCTATAGCCAGCGCGCAGATTGCGCCCGCTCCGGTCGTCCCCGCTCCGGCGGCGCCGACGGCCCCAGCTCCGCCGGCCGCAGCACCAGCGACTCTTCCGGCTGCTGCGCCAGCGCCTGTGGCCGCGCCAGCGCCTGTGGCCGCGCCGGCGCCCGTCCCGGCCGCCGCACCCACGGCACCACCGCGCACCATTGCCGGCGCGCCGGTTGCCATTGAGAGGGAAACGGATGACCGGCCGCACGGCTTCGTCCCGCAGAACTCCCTGGCTGGTTCGGTGGGCCTTCTGCGTATGGGCTCGGCCGAGGTTGGGCGTCTGTGGCAGCTTCGGTTGGGCCTGCACGGGGAGTACTTCAAGACCACCAACATGTTGATCGACAGCGACAGCCTCACCAACGGCGGGGATACCAACACCCGCTTCCAGGGTGCGCTGACCTTCGGGCTCACGCCGCTTGAATTCATGGAGATCTTCGGCGCGGTGTTGGGATCGAGCAACAGGAACACGCGCTGCCTCAAGGCCAACCAGCCCCAGTGTGTTTCCGAGCTTGAGCGGACCGATCCCGACATCATCAAGGCATTCGGCGACCTGATTCTCGGAACCAAGTTGGCCTATGCATTGCCGAGTGGCCTCAGCATTGGCGGCGAGCTGGGTCTGCGCTTCATGTCGTCGGTGACCGGGCTGACCTTCAATCCCGATTCCACCTCGGTGTGGCTCAACGCCCTGGCGAGTTGGAACCTCCAGGCGCTAGAGCCCAAGCTACCTCTACGGGCTCACCTGAACCTGGGCGTCTACTTCGACAACTCCGACAAAGTTGCCGTCTACGATGCGAACACCTCGAAGACCTCGCGCTACGTTTCTTCCTTCGCCTACGGTCTGGGCAAGGATCGAGTTCGGCTCGCCCTCGGTCTCGATGCGCCGGTGGCCGATCTGATCGAAGGCTTGTCGTTGCGTCCGATGGTTGAGTATCACTTTGAGTACATCTACGCCGACGCGGACCCCAGTTTCTCCGACTACGCTGGTCCGACATGCGTGCCGTCGGCCACCATGAGCTGCCGCAGCAATCGGAGTCAGATGTGGCTGACCCTGGGCCTGCAGGCACAGGTGCTGCACAGCCTGACCCTCATGGTGGGCGTCGACCTAGAGCTACAGGCCGTCGGCTACCCCTACGGCCCACCTCTGGCGCCCTGGAATTTCCTGTTCGGCGTCAGCTACCCGCTGGACGTTGTGCCGCGCGTGGTGACGCGCAAGATCCTGATCGAGAAGGTGGTCGCAGCGGCGGCAGAGGGCTTTGTGGCGGGTCGGGTGGTCAGCACCCTCGGCACGCCGGTGGAGGTCGCGGCGGTTGGTGTGACCGGGCGTGACCACTCACGCGTTGTCGCGGAGGCGGATGGAACCTTCCAGAGCGTCCCACTGGCCCCCGGCCCGGTGGAGTTGTACGTGGTGGCTCCCAACTACGAGAATGCGACCACCAGGGTCGATGTGGTGGCGGGCCAGACCGCCAATGTGGTCATCACGATGACGCCGCGGGCCCCGACAGGCAAGGTCAGCGGCCGCGTGGTCGACGAGTCCGGCAAGCCGGTGGTTGCCACCATCAAGCTGGCTGGCCCGCAGATCGCCGAGGGCAGGAGCGACGACGCGGGCAACCTGTTGGTCCCGGTCCAGCCGGGTCAGTACGTGCTCCGCGTGGAGGC
>PMZX01000481.1 GCA_003170035.1 Myxococcales bacterium | reverse complement strand
TTCAATCGGCCGTTCGTCGTCGCTCCCGGCTCGTCGCACTCCCAGCACGAGCCTCGATACGCGGCCTTGGGCAGGACGGACAAGGGACGACGGCTCACACTCGTATTCACCGTACGGGGAGCCTTGCTCCGAGTCATCTCTGCGCGAGACATGAGCCGGCGAGAACGGAGGATCTATGAGCAAGCGAGCAGCAGAGGGTAGGAAGGAAATTCCGCGCTTCGCCAGCGAGGACCAGGAACGACGTTTCTGGGCCAGGGAAGACACGGCTGACCACTTCGACTGGGACAAGGCCGTGCAACCGGTTCTGCCCAACTTGAAGCCGACGACCACGGCGATTTCTCTTCGGCTGCCGGTGGCGATGCTTGAGGACTTGAAGAGTCTGGCCAACAAGAGAGACGTTCCCTACCAATCGCTCATGAAACTGTATCTGTCGGAACGGATCGGGCGGGAACGAACCAAGAAGGCGTCGTGAGCCGCCGCTCGCCCGCCGACGCCGCGACGACGGGCAAGCGGCAGGGGCTGCACGGCGACCAGGTGCGCCCGTTCGGGAAAACGACGAGTGTATTCGTCCTACCGCCGGCTCAGCTGCGCAGCAGCTTGAACCGAATCTGGGTTCCCAGCTTCAGCATGTAGCCGAGTTGGATGTTCAGGTAAGCGAGCGGCNNAACTCTGACAGCGATGTTGCGCAGCAGGCCTGTTTCGCAGCCGACTCGTCGCCTAGCCTGCGCAGCTGGGGATTTTTCTGTGGCATGCTTGTTGCTCGTTGGTTGGCCCGCCTCGCCGGAGTGCGTTATCTCAAGACTGGGAGAACTATGATGAAAGCCGTTCACGCTGCCCTTGCCCTGCTCCTTTCGTCTGCCTGCACGCTCACCGGCCCCAGCGGTATCACCACCTCTGGTGGCGTGATCAATCCGCCCAGCACCACCAGCTCCGGCGGCGCTGTTGGGCCGGAGAACGTCCCCGGCTCGGCCAGCGTCACCAACTCCGGCGGCGCCGTCAGCTACTGTTGCGCCTCCACCGGCTACGGTGGCGAACCCAACTTCGGCGGCGTCACCAGCCGCAGCGCTAGCACCAGTTCCGGCACCGTCACCAACCCCGGCGGGCGCACCAATGCCGTCGCCTACTCCCCCGATGGCCAGTTGCTGGCGGTCGGGGCGGAAGGTGCAAAGCCCAACGTACACCTGCGCAGGCTCAGCGACGGTGCGGCCGTGCGCGACATTGAAGGCATCGGCGGTGTCACCTACAGCATCGCCTTTTCCCCTGACGGCAACACACTTGCGGCTGCCGGCGCACAGAGTGGCGGTGGCAATTCATCACCGACGCCGAACATCGTCAAACTCTGGGACGTGGCGAGCGGCAGCTTGGTTCGAACGATTCCGGCCTCGTGCGGATTCTACTCCGACTCGGTTTCTTTCTCGCACGATGGGACGCTGCTGGTGACCGCTGGGTACGTCGGACCAGTCGAAGTCTGGCGAGTCAGCGATGGCGTCCGTGTGGCTTCCATCCCCTACCCCACGTCCGTGCACAACGTTCATTTCTCGCCGGACGATTCCCGTCTGATTGTGGGGGGTGTCGACTATAGGGTTACGGTCTGGAGCCTGTCGGACGCGACCCTGGTCCTGACTCTGAACGGGACCGCCGACGAAATGGCCGATGGTGATTTCTCGCCCAACAGCCGTCTCATTGCCACCACTGGCGCGGACTGGACCGGGATGGTGGCGGACTACACGGGCATCAACAATGCCATCAAAATCTGGGATGCTGACACAGGAGTCCTTCTGCAAAGTCTCGCAGGTCACAACGCCTACGTGAGCCACGTCGTCTGGATAGACGATGCTCATCTCATCAGCGACGATTGGACGGGCCAGGTCTTCCTCTGGACTGCGACCGCTGGCGTCTTCTCCGAATCGCGAGCATGGTCAACCGGCGCTCAGGCGCTCGGGCTTGCTGTCTCCCCCGACAAGACGCAAGTCGCCGTCGCTGGAGGCAACGAAATCACATTCCTGTCGCTAGCTCCCTAGCCCTACTGTGTCGGATTCGGACCGAGCCGTCGCGTCGCGAGGAGGCCCGGCCGCGACGAGCGCCGAGGGAAGATACCGAGCGTATCTGACCGAGAAGCGAGAAAGCGGACGGGACCCACAGCAGCGACGGCGACGGGAGAATCCGACACAGTAGGGTTAGTTGCCAAACATCAGCGGCGTGGGCGCTACACCCCGCACTCGAACAAGGCGTTGGCCCGAGGCGATTGGGTTCGCTTCGGGCCAATGCAAGCTAGGCTAGGCAAGTATCTAGAGGCAGACCGCGTCGATGCAGGTGTGCCCGGCACCGCACGTGGCATTCCGGGAGCACTGAGGCGCGAGTTCCTGCGCCTGCACACAGTAGCCTTCCCGGCACAAGGTGCCGGAACAAGCAGCCCCGCAGTTCTGGTCAGAAGCGCAGGGCGTGCGGCAGGTGGCATTCACACATTCCCGATCCGACGCGCAGTCTTGATTCGACCGGCACTGCAGCGTGGGCCGGCGGTCGGGCCGGCACACGTTGCCCGAGCAGGCATCGGCGCGGTTGGGACAGTCGCTGTCCACCTTGCAGCCGGCGTTGCAGAAAGCGTTGATACACGCCGACCCTGCGCTGCAGTCCGCGGTGTACAGGCACTGCCCGCCCGAATTGACGGCTGGCTGGCAGAAGCCGGCCTGACATGTGTCACCAGTCCCGCACGTGCTGCTGTTGGTGCATGGGTGCTGGCATTCGCCATCCGCGCAGCGGCCGCCGGTTCCACATTCGCGGTTCCAGGTGCAGAGCGGAACCACCGGCTTGCCACAGGTGCCGGCGTCAGTGCACGGGGGAAGCGCCGTCGCGTCTGCGGTCCGGTCCGCAAGGTTTCCGCTGTCGGGCGATGAAGGTGCTGTCGTGTCGGCCACGGACGCGTCGGGCGATGGATCAGCGACTCCCGCATCGGCCTCCGGGGCAGGCGCGGGCGATTCAGCGCCGGCGTCTCGCCTGCAGATGGGCGCTCTTGGCGCCGCGTCGGGGGCAGAGGATTCCTGGGAACGCGTCGCGGACGCGTCAGGAGCACCGTGTCCGCGGGTTGGCATGTCTGTTGGCGGGGGGTAGTCGACCGACGGGGGCGAGTAGACCGTCGATGTCGGACAAGACGGGTCGCTGCAATATTGGCAATCATCGGGTGGGGGCTTGATACAGGCTGCAAGGGGCATGGCGAGAGCGACGAGCGGAATAAGCGAGGTTTTCATGGCGCGTCTCCTTCTCGCATCTGCCAAGGCAATTCGCGGGCCAGCGGCGAATCCGCACCCCTGAGCCCTCGGCCAGCCCGACGTCAATTCCCGAGCGTGGCGTTTGCACGCCACCGGGCCGATTCGTCACACTGCTCTCACATGGCAACCGCCAAACCGCGGTTGGTTTGTCGCCCTCTGCACCACGTGCTATTCAGTGCCTTTACCTGAGCTGACCATGCAACATCTCCGCCTCGGGCCCACCGACCTGCCTATCATCGCGGTCTACATTTCCAGGAGGCGACACGCTTGATGTCAGCCGGAGCTTCAGTGCAATTCCATGTTCCAGTTCTTGCGAGGTTCCGTCGGGAATTCGGCGAGCCGGCCGTGGTCGTGCGTTCCCCTGGCCGGGTGAACCTGATCGGAGAGCACACCGACTACAACCATGGCTTCGTGCTGCCCGCTGCCGTGGATCGCGGGATCGCCATGGCGCTCAGACCCCGATCCGATCGCCGGTACGTTCTGCACGCCTTGGATCTGGATCGACGGCTCGAAGGGGATCTGGGAGAATTGGCACCCCATCCCGAGCGCTGGCCCAACTATCTGCTGGGCGTTCTCCATCAGCTGCAGAAGGCAGGACATCCCCTGGGTGGCTTCGAGCTGGTGTACGGTGGCGATCTGCCCATGGGCGCTGGCATGAGCAGCAGTGCCGCCCTAGAGTGCGGCCTCGCCTTTTCCCTCAACGAGCTATTTGGCATGGGTCTGGATCGCCTCACCATGGCGAAACTGTCCCAGGCGGCGGAGCACAGCTTCGTGGGTGTCAAGTGCGGCATCATGGACCAGATGGCGAGCCTTCTGAGCCGGAAGGACCACGTGATGATGCTGGACTGTCAGGATCTCTCCTACCGGTTCGTGCCCTTTCACAGCCCGGTGAGGATCTTCCTGTGCGACACGCAGGTGGAGCGTGCCTTGGCCGAGAGCGGTTACAACCAGCGCCGCAGCCAGTGCGAAGCGGGCGTGGCGTTGTTGCGGAAATACGCCCCGGACGTTCGCAGTCTTCGCGATGTGAGTCTGGAACTGCTTGACGCCCATCGGCTGGAGTTCGAACCCGTCACCTACCGCCGCTGCCGCTACGTCATCGAGGAGAACCTGCGGGTCATCGCCGCCTGCGCCGCCCTGGAGAGCGAGGATCTGCCAGCCTTCGGGCGCCTGATGAATCAGAGCCACCAGGGTCTTTCCAAGGAATACGAGGTGAGTTGCCCAGAACTGGACGTGCTGGCGGAAGCCGCCACCGTTCTTCCCGGCGTGTTGGGTGCGCGCATGATGGGCGCCGGCTTCGGCGGATGCACCATCAACCTTGTCGAAGTCGGCCAGGAAGAGGCGTTCGTGGACGGCATGGCGCCCGCCTTTGCCAGGATCGGCAAGACCCCGAAGATCCACGCTTGCGCCCCCCATTGCGGAACGGAGCGATGGCTGTGATGGAAACCAGGCAGTATCCCCACCGCCGTTTCAATCCGCTCACCGGCGAATGGGTGTTGGTATCGCCGCACCGTCTGTTGCGGCCCTGGCAAGGGAAGGTGGAGCGCCTGCCCGAAGACCAGCGTCCCCGGTACGATCCCGACTGCTACCTTTGTCCGGGCAACACGCGCGCGGGTCCGGTTCGAAATCCCGCCTACCAGAGCACTTTCGTCTTTGACAACGATTTTCCCGCCCTGCTGCCCGAGGCCGCCACCTTCCCCGGCGAATCGAGCGCTCTGTTCCGAAGCGAAGGAGAGCCCGGCCGCTGCCAGGTGGTCTGCTTCAGTCCCCGCCATGATCTGAGCCTCCCGGAACTGAGTGTTTCGCAAATCGCCGCGGTCATCGGCGCGTGGACCGAACAGACCCGCCTGCTGCTGGAGGATCCCGGTATCGCGCATGTCCAGATCTTCGAGAACAAGGGCGAGCTGATGGGCTGCTCGAATCCGCATCCGCACAGTCAGATCTGGGCCACTTGTCACCTGCCCAACGAGGTCCAGAAGGAACTCGATCATCAACGCGCATACCGCGAGCGCCACGGTTCCTCCTTGCTGCTGGGCTATCTGGCACAAGAGCAGCAACGTAGTGAGCGCATCGTGTGCGCCAACCAGCATTTTACCGCCTTGGTGCCCTACTGGGCGGTGTGGCCCTTCGAGACGCTGGTACTGCCCCACCGCGCCGCCGGACGCCTGACGGACCTCAATGACAAGGAGATTGACGCCCTGGCGGATCTGCTGAAGCGTCTGACCACCCGCTACGACAACCTCTTCCAGTGCAGCTTCCCCTACTCCATGGGCTTCCACCAAGCTCCCAGGACGGAAGGCGCCGGTGACTTCCAGCTTCACATGCACTTCTTTCCGCCCCTGCTGCGCAGCCCGGTTGTGCGGAAGTTCATGGTTGGTTTCGAGATGCTTGGCATGCCCCAGCGGGACTTGACACCTGAACAGGCGGCGGACCGCCTGCGGGAATCGAGCGAGGTTCACTACAAAGAGGACAGAAGATGAACCAAGGATCTTTCCGTCGCCCAAACGTCGGCGCGGCCCTTGGAGTCAATCTCTTCTCAGAACGGAATGGCCCCGAGCAAGGTCCATCGAAAGCTGGAGCATCAGGCGTCTCTGCTGCGATTCGGAAAGCCGACCTCTTGCGAAAAATCCCTTGAAGGTTGCCGGAAGCTCGCGCCCTTGTAGCGGGTAGGCTGGATCCAGCCTTCGGAAACCGCTACTGCACGTTGGGCAAGGAGACGTCGCATGAAGAAGATCTGCCACTTGGTTTTCGCAGCCTCTCTGGCTGCCTCTCTTGGCTGTGGAAATGACCAAAAGGCCGCGCCGAACACCGGCCCCCAAGGAGGCGGCGGCTCGGCCCCGACCGGCGGCGTAACAGGCGCCACCACCAGCGTTCCAAGCGCCGGGGGCACGGTGACCGGGAGTGGCGGAAGCCAAAGTTCTAGCGGGGGCCAAACTGTTGCGACCGGCGGCAATAGCGCGACCGGCGGCAATAGCGTGAGCGGCGGCAGCAGTGCCACCAGCGGCAGTAGCGTCACCGGCGGCAAGAGCACGTCTGGCGGCACAACCTCGGTGGGCGGTTCTACCCCCACAGGCGGTTCTACCCCCACCGGCGGCTCTACCCAGGCCGGCGGTTCTACCCAGGCCGGCGGTTCTACCCCCACCGGCGGTTCTACCCAGGCCGGCGGTTCTACCCCCACCGGCGGCTCTACCTCTACCGGCGGTACGACCCGGACCGGCGGCACCACGGCGACCGGCGGCACGACCGCGCCCGGGGGTACGACCGCAATCGGCGGTACGACCCGGACTGGCGGTACGACCGCAACTGGCGGTACGACCGCAACCGGTGGTACGACCCGGACCGGCGGTACCTCAACCGGCGGTACCTCGACCGGCGGTACGACCTCGACCGGCGGTACCGGCGCGGGCGGCTCGGTCGGCCCATGCAGCGCCCTGCCCGTCAGTCCCACTCCCACGGCTCAGGCCAAGAACCTGCTCTGCTTCATCTACAGCCAATACGGCAACCACGTCATCTCAGGGCAGCAAGAAACCAGCTGGTCCAGTCCTGAGGCTGACATAAGCTGGTACGCCACCAATGGCCTGAAGACCCCAGCCATTCTTGGCGGCGACTTCCTGTATCCCTCCGGTGGCAGCGACACTTCCGTTATCAGCGGGATCACGCGCGCCATCGCCTACTGGAACGCGGGTGGCATTTCCATGTTCCGCTACCACCAGGGCATGCCGGTGGCCGGCACAACCTATAAGAACGACTGCTACACGGGTACCAACTGTGCCGAGTCTACTCCCCCGAGCGGCCTTCTTACCGCTGCGGTAACGGCAGGAGCCCCTGAGAATACGGCGTTCCTTAACAGGCTCGACTATATTGCCTTCCAGATCAAGGCCATGCAGACCGCCAACGTGCCCATCATACTGGCGATCTTCCACGAGACGCAGCCCAACGGTTGGTTCTGGTGGAGCAAAGGAACTGGAGCCGAGCTCATTGCCCTGTGGAAGTACACCTTCAATTACCTCACGGTGACGAAGGATCTCCACAATATCATCTGGCTCTTTCCCTTCAGTGGACTCAATGGCTTCAGCACCACTCAATTCGGTGCCTATTTCCCGGGCAAGGACACCGTCGATCTTTCGGGTCCCGACTACCAGGGCGATTCCGCAACCTATTCCAAGGTCAAGACCGTGGTCGGCACCATGCCGATTCCTCTCCACGAATCCAGCAATTTCCCAAATCCCAGTACCCTGTTCCCCAGTTCCGCGCCGTGGGTGCTTTTCAATACCTGGGCGGGCTCCCAGAAAAACAACAGCAGTATTCCCACTGCCTTCAACAGCACCTTTACTGTCACTCGCGACCAGGTCCCCAATCTCAAGTAGACGCCCGGCAGGCGGTGCCAGACCCCTCAGATTCCGGCGTCCCCGCAAGAGACGCCGGGTGGCGGGCTGCCTACCAACACGCACTTGCTTCGGACACAGGTTGAATCTGGGAAGCGCCCGGCGGACAGCGACCAAAAGGACCCTGCGTCAGCCCCAAACGGACAAGGGGTGGGAATGTCCGAGACTTTCTTTTCACCCACGAGCAGACCGGTGGTCCGATCGTATACGTGCTGAGGATAGGCGACATTCATGATCGTCGTTGTGACGACGACGAGGTTGCAGTTTGCGTACTCCTGAATCGCAGCGATGTTCGAACCGATGCCCGCGTCCGAATAATATGCACCGAGGTTTGTTGCGCAGGCGCTCGCGTATGCCATGCAGTAGCAATCCCACGACGTGGTCCCTGTGGCGCACGAACAACTAGGCGCGGTTCCAGCAACATCGACACCGGCGTCGCCGGTGCCCGCAGTTCCCCCCGTAGATATCGCGCCACCGGTGCCCGTGCCGCCGGTTGCTACGCCGCCGGCCGCGCTAGACGTTCCGCCGCTGCTCATGGCTCCGCCGCTGGCGGCTCCGCCGGCCGCGCTCGACGTTCCGCCACTGCTCATGGCTCCGCCGCTGGTGGCCCCGCCGGCCGCGCTAGATGTTCCGCCGCCGCTCATGAGTCCGCCGCTGGCTGCGCCGCCAGCCGCGCTGGACGTTCCACCGCTGCTCATGACTCCGCCGCTTGCTACGCCGCCGCTCGCGGTCATTCCACCGCTGCTCATGGCCCCACCGCCCCCTGCTGCCCCGCCCGATCCCACGGCTCCCCCTGCAGAAGCAATTCCGCCCGTGGAACTCACGCCGCCGGTATTAGTGACTCCGCCGGCCGCAATGCCGCCACTCGCAGCAGGTTTTCCACCACTACTCAGGATTCCACCGCTCCCTACCGCCCCGCCCGACCCCACGGAACCGTCTGGAGAATTCGGCAGGGTCGACTTGCCACCATTGCTGCATGCATAGCCTGCAAGCAGCGCGACGGTCAGCAGGACTGGGTTTGCGAACGGTGATCTCATATGGGTCCTCCTGAGCTTCAATCAGGCGTGTCGCCTGAACGCAGCGAGCCCTGACGGCCGATGCGGGCAGAATACCATGCAGGTTGCGCGCCAGGCCCAAGGCACAGGAAAAGCTTGGCCATCAACGACGTGATCACGACGTCCATGTCGCGCTTTCATCGCGCCGACGCCGACGTGCCGGTCTGCTACGCGCTGCCGCTCGCTGCGCTCTTCTGATAGATGAGCAGCGGCTGCTCGCCCTTCTGAATCGTCTCCTCGCTGATCACGACTTCCCGCACCGCCGGCGATGCCGAAGGAACCTCGAACATCACGTCCAGCATTGCCTGCTCGAGAATCGCACGCAGGCCGCGCGCGCCGGACTTGTGCTTTTGCGCCTCTTGCGCAATGGCCGAAAGCGATCCCTTGGTAAAGCGCAGTCGCACGCCGTCCATCTCGAACAGCTTCTGGTACTGCTTGGTCAGCGCGTTCTTGGGCTTGGTCAAGATGTCGATGAGGGTCGCTTCGTCGAGTTCGTGCAAGGGAGCGACGACCGGCATGCGCCCCACGAATTCGGGGATCATGCCGTACTTGAGCAGATCCTCGGGCTGCACTTCGCGCAGCAGCTCCCACACCCGACGCTCCTTCTTCGACTGGATCTTGGCGCC
>PMZX01000102.1 GCA_003170035.1 Myxococcales bacterium | reverse complement strand
GGCAAGGACAAGACCGACGAGGTGGTGAAGTTCATCGCCGAGGCGCGCGCCCAGGGAATCAGCGTCCTGCGTCCGGACATCAACGAATCAGGCGCGGATTTCACGGTTGTGCCCGAGGAAACGGCGGCCGAGAAGTTGCCCAAGCAGGGCAAGAAGAAGGCCGCCCAGGCGAAGAAGAGGGCTACGCCGAAGAATGAACGCAGTGTGGGCAAGGCNNCGTTCTTGTCGGTCACCGACTTCTGCCTTCGCGTGGACACACGCAAGGTCAACCGCAAGGTGTTGGAGGCGCTGATCAAGGCCGGCGCCTTCGACGGCATTGCGGCTGGCAAGGGAGTGAGCCGCGCCAAGCTGTTTTCCGCCGTGGCAGCCGCACAGGAGAGCGCGGCCGCGGCGCAAAAGGAGCGCGACACTGGGCAGACGTCATTGCTGGGGCTTTTCGGGGGCGGCTCGGCTGCCGCGCCCCCGCCCAATGAAGATGTCTTTGGCGAGGGCGAGGAATGGACNNGCCATTACCACCAATTGCACTGAACGGGGCCCGCGCGCCGAGGTCATCCTGGGCGGGGTGGTGGGCGAGTTCCAGGAACGCGTAATCAAGAATGGGACTGGGAAGTACGCCTTCTTCAAATTGGAAGATCAGTTTGGCACAATTGAGTTTCACGTGGCCTCGGCCAAACTCAACGACTATCGCGACGTATTGACCAGCGGCGAGCCGTTGTTGATCACCGGCACAGTGGACGCGCCCTTTGGTGAAGGCGAGAGCGCGCGCGAGCGGCTGCGCTTCATGGACGCCAAGCCACTGGCCTCGATCCGCGCGGAGCGCAGTAACCTGATGGAGATTCGACTGAATGCCGACCTGGTCACTGACGTGCAGATGACGACGCTGCACAAGCTGCTGCGCCAGTTTCCCGGGAAGTGCCACACCCGCTTGCGCCTGGAGATTCCCCAGCGAAGCGAGACAGTGCTCGACCTGGGCGACGACTTCAAGGTCGCCGCCGCGGACGAGCTGCTGGCCAAGCTGGAGCAGATCTTCGGCGAGCGGGTGGCGGTTTTGCGCTAACTATGGAGATGATCTCGCAATATTCGATGAGGACAACAAGGAGTGACCCATGAGGCGAATGTGTGCAGAGCATGCTGTTGCCGTGATGGTTGGTTGGGCGACAGCGGGAATGATCTCGAACGTGCTCATCGGCGGCTGCGCCTCGTCGGCGAGCTCGCATGTTGTGGCGGACGCGAGCGCCGATTGGCCAGCCGATACGAGCATTTCCACCGACGCAAGCTCGGTGCCGGACGCAAGCGCAGCAGAGAATTTTTGTACCGGTCCCGCGACGGGAGCGCTCATCGACGACATGAGCGGATCGAGTATCAGCCTGAAGCCACCCCCCTGTGGGACGAAGGGCACTTGGTACCCAATTTCCACCGGGACGCTCACCATCCCGACTGTGGACTCTCTTTATAGCCCGCTGCCCGCTGGATTCCCTGGGGCAACCGGAGATGCCGGCGTGGCGCCCGGCGCGCAAGCCATGTGCGTTGCGGGGAAGACGGGAACGTCGCAATACGACGGAGCCGGCATGCAGTTGGTGCTTGCTGGGACCGGCTCAGTACCGGCGCTTATCGATGCCAGCGATTACGCTGGTATCCAGTTCTGGCTGTGGGTTTCTCCGGATACCGCTGCGTCGGTTAGCTCCAGTCTCCTCGTCGGGATCTTCGACAAAAACCAGACCCCCGGGGGCGGCGTATGCGATGTGAACTCCAGCGGGGCCAACGCCTGCGGCTATGCCGCCGCCGCCGTCTCCTCCACTATGGCCCAAAACCATGGTTCGGGGCGGCTCTTCGCTGACGATGGCAGCAAGCTTACCGCGCTGTCCGGCGGCTGGCAGCATGTCTGGGCGCCCTGGAGCAGTTTCACTACGAATCCCTATTGGGGCGGGGCGAACGAGGCGAAAGTCGATCCCAGAACTCTGGGGGCGGTCGAGTTATGGGTCGAACAAGACAATACGAGCGGATCTGCCGTCCCCTTCGACTTCTGCGTCTACGAGCTGAGCTTCCTGCCCAAGTCTGACCTCCCCGCGCTGGACGGCGGCGCCGAGGATGGAGGCGAAACGGTAACCTTCTGCACCGGACCCGCGACGGGAGCGCTCATCGACGACATGAGCGGATCGAGCATCAGCCTGACGCCACCGCCCTGTGGCACGAAGGGTACTTGGTACGCAATTTCCGACGGGACGCTCACCATCCCGACTGTGGACCCGTCGATAGCCTCGAACTGCGGAAGTGATTGCCAATCTCTTTATAGCCCGCTGCCCGCTGGATTCCCCGGGGCAACCGGAGATGCCGGCGTCGCGCCTGGCGCGCAAGCCATGTGCGTTGCGGGGACGACGGGAACGTCGCAATACGGCGGAGCCGGGATGCAGTTGGTGCTTGGATGGTCCGGCGCAGTACCTGACGGAGGCGCATACGCTACGGATGCTGGCACCATGGTACCAGCCCCGGCGCTCATCGATGCCAGCGATTACGGCGGTATTGAGTTCTTGCTGTGGGTTTCGCCGGATACCGCTGCAGCGGTTGCGTCCAGCTTCGAAGTCGCGCTGGTCGACAAGAACCAGCTCCGTGGCGGAGGGAAGTGCGACCCGACTGACACCACAAGTATCCACGCATGCGCTGGAGCGACCGCCGGGGTTTCCTTCAGCGTCGCGGCCGCGTCCGAGGGTACGGGGCCTCTCTTCGGCGCCGACGGCAGCGAGCTGACCACCCTGGTTGGAGGGTGGCAGCTCGTCCGGGCTCCGTGGAGCAGCTTCCTTGCCAACCCCTACTATGGCGGCGCCAATGAAAGCGTGGTCGACCCGAAAACCCTGGCATTCGCTGATTTCGTGGTCGCGCAGGACCGTCCCAGCGGCCCTGCGATTCCGTTCGACTTCTGCATCTACGGGTTGACGTTCTATCGCTAGCACCGTCGACGGGATTCGCTGCACGCTACCGGAAGCGCGCGAAGAACGTCCAAATCGCCGGGCCGGCGTCGAAGCATACGCCGCCGTCAAGGCAATTGGCCATGCTCGGCCAGCTGTGCCCTTCGGTGTGTACGCACCAGACCACGGGTAGATCGGGTTGGCAACCTTGGTACTCCACGCAGTCCGCCGTGCTGACGGCGACCGGCGCCAGCGTCGTCGAGCAGCCGTTCCTGGCGATCCAGAAGTCGCGCGTGGCGATGCCGCCAGTGGTGAAGTCGACGAGCGGGTCGTTGGAAGCGTGGGCGACCCAGGCGCCTACGTTCCCAACGCAATTGTTGGGATTGACCAGTCTTCCGGCCACTGGCGCAATGGCACGCAGCACGTTGCCGCGCAAGCAACCAAGGTCGTTGGTGAAGAAGGCGCCGGCGCTCAGGCCGGTGCTGAAGATGCGGGCGCGGTCGATACAGTAGGTGCTGGTGAGGTAGTCAACCAGCGTATCGAAGAGATCCACGTCGCGACCGGTCGCGGTATAATCCCAGTCCGTACTGCCAGCGGCACCTAGGCCATCCGGATACACGAAGATCGCACCGCCCGCTGCCGCGGGCTCGATGCTGAACACCTGGCGCGCGAGGGCTCCCGTGGCACCGTGAGCGTGCCAGCCGAATACCAGGGGCAAAGGAGTATTGGGGTCGTAGTTCCGCGGTACCGAGAGCACGTAGGTCCGCGCCTGGCTCCCGACGGTGATGGTCTGGTTGCTCAGCACGCCGGTCGGTGCTCCGGCAAGACCGCATCCCGTCGGACCATCGACGCTAGCATACTCTGCGGCGTCAATGATTGCAGCGATGCTCACGTCCACACTCGCGTCGATGATGGCGTCACCCGCTCCGGTGGCGGCACCGCTGCCCCTGCCATTCGTGCCGACTGGCCCAATCGTTCCCCCTGAGCCCGCTGGCGAGGGCGCCTTGGCGCAGGCGGCGGCCACCAAGCAAAGAGCGATGGAAACAGCGGATCCGAAAACGCGAACATCACGCATGACGACCCTCCGCGATCAATCTGGCGGGCATCATAGTACAAATCGGGAAAGGGCGTTCAGAAGCTCTGGCAGCAGTCAAGGGGGTGGGCGAGGGAGCGGTTGAGATGAGCACGGCGGCGCGGAAGGAAGGCGGTCCCTTCTTGTCGGTCACCGATTTCCGCCTTCGCGTGGATATGCGCTCCAGGAGCGCGTAATCAAGAACGGAACAGGCAAGTACGCCTTCTTCAAATTGGAAGATCAGTTTGGCACAATTGAGTTTCACGTCGCCTCGGCCAAACTCAACGACTATCGCGACGTATTGACCAGCGGCGAGCCGTTGTTGATCACCGGTACAGTCGATGCGCCCTTTGGCGAAGGCGAGAGCGCGCTCGAGCGGTTGCGCTTCATGGATGCC
>PMZX01000103.1 GCA_003170035.1 Myxococcales bacterium | reverse complement strand
TCGAAGCGGCCGTACTTCGAGGTCGCCTTCTTCAAGGCTTCCCCAGCCTCCACGCCCTTGGCGATGGATTCCATCATCTTGCCCAGGTGCACGAATTCGTATCCGATGACCTCGTCACCCTCGTCCAGGGCCAGGCGGGTCACGTAGCCCTCNNGTGCCGATCTGGCTGCGCAGGCCCTTGCCCAGATCCTCGAGGCCGGCGCCGATGGGCAGGCCGTCTTCCGAGAACGCCGTCTGGGTGCGGCCGTAGACGATCTGCAGAAAGAGTTCCCGCATGGCAGTGTTGATGGCGTCGCACACCAGGTCCGTGTTGAGGGCTTCGAGAATGGTCTTGCCCGACAGGATCTCGGCTGCCATGGCGGCACTGTGGGTCATGCCGGAGCAGCCGATGGTCTCGATCAGGGCTTCCTGGATGATGCCGTCCTTCACGTTGAGCGTGAGCTTGCAGGCGCCCTGCTGAGGCGCGCACCAACCCACTCCGTGGGTGAGCCCGGAGATGTCCTTGATCTCCTTGGCCTGCACCCAGCGGCCTTCCTCAGGAATGGGCGCGGGACCGTGATTGGGGCCCTTGGCCACACAGGTCATGTGTTCGACTTCTGCCGAGTAGATCATTCTTGAGCCTCCTGTAAGACGATAGGAAGAAGAAGCCAGTTTTCACGACGAAGCTTCGTCCGTCCACGTCCATTTATCGGAAAAGAAGCTCTCTCTACTACATCCCACCGCTGCCGGGAAGTGCGCGATGAACCCCACAAGCCGCAGGAGGTCGTGGCCGTGGCCGTGGCCGTGGCCGGAGCGATCTGCCGTCGGGCACGGCCACTCGGTCCGTTGCGAATGGTCTCTTGCTACCGGCCGTACACCGCGGACCATCCTCCCACGAGCTACCGTCAAACTACATCGGCTCAGGAGCCACACCCATCTCCTGAAGCACGTCGAGCCCCTTCTTGGCGCGGGGGTCGTTTCGCTCCCTCAGCCGGCGTGTGCATGCCCTGAGCAGCTCGACGTCGAAGGCCGGATCGCCAGCATTTCGCAGGCAGATCTGGAGGTTGAGGGTACCGTTGACAAAGAGGCTGTCGTCGGGTCCAACGGTCCTCCCCAAAACCGCCAATGCATCTCTGTACAAAGGGAGCGCCTTGTTCGGCTCATGCATGCAGTCGTGGACGAACGCCAGCTCGTGCTTGCATAGGGCGGTGTCAAGATGCTCGGGCCCCAGCATCTTCTCGCGAATGGCCAGGCAGCGCTCGTGCAGCGGCAACGCCTCGTTGTACCGGCCTTGCTTCCTATGCAGCTCCGCCAGGTTGTTCAAGACGATCGCCACATCCGGATGCTCAGGTCCGAGCGCTCTCTCGTAGATGGCCAGACAACGCTCGAAAAGCGGCAGTGCACCGTTGTACCGGCCTTGGTCTCTGTGCAACACGGCCAGGTTGTTTAGGGTGATCGCCACATCTGGATGCTCCGGCCCCAGAACTCTCTCCCGAATAGTCAACGAGCGCTCGTACAGCGGCAGTGCCTTGTCGTACTGGCCTTGTTTCCAATACTGCACCGCCAGGCTGCCTAGGGACGTCGCCACATCTGGGTGCTCCGGCCCCAGAACTTTCTCCCGGATAGCCAATGAGCGCTCGTGCAGCGGCAGTGCCTCGTCGTACCGGCCTTGGTCACCTTTCAGCACCGCCAGGTTGTTTAGGCAGGTTGCTACCTCTGGATGCTCCGGTCCCAACACTTTCTCGCTAGTCGCCAACGAGCGCTCGTACAGCGGCAAAGCCTTGTCGTACTGGCCTTGGAACCAGTAGAGCCGTGCCAGCTCGAGTAGACAGCTTGCAACGTGACGATGTTCTGGTCCGAGTGCTTCTTCGAAATAGATCAAGGCTTTTTCGTAGATTGGCTTCACTTCTCCGATACGTCCTTGGGCAAGTATGCATTGTCCCAAGTTCCCATACCTCACGGCCAGCGCATGCTTGTCCGTCGGGTTCCTCTTTTCATCGATTTCCAAGGCCCTGCGGAGAAAACCTTCGGCTTCGCGATATCGCCCGCGCTTGCGCAGCGCCCAACCGAGGTTGGAAAGGGTCACGGACAGGTCTTTAGGGTCATCACCGGACTGCGCTTCCAGTTGAGCGAGGCAAGCGCGAAGCAGGGGCTCGGAATGGCTGCCGTCGTCAAACTCGGGGAGCCATTGACAGAGGGACCGCAGGACGGTGGGCGCCTTTGCGTCCTGGCGATTCAGAAGACCTCTCGCATACTCGACCATCACGGGTATCTCCCACTTGTGCAAGTGCCACACATCTTCGAACTCACTGCATCGCTCTTTGATTCGCAGGGACAGCGCGTCCCGCAGAGGCTCGACCTTGTCTCCCATCCGCACACAGACGAGCTGGCCCACCAAGCGGTGCAGGCGGGCCAGCCGGGGGGCTTGCGTGTCGGGATCAACGTCCGCCACTTGCAGCAGACGCAGGCAGATGAGGCGGTTCACGAGGCTGAGCCAGGGATCGTCGTAGCCGGGTTCCGCGCTCTTGCCGAGCTGTGGGTGATCGCGCGAGACGAGGCTGCGGATCCAGGGCAAAGGTATCGCGTCCGGTGGCAGCAGAGCAGCATAGTTGAGGACCAGGGTTTCCTCGGGACCGAGCCCGCCCAGGGTGGGGCCGAGGGTAAGGCCGACGAGCTTCTCGTGATGGGCCACGGCGCCCTTGGTGGTTCCAGCGACAGCCTCGACACCGGCCAGGCCTTCCTTCTGCAATCTGCCGAGCAAGCCGGCGCAGCTCCTCTTCTGACCTGCGCTCTCGCCTAGATACACGGCCACCACCTCCACAGCCAGGGTGAAGCCGTCGAGAATCCTCGCTATCTCCCTTGCCGCCGCGCGCTCCTGGTCATCGGCGAAGCGCTCATTCATCTGATGCCGTTCGATGAGGTCCACGGCGTCCTCGAGCGGCAGCTCGCCCACCGTGAGGATCTCGCGGCGATGGGGATCCGAGCCGAGATCCGTCTCGCCGAGCCTGGTGGTGGCGAGGATGCGCAGCCACGGCTTGCCGCTCACGAGATCCGATTGCGGCGGCTGCAGCAACCCGGGCGCGTCCACGTTGTCCAGGATGATGAGAGCCAGCGCCGACGGCGGGTGCCTTTCACCGGCGCGTTCCCTTGCGCCTGCTACGGCGCGCTTTTCCAGCTCGGCGAGGATCCTTCGGGCTCCGCGCTCCTCATCCTTCTTCTCTTCCTCCGTCAACGTGATGCCTAGATCCGGCTCCAGCGTCCGGATGGCCGAGGCCAAGCTCCTCTCGTTCGCGCATCCGATGTGCCACCTGCCGCCGGGAAAATGGTCGGCATAGGCGTAGGCGTATTGAATGGCGAGCGCGGTCTTGCCCAGACCGCCGAGACCTTGCAGCGCGGTGATGACGCCCAGCTTGCCGAGCGCGGTCGATTCGTGCAGTCGCTCGATCTCCGCGCTGCGGCCGACGAATCTCGGATTGTGGCCGCGCAGGTTGCCCGGCGCCCTGGCGATGCTGCGCAGCTTGGAAATGCGGTCAGCGAGCTTCTTCCCGAGGTCGCTCAGCCTCTTGCGGACGTCTGACCGGTTCAGCGCCGCCTTGCCCGCATCGTGCCACGGACGCAGGTCCCAGTGATGGCGCGTCCGCAGCCTCAGCACCCAGTCTTTGGCTTGCGCATTGAACTCTCTTGAGTCGAGCCCGGGCACCTCGGCGAAGTAGATCGCCGATACTCCCTGCCCGGCGACTGCCCGGGAGTGCTCGTACTTGAGGTACTCCACGACCTCCCACTCGCAGTATCCGCTTTCAAGGTACGACGGAGAGAGCACGACGAGCAGGATCTCCGACTCCCGCAAGCCCTGCAAAATGCGGTGCCGCCAGTCGTCCATGCCGCTGATGGAGTCCATATCGAAGAAGCAGCTCGGCTCGTCGCCAGCGAACTCACGGTAGTCCTCCTTGATCTGCTCGACCAACTCCGTCACGCGGCCGTCTGCATTGTCTCTTCGTGAGTAGGAAATGAAGAGATCGTGCCTCATGAATCACCGGTGTATCAGAACCCCTGGCCTGGTGGCCACCCCGCTGTCCTGGCTAGAGGGGATAGTTTCGGTGTGTAGGTGGGTGTGGTTGACAGAATCTCCGTTGTCGGCGTTCTTGCAGATGCGATTCGGTGAAGGAAAAATGGCGCTTGTTCGGACTTCTTGCCGGGCAGCCAGGACCAGTCGAATCGGTGTGGCCGATGCGAATGGCCTAGGCACTCCTGTGCGTCCGTCTACTCGGAGACGAAGCAATATCCGCCCTGACAGATGCCGTATTTCATCACATCGGTCATGAGATACTGACACTTGGTACCGTCCGACTCCACGCCCGCGGAGGTTCGGCATGCGCAGGAAGGGGCATCCTTACCCTCGCAGCTCCGACAGAAGAGCGTCCCGGCCGGGTAGCATACTTGATCGATGTCACACCTCGAGCNNACAGGGGGTGGTTACACCGAAGCAGCGGGCGCAGGCGAAAGACAGCGCCTGGGCTCGCCCGTAGGTACCGATCGGCAACGTTCAAAGCCGGCGTGTCCGTGGTCACACCCGCGATAGGCTCGGTCAATTGAAACCCGACCCGGTCGGCACAGGAAGGACAGTTCGGCGGCCCGGGAATTTCGTAGGCGTCGAGAACCAGGGCCGTGGTCGCCACCAAGTCGGGCGTGATCTGCACGCCGTAGTAGGAGTCACTGCAGTACTCGTTCACCCATCGGGGCGCGGCAACGAATGGGACGTCGGCGAGCGACGCGATCTCGATTTGCGATGCGCAGGGGGGAGCGTCAGAGCCGGTCGTGCCCCCGGGAACGAAGTCACAAATGCAGTCACCTTGCCCGCCAGTGCCACCTCCACCCGTGCCTCCGGTGGTGCCAGTGCTTCCTCCGGTGGTCCCGCTTGTGCCCGCATAGCTGGTCGCGCCTCCAGTGGTGCTGGTCGTGCCCCCTGACGTGCTGGTGCTCCCTCCAGTGGAGGTGGTCACGCCCCCAGTGCCGGTCGTGCCTCCTGCGGCACTCGTCCGAATTCCCTTGCCACTGCTACACCCGCCTGCACCCACCGTGATGACCAACATGGACAGCACGGTCAGTCTCACAAAATCAGAACGCACATGATTCAGCATAGGGCCTCCGGTTGCAGGTGAGACAGGAACCCTGGATGCTCTATCACCCACCCGGAGTAGTGTAGCTAGGAATACCTGTCTGGGAAACAGCGAGCTCGGTGGATGGCGGGAAGAGCATCAACCTTCTGCACACCACCGCGCCGGTCCCCGACCCGACTGCACGGTCCATCTGGTCCGGGAGCCGTGGAAGGTGCTAGTAGAAGGCCATGTCCATGGGATTTCATCGCTTCATGCTCTCTCTCGGCTGGCTCGCTCTTGCGGGTTGTGGGGCTTCGGGCGCTGGGGTGCATCGAGACCCCTTGCCAGCGCAACTTGGGCAACCATCCGCGCCCGTGGGCACGACGAAGGTGAGCTTCGAGGACACCACCAGACATCGTCCACTCGTCACTCGGCTATGGTATCCGGCGGATCCGAAGACCGAGACCAAACCGACCACTCTCGATTGGATCTTCGTCGCGCGGGGCGTGCCGGAGGCGCCCATGGCTGCGCAGCCAGAGAAGCTGCCGCTGGTGTTGCTCTCGCACGGCACCGGAGGATCGACCTCCAGCCTGGTATGGATTGCTGAAGACCTTGCAGCGCATGGCTACCTGGTGGCTGCGGTCGAGCACTTCGGCAATGCTTATGGAAACGACACACCAGAAGGCGCGATGGCCCAGTGGCGCCGTCCGGTGGATCTCTCGCGGGCGCTGGATGCGCTGCTGGCGGATTCCCGATTTGCTTCGCGTATCGACGCCAATCGCGTGGGCGCCGCCGGAATGTCCTCGGGTGGATACACCGTGATCGCGCTGGCCGGCGGGATCTACCACCCCGAGCGCATGGGAGCCCATTGCCAGGACCATCCATCGCGAAGGGGATGTCGGCCTGACGCCAGGGCCATATTCGAAAGGCTGCCGGATCGCGATGCAGCGTCCTCGTCATACAAGGATCCCAGATTCCGCGCGGTCTTTGCCATTGCTCCCGCGCTCGGCCCGGGCTTTGCGGCCGAGGATCTCACAGAGGTCAAGATTCCGGTGGGAATCGTCGCCAGCGCGCAGGACGAATGGGTTCCCTTGGCGGACAATGCCGGGCACTACGCCGAGTTGATTCGCGGTGCCAAGCTGACCGTCTTGCCCAAGGGAGGACATTTCACCTTCCTGGCCGTGTGCAACGACCAAGGACGCGAGCGCGCCAAGGACATCTGCGTCGACATCGATCCTACGGTGGACCGACCGGCAGTTCACGAGCAAGTGGACAAGCTGGTCCTCCAGTTCTTCGATACCCACCTGCAGTAGGCTCGGCTCCGAACGGGTGCTTTCCGGGGCCCGCGCTTCACCTTGCCGGAAGGCTATCATAGGTTGATCGAGCTGCCCGTGTCCGTGGAAGTTTGGTTCGCCGGAAATTGATTCCCCTGGGCCTGTGCCGGGAGACCTTGAGGTCCTGGAAGACCGGCGCGACCAGCAGCGCGGTGTTTGCCCTCGACGAAGGCGTGGTTTTGTGGCGGCAGGCAGAACAAGCCCACTTTCCTTCCTGCCTCATCGCGCCCCAAGTGTCAGGGTGCGAAGATTACGTCAACTACGTCCCAATACCCGGCTTCGCCCACACCCTCCCGCGAAAAGGGCCGGCATCAGGCACATGGAAAGGAACAGCAGCTTGTACATCGAGGTCCTCTTGTATTCTTGTCGCGGATGCGGGAAGGCGCTCTCCCCCTCTGTTTTTTACCCCGGCATCGGATTTCCCTACCAAGGTCACGGGGTGGCTATTCGAAATGATCGCCGCTCACATCTCTGGCATCACGAAATCGCCCCAGCAGACAACGCTGCCGTCGGGCCGCAGACCGCAGACGTGGATCCACCCGACGGAAATCTGGGTGAAGGCGCCGGGCGGGGGCGCCGGGGCCACGTATCCCCAGCAGGTGGCGCTGCCGTCCAGTCGTAGACCGCAGGTCTCTACCAGGCCGGCGGACATCTGGGTGAAGGCGCCTGCCGGTGCGGTGATCTGCCCGGCGGAGTTGTCGCCCCAGCAGGTCGCGCTGCCGTCGGCCCGCAGCCCGCAAGTGTGCCAGTAGCCGGGTATAGGGCCGTAGTT
>PMZX01000498.1:7053-7864 GCA_003170035.1 Myxococcales bacterium | reverse complement strand
TCGTCGGGCCAGCCCAGGGTCGCGAAGGGCCACAGCCAGGACGAAAACCAGGTATCGAGCACGTCTTCGTCTTGCTTCAGGCTCACGCCCCCGCACTGGCTGCAGGTCTGCGGAGTCGTGCGCGCCACCGTGATGCCGGCGCAGGTCTGGCAATACCAGGCCGGGATGCGATGTCCCCACCAGAGTTGGCGCGAGATGCACCAGTCACGGATGTTGTTCATCCAGTGAAAGTAGGTCTTGCTCCAGCTCTCCGGCACGAAGCGGGTCTTGCCCTGCTCCACCGCCTCGATGGCCGGTTTGGCCAGCGGCTCCATCTTGACGAACCACTGGGTGGACAGCATCGGCTCCACCACGGTGTGACAGCGCTGGCAGTGGCCGATGGCGTGGACGTGCGGCTTGCTGCCGCGCTCGAGACCCAGTTCCTTGATCTTGGCCTTGACCTGCTTGCGCGCCTCGAATCGATCCAGCCCCGCAAAACGCCCGCCCTCGGCGGTCACCGCCCCCTTCTCGTCGAAGATCGAGATGAACCCCAGCTTGTGGCGCTGACCACATTCGAAGTCGTTGGGATCGTGCGCCGGTGTGACCTTCACCGCGCCCGTGCCGAACTTCGGATCGACCAGAATGGAATCGGCAATGACCGGGAAGGTCCGATCGACGAATGGGTGCCGGATCATCCTCCCGATCTTCGCCTTGTGGCGCGGGTCATCGGGGTGCACCGCCACCGCCGTATCGCCCAGCATGGTTTCGGGTCGCGTGGTCGCAACCACGACCTCGCCCGAGCCATCGGCCAGCGGATAGGCGAACTCCCACA
>PMZX01000498.1:0-7036 GCA_003170035.1 Myxococcales bacterium | reverse complement strand
GAGTAGTCGGGCTCCATGGTGAACTTCAGGCGCTCCCAGTCGAGCGAGCAGCCCATCACCTTGAGCTGTTCGAGAATGCGGCTGCCGTAGCGCTCGCGCCATTCCCAGATGCGCTTGACGAACTCTTCACGACCGATGTCGTGGCGGGATTTCTTCTCCGTCGCCCGCAACTCGCGTTCCACCACCATCTGGGTGGCGATGCCGGCATGGTCGGTGCCCGGAAGCCACATGGCGTTGTAGGCAGCCATGCGCCGCCAGCGCACGAGGATGTCCTGGATGGTGCAGGTGAGCGCGTGGCCCATGTGCAGCGAGCCGGTCACATTGGGCGGCGGGATGACGATGCAGAAGGGCGCCTTGGGCGTGGCCGCTTCGGCGTGGAAGTAGCCGCAGTTCAGCCACTCCTGGTACCAGCGCGACTCGATTGCGGCAGGGTCGTAGGTCTTCGCAAGAGCGGTCATGAGGTGCAACGGAAAGGGTGGAGGGGACAGAGACTACTTCTTGGCAGCAACGAGGCGATCAATTTCTTGCTTGATGAGCACCTCGGCCAACTCGGGTACCACTTCCCACACCACCTGCTCGATGATCTCGCGCGAAAGCTTGGCGATCGCCTCGTACTCGCGACCGCGGGCCGCGATCACCCCGATCTTCTGGTCGATGGCCGACGACACCGCGGCGACCAGAGGCGCGGGCGCGACTGGTGGTGCCACCGCGGGCATGCTCCCCGATCGGCGGGTCGGTGCTGGCAAGGTTGGAGCGGCTGGGGGCACTGGCGCGGGCGCGGCCGGGATAGGCGGTGCGGCCCGAGGCGCAGGGGCAGGCGGAGGGACAGCAGGGCGGGGTACCGTCGGCCGCGCTGCCGGGGGAGGAAGGGGCGGGGTTGCAGTGGCTTGGGCAGGCGGGCTGACGGCCGGAAACCCCATGATGGTCGGGCGGGGAGCGGAACGTGGGGGACTCGGCGGAGCATAAGCGGCGGCCGCGCCGGGAAGTGGAGGTGCCGGGCGGGTCGGTGGTGCCGGGGTCGGCGCGGGCACACCGGGAATCAACGAAGGCCGACTCGTTGGGGTCATCCCGGGGGCTGGTGATGCGGGAGGTGCGGGGCGTGCCCCTGGCCAGGTTGGGGGCCGTCCAGCCCACGCCGCCGGTCCCGGTGCCGAGCCACGTTCGATGGTGAACTCGCCGTAGCTTTCGTCCTCGGGCTCCAGCACCTCCTCCGCGACTTCACCCCGCCCGGCAGGAGCCCACGGGGAGGCAGGCACTGGACGCGCAGGCACCTCGGTCACCGGCGCGGGTGCAGGTCGAACCGGAGACAGGAGGGCCGCGCTCACGCTGTCAAGCAATGTCTGGCTGTCAAATGGCTTGAGCAGATGACCATCGGCGCCGGCGCGACGGGCGCGCGCCTCATCCAGGGGGTTCTGGTTGGAAGCCAGGATGTGCACAGGCACACCGCGCAGGGCCGGGTCCGCCTTCAGGGAGGAGCACAGGTCGTAGCCGCTGCCGTTCCCCAGCACCGCATCCGCGATGACCAGGTCAGGCCGTTTCCCCTTGGCAGCAACCAGCGCCTCGTCCACTGATCGGGCGGCCATGAGCGTGTAGTCCTGGCCGGCCAGGACCATAGCGAAGGCCTTTTGGATCGTTAGGCTGTCGTCGGCGACCAGTATGCGCTTGCCCATCGAGTACCCGAGCAGTCTTCCTTCGATAACACGCGGACAAGGGGGGGTCAATTACGGGCATGATGCCTGGGACCCGGAGCAGGGGGCCGGGGCAGGGACGGAGACCGGAGCCGGGGCCGTGACAGGGCCCGTGCCGCGTGGCCGAATCCCAGGTACGGCAAGGGAAAAGTGCACTTTCCCAGCGGGCGGCTATGATGGGACCGAGCGTACGAAGCCGTGCGCCTACATCCCTAGATGGCCCGAAATGCCGAGCCTCCGTTGTCTTGCGCCTTCCCCATACATAGGCAGCGCGACGTTTCGCCTGTCGCTGGCCATCGCGCTNNGCATCCGGGTGCTCTCAGGCGCCGGCATCGCGCTCTCGGCAGGAATCGCCAAGGAAGTCTACGACCAGGACCGCGGGAGGGGATTCTCCTGGCGCGACCTGACCTGGGACGCCATCGGTACAGCCACGGGAACATTAGTTGCGTGGCTTGTCGACCGATATCTACTTTGATGACAGGGAGACTCTCATGAAGGAAACCCCACCGCCCCCCACGGCCCACAATCCTCTTGCCTACAAGAATGAGGAGTTCATTGCTTCCGACGACGCGCGCCCGCTGCGCATCCTGGCCGAGTACCTCGAGCCCATGCAGCGCTTCGCGCGCCAGGGGATTGGGGGCACCGTCGTGTTCTTCGGCTCCGCCCGTCTCGACCCCAAGGGGCCGCTCGGCCGCTACTACGAAGACGCACGCACCCTGGCCCGCTTGCTGACCTCCTGGTCCGCCAGCCAACCCGCGGGTCCGGGACGCCTGGTGGTGTGTACGGGTGGCGGCGGGGGAATCATGGAGGCCGCCAACCGCGGTGCCTCCGAAGCGGGCGGACGGACGGTTGGGTTCAACATCAGTTTGCCCGAGGAGCAGCACACCAACCCCTACGTGACGCCCGAGCTATCCTTCGAGTTCCGCTACTTCTTCATGCGCAAGCTCTGGTTCGCCCACATGGCGCGCGCCATCGCCGTCTTTCCCGGGGGCTTCGGCACCCTCGATGAAATGTCCGAGATCCTGACCCTGGCGCAAACCCAAAAGTTGGACCGCCGGATCGTGGTTCTCTTGTTCGGCACCAGCTACTGGAAGGAGATCATCAACTTCGATGCCCTGGTCCACTACGGGATGATCAACCAGGAGGACCTAGATCTCTTCCGCTTCGCCGACGATCCGAAGACTGCACTCAGCGTGCTCACCGAAGGAATCGCCTCCGAACTGCAGGCGCCGGCGTTCGCGCGCTCGCTCACCTCCCGCAATGCGACCACCTGGCTCTATCAAAGGAGTGGCGATTGATCGAGATTCAATGCATCGGGGCCGCCCGCCAGGTGACCGGTTCCAAGCACCTGGTGCGGACGTCGCGGGCGACCATCCTGCTTGATTGCGGCCTGTACCAGGGCCGCCGCAAGGAAACCGCACAACAGAACCGCGCCATCGCCCAACATGTGCCCATCGATGACCTCGATGCGGTCGTGCTGTCTCACGCGCACATCGATCACGCCGGTGCCCTGCCCCTGCTCGCCAAGCGAGGCTACCGCGGGCCCATCTATGCTACGCCGGCAACGCGCGACCTGTGCGGGCCCATGCTGCTCGACGCAGCTATGATTCAGGAGTCTGACGCCCGTCACATCCAGAAGCTGATCGAACGCGAACACCTGGACATGGAGCCGGCCGAACCGCTCTACGACCACGGTGATGTCACCGCCCTGCTCGGCCAGATGGTGGCCTTGCCCTACCGACTCAGCCAGGAGATCGCGCCCGGCGTCGTGCTCAAGTTCTTGGATGCGGGCCACGTGCTGGGCAGCGCGGTGGTGGTGCTGGACATCGATGAAGACGACACGCGCATCGCCTTTGCGGTGGACCTGGGCCGCAAAGGGCTGCCGATTCTGCGCGAGCCGGAGATCCCCGGCGGAGTCAACTGTCTTATCATGGAGAGCACCTATGGCGACCGACGCCACGCGCCCATCGAGGAGGTTGACGTCGCCCTCGCCGCCGCGATCAATCGCACCGCCAAGCGCGGTGGCAAGGTCATCATCCCGTCGTTTGCCCTCGAACGGGCGCAGGAAGTCGTCTATTCGTTGAAACGCCTGCGCAAGGCCAACCAGGTGCCTGCCCTGCCCGTGTACGTGGACTCACCGCTCACCGTGAAGCTCACCGACGTCTTCAAGATGCACCCCGAGTGCTACGACAAGCAAACCTACTCCCTGCTGGTGAGCGGCGACTCGCCCTTCGCCTTCGACGGCCTCCACTACGTGTCTGACAAGGAGGAATCGAAAGCCCTCGCCGCCAGCGCCGGGCCGTTCATCGTGATCTCGGCCAGCGGCATGTGTGAAGCAGGCCGCGTCCTGCATCACCTGCGCGAAGGCATCGAGGATCCGCGCAACACCATTCTCATCGTCGGCTATCAGGCGCAGCACACCCTCGGCCGCCGCATCGTGGAGCGCCAGCGCGAGGTGAAGATCTTCGGGGTCATGCGCCGACTGGCCGCCGAGGTGGTGGTGCTCAACGGCTTTTCCGCGCACGCCGACCAGAAGGATCTCATCGACTTCGCCGAGGGCGTGCGCAGCCAGGGCAATCTCCGGCAGGTGCTGCTGGTCCATGGCGAGCCCCCGGCGCAAGCGGCGTTGATTGCCGAGCTGACCGAGCGCGGATTTGCCACGGTGTCGGCTCCCGGACCGGACGAGAAGATTCGGGTGTAGACCCCCGCTCAACTCCTTGCCTCGCCTGCGCAGGCGCGAGACGCTATGCTTGCCGCCGACATGGACGAGCGACAGTGTCTGTTGGTCATCTTCGGTGCCTCGGGCGATCTGGCACGACGCAAGCTCATCCCGGGCTTGTTCGAGTTGCACGTCGCGGGGCTGCTTTCCTCGCACGTGGGCGTGCTCGGCATCAGCCGCACGCCGTTCTCTGACGACCAGTTTCGCGAACGTATGAAAGGCGCGTGCCAGGAGCGGCACGGCTTCGACGAAGAACGCTGGCGCGACTTTGCCAGCCGCCTGCACTACCTGGCGGCCGATGCCACGCACGCCGAGGAGTGGCCGCGCATCACCGGGGTTCTTTGTCAGTTGCAGACGGCCCACGGCACTGGCGGCGAGACCCTGTACTATCTCTCCGTCGCCCCGGATCTCTACGAACGCATCATTCAGAATATCGGCGCCGCAGGGCTGAACCAGGGCATCCGGCGCTGGTGCTCGGCCGAGACCAACCCGGCGGCCCGGCAACGCATAATCGTCGAGAAACCCTTTGGCCGCGACCTGCGGAGCGCGGAGCACCTGAACCGCGTCCTGGGCCGTGTCTTCGACGACGAGGACGTGTTCCGCATCGACCACTACCTGGGCAAGGAGACGGTGCAGAACCTGCTGGTCTTCCGCTTCGCCAACCTGCTCTTCGAGCCGCTGTGGAACCGGATGTACATCGATCACGTTCAGATCACGGCAGCCGAAACCGTGGGCGTGGGCAACCGCGCGGCCTACTACGATTCCGCCGGGGCCATGCGCGACATGATCCAGAGCCACCTGCTGCAGCTCATGGCCGTGGTCGCCATGGAACCGCCCAACTCGTTCCGCGCCTCCGACCTGCGCAGCGAGCAGCGCCATGCGCTGGAGGCGGTGCGACCCATTGCCCCGGATGAAGTGCCCCGTCTCGCCGTGCGCGCCCAGTATGCCCGCGCCCAAGTCGACGGCGCGCTCGTGCCTGGCTACCGCGAGGAGCCCGGCGTGCCGGCCGACAGCTCGTGCGACACCTTCGCCGCGCTCAAGCTCTTCATCGACAACTGGCGCTGGGAGGGCGTGCCCTTCTTCCTGCGCACCGGCAAGCGCATGCGCCGCAAGCTCACCCAGTTCGTGATCAACTTCAAGCCCGCGCCTCACCTATTCCGCAACGTCGACGGCGCCGAGATCCGGCCGAGCCCCAACCGCCTGGTCGTCAACGTGCAGCCCGACGAAGGCATCAGTCTGCGCTTCGAGGGCAAGGTCCCCGGCCTCGGCCTGCACATCCAGTCGGCCGTGCTCGACTTCGACTACCGCCAGCAGTTCAGCGCCGAACCGTTCGAAGCCTACGCGACGCTGTTGCTAGAAGCGATCCGCGGCAACCAGTCGCACTACAAGGATCGCCATGAGATCGAAGCCGCGTGGCGGATTGTCATGCCGGTGCTCGACTACTGGCGCGACCATCCGGGCGAGGGCCCTGTCCCCTACCCTGCGGGAAGCTGGGGACCTGCGGCGGCCGATGAGCTGATCAAACCGCACGGGCCGTGGCGCAACCCGGAGACTACGGTGTCGCGCACCGAGCCGGCGGCCCTGCCCGATTTCGACTTGCCGCCATGAGCGCGCAGGGCGATCTTCGCGGGCTGCGCGGCCGACTGGTGATCGAGGTGTCGCCGGAAGCCGTGGCGAAACGGTTGGTCGATGATCTCGTCCGAACTCTGCACCAGCGGATTCGTGAGGCGGGCACCGTACACCTGGCCCTCTCGGGCGGCACCAGCCCGCAGAGACTCTACCAACTCTTGGCAACGGATGTGCGCTATGCCCCGAACGGATGGGCCCATACGCACCTGTGGCTGGTCGACGAGCGCTGCGTGCCCGAGAACGATCCTCGGCTGAACTTCGCCATGATCCGATCCGCGCTGGTCGACAAGGTGCCTATTCCTCCTGCCCAGGTCCATCCCATGCCGGTCGACCTGCCCGACGGGAACCGTCGCTATGAGGCCGATCTGCGCCAGGCTCTTGCCAGCGGCCGTCTCGATGCCGCCGTCCTGGGCATGGGTCCTGATGGGCACACCGCCAGCCTGTTTCCGCACTCGCCTGCTCTCGACGAGCGCCAAGCCTGGGTGCGGCTCAACGACGGCGAGCACGTGCTGGCGCCACGCCCGCGCATGACCCTGACCTACCCCGTTCTCTGCGCCGCCCGCTTTGCAGCCGTACTGGTCACCGGGGCCAGCAAGCACGCAGCCCTGATCGCTGCCGCGCGCGCGCCCGACGACGTACAGGCACATCCCATCGTGGGCATCAGACCGGCCGAGGACGGCAGCCTAGGTTGGTACCTGGACCGCGCCGCCGCCGAGGGATCGAGCTAGCTTGGCGCGCTCATCAACTCGCGCTCGGCGTCGCGCAGGGTGCGCCGCCATTCCACGTCGTTGGGACAAGCCGCCACAGCCTTGCGGTACATGCGAACCGCGTCCCCGATGCGGCCGACCCGACGGAGAAGATCGCCGTAGTCGACCAAAGTCTGGTGACAGCCGTCGCGGTCGAAGCGTAGTGCCTGTTCGAAAAGTTCGGCCGCGCGATCATCGTGGCCGGCCCGGCTGTGCTCTCGCGCTGCCTGGTGTAGCACCCAGTGGTCCTCGGG
>PMZX01000166.1 GCA_003170035.1 Myxococcales bacterium | reverse complement strand
TGGATCACGCCCTGTGCGTTCGCCGCGGCCACCCCTCGCATGGCTGGCAAGAGCAGCATCGTCGCTTCGTTGACGCCGAGAAATCCCTTGCGCGCTATGGCGCTGCCGAGGGGCTCGCCCTCGAGCAACTCCATCACGATGCACGCCATCCCCTCATGTTCAATGACGTCGAAGATCGTTACCACATTGGGATGGTTCACCAGGCTCGCCGCCAGAACTTCGCGGCGAAAGAGGCCCTGCGCCACGCGCGTCGTGGCCAGGGACCGAAGAATGACCTTGAGGGCGACTTGCTTTCCTGTTCGTTCGTTCGTTCCCGCCCACACCGCTGCCATTCCGCCCGCGCCGAGCAGGCGCTCGACTCGGTATTTCCCGTCTACCAGTTCGCCTTCCTGCAAGATGGTGTCGGCGGTGAGCTCGGGCTGGGATTCCGCCAACGTCACGCCTCGCCGCCCCAAGGCCACCGCTGGCTCATCGTCCACGCAGTCCATGCGTCTTCCCGCGAGCAGAACCCGATCTACGCCCTCTCACACCAGCAGAACCCGATCCAGGCGTAGAAGCTTGAAGATCGCAGCCGGTTGATTGCACAAGCCGTGGACGGTCACCACGCCGCCGTACTCCCTGGCCTTCTTGTATAGCGACACCAGCCCGCCCACGCCGCAGCTGTCGATGAGCCGCAGATCCGACACATCCACGACGACGCGAGGATGCCGTTCCGCCAGCAGGGCGTCGATTGACGGTCGAAGATCCCGCGAGGTCACCGCGTCCAATTCGCCTTCGATGCGAAGAGTAGCCACGCCATCAGTTTTGCTCGTTGAGAAGTGCATCTGTCCTTGTCCTCCGCCTTGTCGGCCTCCAGTCATGCGATGGCGCGCTACTAAGCAATGACTGTGCCGACCGCGAGGCTGCCGATGTCTGGCGGCGTACATCCCTCCCACTGCGGTGGCACGGGCTTTGTATGGTCTAGGCGCGGATCGCGAGGCGGCACGAGGTGCAGGGGGGCCTGCGGGCGGACCGTGGGTTGGCGTGGGTAGGCCAGGGTTGCGGATGGGCGGCGTTGGTGGCGTGGTCGGGAAAGTGCCGTGGGGAGTGGGGCCTCAGCATCGTGGCGGAGTACCCTCCTGGAGGGTATCAGGGACGTCATGTTCGGGGGGCACAGGGAATACTCCGCCACCATGCGGGGCCGTTAGGTCGCGTGCAGACGCATCGGAGTTCTGTCTTGGCTGTACCCTTTTGCCACCCGTACGATCGAATCAGCGCCTTGACCCTGCCCTGGTTGGAAGCGAGCTAACACAAGCGCAGGTCGACGATCCTGCTGAGCGCGGCGCCACCGGGCGATTCACGCGCACGATTTGTGCGCACGATCTGTTCGCGCGCNNGGACAGGTCGCCAAGCGATGAACGCGTCTCCGACCGACCCTACCTCTTGCGCGGCCGCGAGATCCCGTACTGGTTCAGGCGCGCTACAAAGGCCGTGCGGCCCATGCCCAGCAGCCTGGCAGCCGCTGTCTGGTTGCCGGCGGTCTTCTCCAGCACGTCGAGGATCCGTCGCTTCTCCTCGGGTTCCAGCGCGGGCCCCGACTGGGTGAATGACAAGCCAGCGAGCGGGGTCTGGCCGTAGGGCACGGCGGGGGTTGGGTGGGCGGCCGAAAAGGTGGCTTCCATCAACTCCCGTGGAAGTTGGTCGGGGGTGATGACCGGTCCTGATCGGCACAGAAGCACCGCTCTGTGGATGACATTGCGCAACTCGCGGATATTCCCGGGCCAAGCGTAACTGCGTAGCAGTGTGAGGGCGTCGGCCGAGATCTCGGGAGCCGAACGCCCCAGGTCGCGGGCCATTTCGCCGGCGAAGCGACGCCCAAATGGCTCGATTTCCACCGGGCGGTCACGCAGCGGGGGAATGGCCAGCGTGATGCCGTTGAGCCGAAAATACAGATCGTTGCGAAACCCACCACTCTCGATGGCCTGTTGCAGGTTGCGGTTGGTTGCCGAGACGAACCTGACGTCCACTGTCCGCTTGGTCACGCCGCCAACTCGAATCAGCGTGCGGGTTTCGATCACACGAAGCAGCTTGGCCTGCAGGGGCAGGGACAGCTCGCCAATCTCGTCCAGAAACACGCTGCCGCCCGGTGCGGTCTCGAGGAGACCCGGCTTGGCCTGCGTGGCCCCGGTGAAGGCGCCCTTCTCGTAGCCGAACAGCTCCGCGTCCACCAGGTTTTCCGACAGGGCGGCGCAGTTGAGCGACAGGAAGTTGCCCTGGACGCGCGGCGAGGCGCGATGGACGACCTCGGCCAGAATCTCCTTGCCTGTGCCGGTCTCCCCCACNNGAGTACGTTGATGTTGCTCTTGGCGACGTCCTTGGCCAGGGAATGGAGTTCCCGCATCGCCGGGTCCACCAGAATGATGTCCGAGGCCGGCCCGGGCTGGACAGTCCCTGGGCGCACTCCCTGGCACGCCCGCTCGAGCAATTCCGCAGCGCTGCGACCATCGATCGGGTGATGAGCGATGCCGGTGCGAAATACAATTCCATCCTTCTGCAAGCTGGCGCCCAGTTCCTCAACCAGCGTCGTGGCAACCTCCCGCGTGGTTCGCGGCAAGAGCAGTTCATATTGCTGCGGTCCGTAGGCGCCGATGATGTCCGATGGCCGCAGAATTGACGGGAGAAGCCCGGCGCACCGGCTGGTCGACACATCGCCTTCGACATCCAGCCGGACCAGGGCGAACGGCGAGCGGTCGCGAGCCGAACTGGCACATTCCTCGTCCAGGCGAGCAAGAAAGTAGCCGTGGGGCAGGACGCGAACCGGTCGCGGCAAGTGGCCCCCCGAGCGCAACATCAGAACTGTCGCCCCGATACTCACCGCATCCCCCAGCGCCAGCGCCACCCGGACCCGCGGTTGCAGGGCATGATTGCGCAACAAAGTTCCGTTGGCGCTCTCCAGGTCTTCGATCTCGACCATCCCACCCTCCACGTACAGGCGGCAGTGGTCGCGCGATGCCAGGGAATCGTTGATCCTGATGTCAGCCTGGGCGCTGCGGCCAATCTGCAGAATCCCCTTGTGTGGCAGAGCAATCGCAGTGAATCCTTCGGGACCGACGACCATCAGAAAAAGCCCGTTTTGGCCGCTTCCCGCCCCAGGGGGACGGACAGTGGTCAGAATCCCGGAGGGATGTGCAGTACTATCCTTGTCGCGGCTTCTCGTCATGGGCGTGGGCGTTGCAATGGCCAGCCCTTCGGCTTGGGCCAGCCACTGTACCCACGCTTCGACCCGGGCATCAACTGCGTTTCCGCGCCCTGCTGCCCCTTGACAGAACTCCCAGCCGGGCGGACTCTACGTCCGCACAGGAAGACACATGCTTCGAGCGGAGGTTCCTAGCGAAGTCCGAGCGGTCCGGTTTCGCGGGACGGAGCGCTTTCGCCTGATTCGTCTGCTGGGACAGGGAGGCATGGGTGTCGTCTACGAGGCCGAGGATGGAGAGTTGGGCCTTCGGGTTGCGCTCAAGTTGCTTCCTGGTCTGCAGCCAACCCTGCTCCGCCGGTTCAAGAAAGAGTTCCGTGCGGCCGCGAACATCCGCCACCCGAACGTGGTTCGATTTGGGGATTTGTTCTCCGACGGTGAGCGCTGGTTCTTCACCATGGAACTGGTCGAGGGCGTTGATCTGCTCTCGCACATACGGGGCATACCGGTTGCCTCGCGTGCGTCGATGCTGGTTCCGTCAGACACGGACGGAGAAACGCGGCGAGGCCCCCAGCACGCAGTCCTGCCAGACCGGTCCGTGCGGAAAGAAACCCTGGACCAGCCCCGCGTGTGCGAGAGGTTCTCGCAGCTCGCCCAGGGTCTGGCCGCCATCCACGGCGCAGGACAGATTCACCGAGACATCAAGCCGTCCAACGTGCTGGTCACGAGCGAGGGCCGGGTTGTGATTCTCGACTTTGGTCTTGCCACCGAATGGGAAGTCCGGACGACGTTTCTCGGGGCGGGCACCCCTGCGTACATGGCGCCGGAACAATCGTCGAACGATCCGGTCAGTCCCGCAGCAGATTGGTACAGCTTTGGCGTGATGTTGTACGAGGCGCTGACCGGGGTTCTGCCCTTCGATGGCCAAGCGCACGAGATCCTGTACAGGAAGCAGCACGAGGATGCCACGCCGGCGCGCCAGCTTGTCTCGGACGTCGCACCGGAGTTGGTTGACCTGTGCGAAGCCCTGCTGGCCCGGGCGCCCGACAAACGACCGGACGCGAGCGCGACCCTGAAGGCCGTGGGCGCGCCGCCGGCACCGGCGTGGGGGCTGGGTCAGGGCCGGGTCGGGACCACCCCTCTGTTTGGCAGGTCGGGCCCCATGGCGACCTTGCAGTCGGCCTTCTCGGACGTGGTCGCGGGAACACGAGTCGCGGTTCTGGTCTCGGGTGAGCCCGGCATCGGGAAGAGCGAACTCTGCCACCAGTTTCTCGAAAAGCTCGGCGCAGATCAGGCAGGCACGGTCGTTGCCTCTCGCTGCCACGAGCGTGAGTTTCTGCCCTTCAAAGCCCTCGATGGTGTGATCGACCAGCTCGCTCGCCAGGTCGGCCAGCTTGCCCCCGAGGAACGCGCCGCCCTTGTGCCAGGCATCGCCCCGCTCCTGCGCCACTTGTTTCCAGCCCTGGAGCAAATCCCCGAATCGATCATGGCGGGCGCGGTCGAGATCCCGTCGGATCCGCACGAGTTGCGCAGCCGTCTGCTCGATGGGCTGCGCGAGTTGCTCGCTGTCATCACCGGTGCCAGTCCGCTGGTGATCTTCGTCGATGATCTGCAGTGGGCCGATGCCGACAGCCTGGCCATGTTCTCTGCCTTGCTGGCCGACAGCAGACTGCCCCGGATGCTGTTTCTGGGAACCCATCGCGGGGTGGACGGGGTTGGCGCCGACTGGCTCGATCCGGCCATCCGCCAGATTCAAGTGGAGCTGCCGCGCCTCGACCGAGAGGCCACGCTGGCCCTGTTGCAATCTGTTTTCGCGATCGATCCCCAATCGACTCCCGAACGGAATTCACATGGGAACCCCCGCGATGGTGCGCCACGCGCAGCGCCGGCAACGAGGGCGCGCGCGAAGCNNCGATGGTGCGCCACGCGCAGCGCTGGCGGAGCCGGCGGGCTACCCGCGCGAATTGGAACCACTGGCCGAGACTACGCAGGGCAACGCCCTGTTCATCAAGGAGCTCGCCCGCTACGTCCTGGCTCACGACCTGAAGGCTTCGCGGCTGCAACTGGGAGATCTTCTGCGCGATCGCGTGGAACGAGCGGGAGCGATCGCGCGCATCGTGTTGGATCTGGTCGCCACAGTGGGTGCACCGGTGCCCGAGGCCGTGGTGCAGGCAGCCAGCGATCTCGAACCCGGGATCTTCAACCGCAAGGTTGCCGAACTGTTGCGCGAACGTCTGCTGCATGCCAGTGGGGCCCTGGGTCGGGAACGAATCGAGCTGTGCCACGAGCAGCTGCGTGTGTGGTTGTGGAACGGGCTCGACCAGGCCAAACGGCGCGTCCTGGCCGAACGCCTGGCCACCGCCTTTGGATCGGATGGCGATCCCGCGCAAGTGGCAGCTCTGTGGTTGGAGGCAGGGCACAACAGCAAGGCGGCCAGTCACCTGGTGGCAACTGGCGAGCGCGCCATGAAGGCCCTGGCCTTCGATCGCGCGGCCGAGCATTTCGAGATGGCGCTGAAAGTTGGGTGCTGGGACGCGCGAGAGAAAGGCACCTTGCTGGCCCAGCTGGCCGATGCGCTTGCCTACGCCGGTCGCGGTGCCGCGGCAGCGCAACAGTACCTGGCTGCGGCCACCCAGGGAGCAGACGCAGCCCTGTCGCTGGAACTGCACCGCAAGGCCAGCGGCGAACTGCTACGCAGCGGCCACTTCGATGAAGGAATGGAGGTGGCGCGCACCGCCCTGGCAGCGGCCGGCATGGACATGCCCACCCACACTCTGCTCTCCTTGGCGTGGGTGCGCGCCCGTCTGCGCTGGCGCGGGCTGCGTTGTCAATCCGGAACCGTGGGGGCACTCGGCGCCGAAGCGGCGGCACGCATCGATCTTTGCTGGTCGCTCTCGTCGGGCATGGGGCTCATCGATCCCATCAAAGGAGCGTATTTCCAGGCGCTCAGCCTGCTGTTGGCGTTACAGGTGCAAGACCTTCCGCGCGTGGGTCGGGGACTGGCCGGTGAGGCCGCGTGGTGTGTGGGTCGCGGCCAGGCAGGGGCAGCGCGCGCCCGTCGCTTGCTGGCCGAGGCAGAGAGCATTGCGGATAAACTGGGCGATCCCTACGCCCGCGGCGTGACCTTGCTGATGGATGGCGTGATCGGCCACCTGATTGGCGAGTTCGGGCGCAGCCGCGAGCGCCTGGAAGCGGCCGAGAAGGTCCTGACCCAGCAGTGTGCGGGCGCGGTCTGGGAACTGGACACGGCCCGCCAGTTTCTGATGGAGGATCTGTACTACCTGGGCGATCTCGTCTCGTTCCAGCGGCTCATCGCGACCGGGCTGCGACAGGCGACCGACCGTGGGTCGCTGTACGCCGCGACCAACTTCCGCACCGGCCTGGCCAACTTCGTCTGGCTGATGCGGGACGACCCCGCACGGTCGCGTAGCGAAACCGACGAGGGCATCCAGCGATGGTCGCGGCGAGGATTCCACGTACAACACTGGTACAACTTGATCGCCATGGCTCAGACCGAGCTGTACCTGCGCCACGGCCCCGCGGCGTATGACCTGATCCGAGATCGTTGGCCCGAGTTGCGGCGCTCGGGCGTGTTCCACATCCAGCACACGCGTATTGCGGCCCTACACCTGCGCGCTCGCGCTGCGCTGGCCGCTGCGCAACAGTCGAACAGCAGGGAGCGGGCCAGATACCTGAAAGCCGCCCGTGAGCTCATCGCGACCTTGCGGCGCCAGCCGGACGCGTGGGCCGGATCTCTGGCGCTTCTGGCTGGCAGCGGCCTGGCCGCACTGGAAGGTGATGCCGGCGCGACAAAGGCAATCCTGGTCGCAGCCGTGAGAGCTTTGCAGCAAAACAACTTGTGGCTGCTGGCCCATGCCGCCCGCATCGCAGGCCGGACCTACCTGGCAGACGGTCCCGCAGATCTGGCTCCTGATGACGCCAGGACGTGGATGACCGAGAGAGGCATCGTCAACCCAACCGCCATCAGCCGCGTTCTAGCCCCTGCACTGGAGTAGGCCGGACCTGTCATGGAGAACGCGATTGCTGGGGCGCGGCGCCCTGCCATCGACGGCCGATTCGTGAACCTGGACGGCACCACACCGGACAAGAAGGGCCTGGCACTCGCGAAATGGCTGTTCTGCAACCGAGTGCCGGATGAGCTGCGCCAGGGCGCCACGGCGTTCCTGGATGTGTTTCGGCGCGAGAAATCCTGGCGGCCGCCCTTCCGGCCCAATGAGGCAACCGCTCTTGACCCCATTCAGCCCCACCTGACCTGGATCGGGCATTCCACATTCCTGCTGCGCATAGGGGGCCACTGGATCCTGACCGACCCGGTCTTCGGCCACCCAGCCGGGACCATCTGGCGCCACGTCCCGCCCGGGCTTCCAACGGACCGGCTTCCTCAGATCGACCTGGTGACTCTGTCGCACGATCACTACGATCACCTCGACCTTTCCAGCCTGACTGGGCTGAAGGGCGAACCGCAGATCGTCGGAACACTGCAGATGAGCCGGTGCCTGTCGCATGTCATCGAGTTGGACTGGTGGCAAAGCATCGAGCGACCTGGGCTTCAGATGACCCTGACTCCTGCACACCACTGGGGGATGCGCGGCCTTTTCGGCAGGAACCGCACACTGTGGGGCGGCTTCATATTCCAGGGTGACGGCGTCACCATCTACTTCGCGGGCGACAGCGCTCTGCAGGCACCGGTGTTCCAAGCCATCCGCGCGCGATTCCCGCGCATTGACATCGCCATACTTCCCATCGGCGCCTATGCGCCCGACTGGTTCATGCAGGCCCAACACATGGATCCCGAAGAGGCCGTCACGGCGTACGAGATGCTGGGCGCGCGTCGCTTCGTGGCCATGCACTGGGGCACCTTCTTCCTCAGCAGCGAGCCGACTCGCGAACCGCCCGACAGGCTGAGGGCGTGCTGGACAAAACGAGGGCACCGGGAAGAGGACCTGTGGATCATGGACGTAGGCGAAACCCGGAGCTTGTCAGCGAGGAGCTAGCACTACTGATTGAAATTTGGACCGAGCCGTCGCGTCGCGAGGAGCCCCGGCTGCAACGAGCGACGAGGGAGAATACTCGACGTATTTGACCGAGGAGCGAGACGGCAGACGGGGCCCACAGCAGCGACGGCGACGGGAGAATTTCAATCAGTAGTGCTAGGAAGCGGGCGCCCGCGCCAGGCACGGCAGTGCACGGATCAGTTGATGCGATTCCACCCGGGCCTGGAGCCAGTGCTCTTTATGGGAGGAGGCTCGTCCGCGATAATGTAGTCCGCGCGCCGGTTGCGCGGCTCGTCGGTCTCATCGGGCGTCTGGACCAGCAGCGCGGTTTCGCCGAATCCCTCGAACGCGATCGGGATGTGCACGCCACGCTGGCGGAACCAGCGCGCCAGTGATTGCGCGCGCGCCTGCGACAACCTCCGGTTGTATCCAGCGCTCCCCACCGTGTCGGTGTGTCCCGCGACGTACAGCGTGAGCTTCTTGTGCTCGCGCGCCTTGTCCTTCGACAGGATCTCCTGCACCTTCGCGAACGCCTCCTCGAGCTTCGGGATCTCCGGGGCTTCGACCTCGGCCGAGTCCGTGCGGAAGTTGACATCCTCGTGCGGAATGGGGACGTACCAGGCGGAGTACTCCTGGTGGACGTATTGACCGTCCCGGTCGTACATCCTCAGCACGATGGACCCGATCGGCTTGTCGCGTGGCTGGTCCCAGCTGACGACCAGCGACGCACCCGCCGACCGGCCGGAGAAATCGTGCTCGTGCTCGGCGATCACGATGCCGTCCTCGTCGGCGACGGTGATCTCGATCTTCCCCGGCGGCCGCGACATGCGAATCCCCATCCGGTGTTCGTCCAGGGCGTGGGACTTGTCGACCTGAACCTTCAGTGCCGAGCCCCGCGAGTTGCCGCGGCCGTCGGCGGAGGGCTTGTCGGCGCCCGCGGACGACGTAATCAGGAGGGCGTAGAGCGCAGCACTGGTGACGACAATCCAACTGGTTCGCATGATGGACCCCACTGGCTTCGATGTATACCGCGACCTGGGCGCAAGGCGTACTGCGGGCTGCTGTCCCGGCCGGCGCCGGGGTTCAGAGGCGCAGAGTCGCGCCGCGGTTGGTCGAACCACAACCCACGACGCCCAAGAAAAATGCTCCTTGCCCCCTCTTCGTTTTGGGCATATGCATGCTCTTGGTGTCACGCTGAGTTGTTCTGAATGGCGTGCGCAGATTCGAGCGGGCTTGGGTGCCATCCAAAGAAAGGAGCGCAAATGAAACGCGTACTGGGGTTGTCGTTGACTTTTGCGATCCTGACATTCGTGCCCGCCTGCGATGAAGGCAGGCTNNAACATCCTCGGGGTCGGGCTGCAGCCAGGCAAGACGGGGGTCCGGGTTGCATTCGGCAGGCACGTGGCCGAGCAGGTCGTCATCTCGTCCAAAGACAAGATCAACCTCGTCACCCCGAGCGGGGACAAAGGGCCGGTGGACGTGGTGCTGGAGTTCGACGATGGGCAGGCCTTCAAAATACCGGGGGGCTTCCGCTACGTAGACCCGAAGGAGACCGAGGACCTGCGCAAGGCTTTCTTCAACAAGCCGAAGGGTACCGGGAAGAGGTAGCTGCTGATCTGCCGCGCCAGCCTCCACGCCGGCCAGCGAGGCTACGCGTATTGCATTGCGCAGGCTCAATTCCGTCCCCCGAACTCCCGATGCCATTCATGTCTCCGCAGGAGCGAGGACCATGACATTCGCAGGCAGGAGCGTTCGATGGCCGCCAAGAATGGTGGCCACATCACGCGGGCTGAGAAGCGGGAGCTGAACCAGGAGGAGAATCAGGTTTCGCGCCAGATCCGCTGGGAACGCCACGGCAAGTAGATCCGCGCGCGGCAGCGCGGCTGCGGCTTTCAACACAAGACCGTCTACTGTTCGAGAGAATCGATCCGCGGTGCAGCCTGCCTGCCGCGGCCCATCGCGACACCTCGACCCGGCGCCAAGCGGATTCCTTAAACGATTCCGGGGCGGTTGCATTTGCCTACGCCGAACTCCAGAATGTCCAGGCTCGTGGTTCGGTGGGTCTTTGGGTCACTCCCTGAGAGAAGGATCTCCACCATGCAAAAGCAA
>PMZX01000189.1:283-3314 GCA_003170035.1 Myxococcales bacterium | reverse complement strand
TCGCAGCGGATCTTCGTCACTGATTCGGGCACTGGGACGCGCAGCGAACGCACACTGCCGCACGGCGAGCTACAATTGGGGGCCGGCATCTCGTTTTCTCTTCTCTGATCGTTGCAGTCTGTAAGGTCCGGCCCGCTCGGGCTACTGGAGGAACATGACAACCAATAGCTTGCTTAGTGTGACGGTGACGGCCCTGGTCTTCACGGCCGCTTGCAAGAGCGACTTTTCGGCCGGGACCAACGGGAACGGAGGGCACAAAGACTCTTCTGCGCAAGAGGGCGGGACTGACCAGCAATTCGCGCCTGCCGGCCCAGACGTCACGCCGGCCGCTGACCGCGAACTCCCTGACTTGCGACAGCCTCCAGAAGCAGCGCCCGCGACCGACGGCGCTGCTGGTGCGGGAGCCGACGCTCCCTTCACCCCGGACTCCTCCGGCGGTGTTCAAAGTACCGGCGGCGCAGCAGGCACCGGCGGCACAGCAGGGATGGGCACGGGCGGCGTGGATGGCAGCGATGCGCTGGCAGCAACCGGCGGTGTCGCTGGAAGCGACGGCCCGACTGCGACCGGCGCGGGAGGTATCACCGACGGGCCCATGGCAACGGGCGGCGCGGGCGGCAGCGCCTCACCAGTTGCCACGGGAGGCACAGGTTCAGGCGGAATCGGTGGCGCTGACGCTACCGCGGGTACGGCTGGCTCCATAGGTAGAGTCGGCGCCACGGGCGGCACCGGCGGTGGAAGGAGCACCGTTGTCCGCGTCCCTGCGATCAACAGTTTCACTGCCTCACCTGCAACGATTGGAGCAGGTCAAAGCAGCACACTCGGTTGGGGGGTAATCGCTGCCACGACCCTATCCATCGATCAGGGCGTTGGCTCGGTCCTGGGCATGGGCTCCGTGGTGGTCACGCCCAGCCAGACCACGACCTACACGCTTACGTTGAACGGGTCTGTCTCGGCGCAGGTGACGGTCACCGTGGCGCAAGCAGGTTTCACGCCGACGGGCGGCATGACCGTGGCAAGGACGGGTCACACGGCGACTTTGTTGGCCAACGGGAAGGTGCTCATCGCCGGTGGCGCCAATGGCGGGTTGCTCGCGAGCGCGGAGCTGTATGACCCGACGGCCGGGAAATTCACAGCAACCGGCAGCATGACCCTGGCAAGGCAGGGCCACACCGCGACCTTGTTGCCCAACGGTGAGGTCCTCATCATCGGCGGAGGGGGTGGCGCGAGCGCGGAGCTGTACGACCCACTCGCCGGAAAATTCACCGCCACAGGCAACCTGATCGTTCCAAGATATCGGCACACGGCGACGCTGTTGCAGAGCGGGATGGTGCTCATCGCGGGCGGAACTGATGGCACCAACGCACTCGCGAGCGCCGAGCTGTACGACCCGGCCGCCGGGACATTCACGGCTACCGGCAACCTGACCGTCACGAGATCTCAGCACGCAGCGACGCTGTTGCAGAGCGGGATGGTACTCATCGCCGGCGGATACGTCACGCCACCCGGACTCTTGAGCTATGGACTCACGAGCGCCGAGCTATACGACCCAAAGGCCGGGGTTTTTGCGGCAACCGGCAGCATGACTGTGGGAAGGTCATACCCCCTTGCGACGCTGTTGACCGACGGGAGGGTCCTCATGTCAGGTGGACAGTCCAATTTCGAGGGGTATGTCGCGAGCAACTCCCTGGAGCGGTACGACCCAACGGCCCGGACATTTGCGGCCACCGGTAGCATGACTGAGGCAAGGGCCTACTACACGTCGACATTGCTGCCGAACGGGACCGTGCTCATCGTTGGCGGATACCGCAGCGAGTACGATCTACGCTATTTCTTCGCGACCGCTGAGCTGTACGACCCGACAACCGGCGTGTGCTCAGCCACTGGCAGCTTGGCCACAGGAAGGGAGTTCCACACGGCGACCCTGTTGCCGAACGGGACCGTCCTAGTCGCAGGCGGAGACCGTGAAGGTTCGGTTCTCGCGAGCGCGGAACTGTACAGATAGCCCCTACGACGGGTGCCCGCTCAAGAGTCAGGCGGGCGATGCGTCCGGCGATTCTGCCGCCTGCAGCGGGAGCGACTACTCCTCGGTTGGCAGTGCCGCCTTCGTCGTCGGACTGGACCGGTTTGCGGCCCTGCTTGCGTCGCTGGCAAAGTAGCTCACCATCTCAGGCCTCGTCGACACGGGCGCTCGCACGCCGCGATGACCTCAAAGTGCGCGGCAGCGCCGACTAACAACCGCTTGTGACGGCGGTCACACGACGTCGCATCATTGCGGCTGCGGATCGTTGCTCTTTTTGCGGCGCGATTCTACCCTCTCATGTGGTTCACGGTTCGGGGCTCGCAGACGAAAGGGTCGAGCATGCGTGTGACAACACTCTTCCTCTTGGTGGTTCCGGTCTCCGCCTGCGGGAGCAGCACTTTCGCCCCTCGGGGCAAACCGGACACGGGGGCAGAGGCCGGCATGGTCGATAGCGGAACGGGTCGCGAAACAGCGCCCGACTCCGCCAACCTCGCAGCCGACAGCCCTGTCGACCGAGCAGCCGCCGATCGCGAGTTCGCTGACTTGCCACAGGTTCCAGAGACAGGGCCCGCGACCCCTGACGTCGCGAACGATGCCCCTGTTGACCAAGCAGGCGCTGACCGCGAACTCCCCGATTTGTGGCAGCGTCCGGAAACCGCCGTCCCTGACGTGGTGAACGACCGCGATGGCGACCGACCACCCACTGACCTAGCACCGTCCTCTGACCTCCCGCCCGATTCGCTTCCCTGCCTCGGTTTCCCTGCTGTCTTTGTCCCGCCGCCCAGGGATGAAGCGTCCTGTGTGAAGGCCAGCTGCGTTGCGCCCTGCGATCCGGGTCCGCCCCCTGTTGCGACCGTCACCGCCGCTCCCGGCGGCCCACTCCTGGCCGGAGTCCAGGTGACCGGCCTATGCTCCGGTGGCCAGTGCTCCTCCTCATCCCCCTCTGGCTGTTCTCAGATTCAGGTCAGGACGCTCATCCTGGGCGTCGGCACCACCTGCGATCTGGTGGCT
>PMZX01000189.1:0-269 GCA_003170035.1 Myxococcales bacterium | reverse complement strand
CCATCCCAGGTGGTCGTCGATTTCAATCGCGACGGCGGAGTGCCTGACGGCGCAAGAGATGGCGAAACGCGTGAGGCAGACTGATCCACGCCACCAGACCGGCGCGCCGCAGGACCACCGCCAGGTCGTTGCTCGGGCCTCCCCCTTCGAAGCTGCTACACTTTGTTCCTGCCGGGCCGGCTAGGCCGCAACATCGTTTCGGAAAGGGAGGACGTGATGGCTGAAAACAGGCGTATCCGCAAGGTGGTCAGGAGCCGCGCGACCATCGA
>PMZX01000165.1:14688-16010 GCA_003170035.1 Myxococcales bacterium | reverse complement strand
GCCTCCCTGCAAGTGTGACAGCAGGCCGGTAACCATGGTCCCGGCGATCCCTTGTCCCTTGCAGTAGTTCGATATCCATACTGCGCTGGCGCCGCCGTTACCCGTGGCATTGTAGAAGTAGTACCAAGCGGCGGAGCCAATGTTGCACGCCACATCCTGCATGAAACTGAGGTAGGTGGTGCCGCCTTCCGTGGCCCAGAACAGGGTCGTGTCCGCCTGAGTCTGAAGTGCCGCGGGCCAGGTGCAGCCAATAGCTGCCATCTTGGCCATCGGGCCGTTGTAGTTGTAGTCATGCATCGTGGAGCTGAAGCGAACCTGCAGCAGGCCCACAGTGGGGTCATTTGCGGTTCCACCGGTGACGGCGCGGGTGGCGTAGGCGTCCGTGACAACCGAAAGCGGATTGTACGAACTCTCGGCCACAATTGCCGATGTGATCACCGCCTCGCACTTGCGTAGCCAGTCGGCTTCCATTGGTGCGAATTCCGCGCAGCTCATTGCAATGGAACAGGCGAGCCTGTCGAACGCCGCGCCAGCGGGGAAGTTCTTCTTGATGTTGCTGTACGCATAGTTGGGCAACGCGCCCACAGCGGTGGTGTTGTTCAGCCAAGCCTGTACCAAAGCGAATTCTGCAGCATCGGCCCCAGGACAGCCCGAACTCGTCCCGGTGGAACCGCCGGCGCCCGTGGCTCCACCCGTGCTGGTTGTCCCGCCCGTGGCCCGTGAGCCGCCCGTGCCTGTAGTGCCGCCCGCAGCACTGGAACCTCCGGTGCTCACCGTTCCGCCCGCGGCTCGGGAGCCGCCCGCGATCATCGTGCCGCCCACGCTGAACGAACCGCCGGTGTTCGTCGTGCCGCCCACACTGGACGAACCGCCGGTCGCTCTCGAACCGCCGGTGTTCGTCGTGCCGCCCGGGTTGGACGTGCCTCCTGCCGCAGAGGTGCTCGCGGTGACGGTCGTTCCTCCGGTGCGTGCACTGCCGCCCGTGGAAATGGAGCCCGCAGCGCCTCCCCCTGTGCTGGTCAGGCCACCTGTGGCGGTCGTACCGCCAGTCGCTGTGGTTCCACCACCCGCGACAGTTCCGCCGGTGGTCGATACCCCGCCCGTGGCAGGGCTTCCCCCGGGGCTGCCGAGCCCGCCGCTGTTGGGCGTGCCCGTGGTGCCCCCGACCTCTGCTGTGCCGGTGCTCATGGCGCCCCCTGCTCCAGTACCATCCGATTCACTGCCAGAACAAGCACCGAGGCTGAGAATCAGGGAAACCCCGACCGCTATGCGGAGGGGATATGACCGACTGCTGTTGTTCGACATTGTGAGTCTCGCGAGAT
>PMZX01000165.1:0-14617 GCA_003170035.1 Myxococcales bacterium | reverse complement strand
GGGCGTCCTCGGCGTTGTGCAGGGCGCACGAGCACGCTGCGATGATCTGGTAGGCAAGCGGCTGATCAGGGGACAGCGCGAGCGCTGAGCGCGCCCTGTCGACGGCAACGGCGTAGTGGTGCCTGAGCCAGGCTTGCTGGGCTTCGCGCACCAGGGCCTCTGGATCCGCGGCCGGCTGCGCCGGGGTAGCCGGAGCAGGGGCGGGTGCTGGCGGCTCCAGCGCGGCCGGGGCAGGGGTAGGGGGCTCGGGTTCGGAAGGGGCAGGGGTGCGGGGCGGCGGATAGGGGGACGGAGACTCGGCGGGCGCACGACGGCCAAACTCCTCGATCACCCGGCGAGGCCTAACCTTGCCTGCGCCCGGCGGTTGCGGGCTCGCTGGCGGCTGGGCGGGCTGCGCCGAAGCGACGGGCAACGGCGCTGGCGCCGTGGCTGCAGGCGGGGGCGCCGGGCTCGGCAAAGGCGTGGCAGAAGGAGGCGCGACTGGCGGAGGCGCAGCGGGCGGAGGCGCAGCGGACGGAGGAAGGGCAGGTTGACTCGCCAGGGGCATTGCGGCCGCGACTGGTGCTTTCGTCGGCCCCTCGGCTGTGCGGTTGCTACGCACGACCCACAGGGCAGCCCCGGCCAGGATCACGATCGCTGCCCCGACAAGCAGGCGCCTCCTGCCCCGCGTGCGGAGACCAGTAATGCGCATGGTATTCGAGAAGCCATCCAGATCGAGAGAGTCGAGGTGTGCCAACTCGTCGTCGGCCGCCGGCTGGTCATCGCCCGCCGGCCCATCCTCGGGCTGTCCCTCCGCGGGCGGCGGCGATGGGCCCCGGCGTACGGGAGGGATCAGCTGCGAGAGATCGAGGCCGGACTCCTGGATACCGGGGAGCCGGCTCGCATCGCGCAGGAATGCGCGATCGCCCACGCACTCGCGGAGAGCATCGCCAAGGTCGTCGGTGCTGGCGAAGCGCTCGCTGGGGTTCTTCGCCAAGCACCTCAGGACCACGGCGTCGGTGTGCTCGTCCAGACCCGCGTCGGGCGCGCGCTGGCTGGGGGGGATGACCCTGCCCGACACATGGCCGTTCAGGATCTCCAGCATCGACTTCCCTACGAACGGAACCACGCCGGTGAGCATCTCGTAGAACACGGCGCCCAGGGCGTAGATATCGCTGCGTGCGTCGACCGGCTTCTCCTGTGCCTGCTCGGGAGACAGGTAGTAGGGCGTACCGCAGATGGCGCCCGCTCGGGTGGCCGCGCCGGGGCCCAGGTCGAGAAACTTGGCCACGCCGAAGTCGAGCAACTTGACGGCATCGTAATTCCCCTCGGGCGCGACCTCGAAGCGGACGCCGGTCCCGTCGGGAGAACGGCGAACCACGCGGCGGCGTCCCTCGCGGCTGATGAGAAAAATGTTCGCAGGTTTGAGATCGCGGTGCACGATGCCAAGTTCGTGGGCTGCGCCCAGGCCGCGCGCCACCTGTCCGACGATGTTGACTGCCTCGAAGACCGACAACCGACCGACCCGGCGCAAACGCTCCTCCAGGTTTTCGCCGTCGAGGTACTCCATCACCAGGAATACCAGCCCATCGGCCGTGGTGCCGAAGTCGGTCACGTCGATGATGTTGGGGTGGCGGATGCGACTGGCGGCCTTGGCCTCGACGAGGAACTGCTCCACAACTTCCGTCTGCCTGGCAAACCGGTCGTGCAGCACCTTGATGGCCACCGGCTTCTCGAGAACGATATGCTGGGCGCGGTAGACGACGCCCATGCCACCCTCGCCGATCACGCCCTGGATCTCATGGTCCTTGAGCAGCATGCCGACGCGGGCGATGACCTCGGGCGCGAACAGGGGCGTCCGGTCCACGGGACACAGGTCCAGCGTTCCGGCGAAACTGCCGCCGCAACGGGGGCAGGTGCGGGTGGTGCCCATCGTTAGTATTGTAGTCTACCCCATCGCGTCCCCCGAGATGGCGTTGATCAGCGCTCCCAGCCTCGGCCGCCCTCGGCCTGCCTGCTTCCGGCCGCCTGTCAACAGTCGACGGCGCAGAAAAAGCCGGTATAAGCAACCATTGACAGGCAATCGCCATGGATCCAGGAACCGGCATTCTGGATGCAACCCGCCCGCTGGGCGTGTACGTCCACTTTCCCTTCTGCCGGGCGCGCTGTCCCTACTGCGACTTTGCCACGGCGGTGCGCGACCCGATCCCGCACGAGGAGTATACGGCCGCAGTCACGGCCGAGCTGGCGGCGCGCGCGGACTGGTTCCGCGGCACGAGCGCGCCGGACTTGAAGTCCATCTACTTTGGCGGCGGCACGCCCGGCCTGTGGCGGCCTGCGGCCATCGGGCGGCTGATCGAGACCACGCGCCGGCTCTTCGATGCGACCGGGCCCCTGGAGATCACGGTCGAGGCCAACCCCGGCGAGCTGACAGCCGAAGCTGCGGCAGGCCTGCGCGCGGCCGGGGTGAACCGGCTGTCGCTCGGCATGCAAGCCTTCCAGGATCACCTACTGCACTCCATCGGCCGGCAGCACAACGTGGCCGCGATCGCGGCGGCGGTCGACGCCGTGCGCACTGCGGGCGTCGACAACCTGTGCGCGGATCTGATGTTCGGCCTTCCCGGCCAGACCATGGACGACTGGCGCCACTCGCTCGTGGCGCTGGTTGCGCTTTCACCCGAGCACGTCACGGCCTACGCCCTGACCGTCGAGCGCGGCACGCCGTTTGGCGCCCTTGAGCGCGCGGGCAAGTTGCAGCGGCCCGACGACGAAGCCGTGGCTGCGATGTGCGTGACCACGCACGAGGTGTTGCAGGGTGCCGACTTCGAGCACTACGAGATCTCGTCCTATGCACGTCCTGGTCGGCGTGCGGTTCACAACACCCTGTACTGGACCGGCGGCGCCTACCTGGGCGTGGGCGCCTCCTCGTCGTCGTTCCGGCCGCTTCGCGACGGAACCGGCTGGCGCTTTTCCAACCCGCGCGCGCTCGCAACCTATCTGCGTTCGGCAGCGGCACACGGGGGGAACCCGCGACCAGCCAAGATCGAGCGCCGCACGGCCGGGGACCTGGAAAACGAGGGCCTGTGGCTCGGCCTGCGAACCTCAGACGGTGTGGATCGGGCAGCGCACGTGCGCCGCTACGGTTGCGATCCGCTGTCGTCTCCCGCGCGCGCCGCCGCAGCCCATAAGTGCGTGGACGCGGGCTGGCTGTCGATCGCGCCCGATCGCCTGCGCCTGACTGTCACGGGCTTCCTGTTCGCCGACGAGGTCTCAAGCCGCCTGTGGCTTGGAGACTAGAATCTAAACGCCGACGGTCGGCATGCCGAGCGCGCGGGCCGCGGTGGCCAGGGTCGCGTCGTGGGTGGCCATGGTCAGCCTCGTGCGGGTCGTCTCGCGCCAAATCTGCGCGGTCGCGAGGTGGATGGCATCCAGGGTTCCGAGAGTGGTCGGAAGAGGCTGCGCAGCCCGATCCAGCACGGTCCGGTCGATCTCAACCACGGCAAGAATGGAGAGTAGTTCGTAGATCGACCCGCGTCGCTCGGCCAGTGCTTCGTCAGGGATGCCTTCGAGAATCCGCAGGCGGTCGAGCGTTCGCAGGCATTCCACCTCAGTCAAGGCGCTGGTGATTCCCTCTTCCACCGATCGCCATTCCGCCAAGACCCCGGGCTGTCCCAGGACCAATCGCAGAACCACAGAGGAATCGACGTAGGCGATCACCTGAGATGCCTGTCCTCCAGCAGAACGGCCAGGGGGTCATGGCGCAGCTTGAGTGGCGCCAGGGGGCGGAAATCCTTGGGTTTGCGTGACTGCGGCATGGGCTGGCGGATGGGAGGGCCGAGAGCGCCATTCGGGCAGGGAACGATCTGTGCGATGGGCGTGTCTCGATCCAACACCATCAGAGGATGCCCGCGCCGCACGGAGCGCAGGTGCTCGCTGAGATGGCTCTTCAACTCTGCCACGCGCACGGCCTTCATGACCTGAAGATAGTCACAAGTGACCACAAACACAAGACGCAGCGCGGAGTTTCCTCGTCGACGCCAGGGGTCGGCCGTTGGGTTCTCACAGGTCGTCGCGCGCTTGGCCGCTGCTGGTTTTCCGAGTTAGATAGTGAGCGTGAGCGACATTGGCGCACGTGCGAAGAAGGTCCTGCACGCCGTTGTGTCCGAATACCTTGCGACCGGCGAGGCGGTCGGGTCCGATACGGTCGCGCACCGCTATCGGCTGGCGGTCTCCTCTGCCACGGTGCGCACGGTGATGGGTGAACTGGAGGAGCTGGGCATGTTGCGCCACCTGCACACCTCGGCCGGACGTATCCCCACCGATCGCGGCCTGCGCTACTACGTGGACACGCTCCTGCGCGTGCGCAGCCTGTCTGCCTCCGAGCAGGACGAGATTCGCGAGCGGCTGGGGCCAGTCGCGGACCCGCAAGAGATCATGCAAAGGGTGGCGCGCGTCCTGCGTGACCTCTCCCATCTGGCCGTGGTTGTCCAGGCGCCGCGCCCCGAGTCGGACGCGGTGTCGCATATCGAGTTCGTGCGCCTGCGCGGCGACCAACTGCTGGCCGTCATCGCCTCTCAGAGCGGCCAGATCCAGAACAAGCTCATCCCGGTGGATCTCTCCCTCTCGCCCGGCGATCTCGACCGCATCAACAACTACCTCAACGGCCTGGTGTCGGGCTTGACCCTGGATCAGATGCGCGCGCGGCTGGTGCGCGAGATCGAGAAGGAACGCGAGCGCTCGGCCAGCGATCCCGTGCTGGCCAAGGCGCTCACCCTGGCCATGGCCGCGACTCCCGCGGCCGAGACGGGGGCTGACATTCTGCTCGATGGGCAGTCGAATCTGCTGTCGGCAGCTCCCGACATCGAAAGGGCCCGCCGCGTCTTGCGCACGCTGGAAGAAAAGGACCAGATCGTCAAACTGCTGGAGCGCACGCTGACTGCGCCCGGGATCTGCGTCTTCATCGGCGCCGAGGCCAACCTGGCGGATCTGACCGAACTTGCGGTGGTGGCCGCGAGCTACGGCGGCGAGGACCGCCCGCTGGGAACCATCGGAGTGATCGGTCCCTCGCGAATGAGCTATTCCAGGGTCATCCCTCTGGTAGACTTCACGGCCGACGTGATTAGCGAGGTCCTTCCCAGACCCTGAAAGGATCGCGCGGCTGCGTTTTGCGCGCGAAAATGCCATCCATGATCGACAAAGACGAGCCTCACGACGATCCGCCCTCTGAGGGTGCAGCACCCGCCGCCGACAGCGCGGCGCCTGAGAGCCCGGCGCCCGCGACGCCAAGCCCGGAGCAGCGGGTGGCCGCACTGGAAGCCGAAAAAGCCGAGATCAAGGACCGCATGCTCCGCATCGCGGCCGAGTTCGACAACTTCAAGAAGCGCACGCGCAAGGACATGGCCGAGCATGAGGTCAAGGTGCGTGAGACGGTTCTGCGCGAGTTCCTGGAGATCGCGGACAACCTGGAGCGCGCCATCGCCTCGTGGAAACTGGGCGGCGGCGAGGATGTCAAGTCGGTCCAGGATGGCGTCGAGCTGGTCCTGCGCCTCTTCAAGTCGAAACTCGAACGCTATTCGGTGACGGCCATCGAGGCCAAGGGTCAGCCTTTCGACCCGCGTGTGCACGACGCGATCTCGCAGGCACCCAGCGCCGAGGCGACACCCGGGACGGTGCTGCACGAACTGCAAAAGGGCTATCGCGTGGGTGAGCGGCTGCTTCGTCCCGCCATCGTCGTGGTCGCATCAGCGCCGCCCGCCCCGCCCGCCGAACCCGGTCGGCCGGATCAGGGCGAAGCGCAGGCGGCCCGGCCGCCGGCCCGTGGCGTGGACATCGACGTCAACGGCGATGACGAGCAGCCCGGCAAGGGAGACAAGCCCTCGTGAGCCGCATCATTGGCATCGATCTCGGGACGACCAACTCCTGCGTGGCCGTGCTTGAGGGGATGGAACCCTTGGTCATCCCGAACAGCGAGGGCTCGCGAACCACACCCTCGGTGGTCGCCCTGTCGGGCGACGGCGAGCCCCTGGTCGGCCAGATCGCGAAGCGGCAGGCGGTCACCAACGCCGAGAGCACGGTGTCGGCGGTCAAGCGCTTGATGGGGCGCAAACATGCCGATCCCGATGTTGTTCGTCATTCCAAGTCTTCGACTTATGAAGTGGTGGCCTCGGCCAACGGGGACGCGTGGGTGCGAGTCAAGGGCAAGGATTACCCGCCGGCGCAGATCTCGGCCTTCGTCCTCGACAAGATGAGGAAGACCGCCGAGGAGTACCTGGGCGAGTCGGTCACCGACGCGGTCATCACGGTGCCCGCCTACTTCGGCGACAGCCAGCGCCAGGCCACCAAGGATGCGGGTCGGATTGCGGGCCTGAACGTCAAGCGCATCATCAACGAGCCCACCGCCGCGGCGCTGGCCTTCGGGCGCCTGAGCCTGGTCTCCGACGCCAAGCTCGCGGTCTACGATCTGGGCGGCGGCACCTTCGACATCTCGCTGCTGCATCTGCACGAGGGCGTGTACCAGGTCAAGGCGTCGAGCGGCGATGGTTTTCTGGGCGGCGAAGACATCGATGCGCGCATCGTGGGCCTGCTGGCCGACGAGTTCCAGGCGCAGGCCGGCATCGACCTGCGGGTCGAGCGAATGGCCCTGCAGCGCTTGCGTGAGGCGGCCGAACGCGCCAAGCATGAGCTGTCCACCAGCCTGGAGACCGAGATCAATCTGCCGTTCATCGCGGCGGGCGCCGACGGTCCCAAGCATCTCATCACCTCGCTCACGCGCAGCAAGCTAGAGACGCTGTGCGAGGATCTGCTGGGCCGGACCATCGCACCCATCGAGCAGGTGCTGAAGGACTCCGGCTGGACGGTCAAGGACATCGACGAGGTGATCCTGGTGGGTGGTCAGACGCGCATGCCGCGCGTGCAGGAGCTGGTGTCGAGCTTCTTTGGCAAGAAGCCGTCGCGCGCGGTGAACCCCGACGAGGCGGTGGCGGTGGGAGCGGCCCTGCAGGGTGCAGTGCTCTCGGGCGAGCAGCAGGACGTGTTGCTGCTCGACGTGACCCCGCTCTCGCTGGGCGTCGAAACCGCGGGCGGTGTGTTCACCCCGATCATCCCGCGCAACACCACCATTCCAGTGCGCCGCGCGCGCGTGTTCTCCACCGCGGTCGACAACCAACCCTACGTGAACGTGCACGTCCTGCAGGGCGAGCGGAAGATGGCCGAGGACAACAAGAGCCTGGCGCACTTTCAGCTAACCGGCATCCCGCCGGCGCCGCGGGGCGCGCCCCAGATCGAGGTGTCGTTCGACATCGACTCCAACGGTATGGTCAGCGTGGCGGCCAAGGACATGGGCACGGGCAAGAGCCAGACCATCGTGGTGCAGCCGACCTCGGGGCTTTCCGAAAACGAGATCGGGGCCTTCATTGCCGAGTCCGAGTCCAACCGCCAGGTGGACCAGTCCAAGAAGGAGTGGGCCGACCTGAGCAACAGCGCCGACACGCTCATCTACGGCACCGAGCGCACCTTGCAGGAATTCGGCAACAAGCTGGACTCGGACGCCCGGGGGCGGCTGCAGGCGGCTCTCGACGAGTGCAAGCACACATTTGAGATGTTCGTGGGCGACATGGTTCGCGCACACGCGGCCCTGTCCAAGTTGGAAACCGAGGCCCACATGCTGTTCGTGGCGCTGCAGGGCGGGAGCATGCCCGAGCCCGCGCCCGAGAAATCCTCGTAGTCTGCCGTGGCGCGCGATCACTACAAGACGTTGGGCGTGGCGCGCGACGCGTCCGCGGCCGAGATCAAGGCCGCCTACCGCAAGCTGGCTTTGCAGGTCCATCCCGACCGCAACCCGGGCGATGCGGTGGCCGAGGAGCGGTTCAAGGAAATCTCGCAGGCCTATGCGGTGCTGGGCGACGAGGAGAAACGGGCGCGCTACCATCGGCTGGGGGACGTGCCCGGCGACCTGCCGTTCGGGGACAGTGCCGATCTGGCCAAAGTCACCGAGTTCTTCGACGCCATCTTCGGCGATCTGTTCGGCTTGGGTCGCAAGCGGGCTGCCGGGCAAGACCTACGCTACACCCTGGAGCTGGATTTCGACGAGGCGGCGCTCGGGTGCAAGAAGACGATTCACTTTGCGCGCAGCGAGGACTGCCGCGTTTGTGCCGGCACCGGCGCCGAGGGCGGGGCAGGGGGCTTGCAGCCCTGCCCGCGTTGCGCGGGCCAAGGAGGAACCCGGCACAAGGCGGGCTTTTTCTCGACCCGGCGTGAGTGCCTGGCCTGCGGCGGCTCGGGGCAGATCCCGCGCGTGCGCTGCAAGGCCTGCTCGGGCACCGGCCTGTGCGAGTCCGAGCGCGAATACGTGGTGCGCGTGCCGCCCGGGTCGCAGGCGGGCAGCACACAACGGGTCGCGGGCGAAGGCTCGCCCGGCCGGCGCGGCGGGCCGGCGGGCGATCTGCATGTGATCGTGAGGCCGCGGCCGCATCCCTTCTATCGCCAACAAGGCGATCTTCTGGAGGTCGAGGTGCCGGTGCGCATGGAAGAGGCGGCCCTGGGCACCGAGATCGAGGTGCCTCTACTGGACGCGCGCGTGCGCATGAAGATCCCGGCCGGCACCCAGCCGGGCAGCGTGTTTCGCGTGCGCGGCAAGGGGTTGCCGGCAGCCGGCGGCAGTCGCAGCGACGCCCACGTGCGGGTACAGGTCGAGGTGCCCGGCGTGTGCGACGACGACGCGCGTGCCGCGCTCGAGAAGCTGGGTGGAATGCTCGGCGACGATGCCTATCCCCGCCGCCGCGCCTTCCAGGAAATGATGGCAACGATGCAGCGGCGCGAGGAGTAGCCCAGTGCCCTTCTTGAACCTCGCACTCTTTCTGGCGACGCTGCTGACCACCACCATGCAGGGCGCGCTGGAACGTCATTCCAACGGCAGCATGTTTCCGCTGGCTGACGGGCTCTCGTTCTCGCTGCCTCTCATGGCGATCCTGCTCTGCCACGAGATGGGTCACTACGTGGCGGCTCGCTGGCATCGCGTGCCGGCGTCGTTGCCGTACTTCGTTCCGCTGCCGCCGGGCATCGGGCTGTTCGGGACCATGGGTGCCGTGATCCTGCAGTCGAGGACCTCCGACCGGCGCAAGCTCATCGACATCGGCGCGGCCGGGCCGCTGGCCGGGTTGGCCGTGGCCATCCCGGTGCTCGTGTACGGTCTTTCCATCTCGCAGGTGCAGCCGATGGTCGCGGGCGGCCTTCAGGAGGGAAACTCCATCCTGTACGCGGTTCTCAAGCGGGTCATCCTCGGCGCCTGGTTGCCGGGCGGGGGACGCGACGTCATCTTGCACCCGACCGCCATGGCAGGGTGGGCCGGGCTGCTGGTCACCATGCTCAACCTTCTGCCGATGGGCCAGCTCGATGGCGGCCATGTGGCTATCGCCTACTTTGGCAATCGCTACGGCCGGGCTTCGCGCATCCTGCAGAACCTGCTGCCACTCTTCGCGCTTGCGGTTGGGGTCGCGGTCTACGCGGACGTGGCGGCCGAGCTGGCGCGGCTGGGCGGGGGCCTGCCGGTCTCCGCGGTCGACATCGCGGCCAATGCCGGGACGCCCTGGCTGATCTGGTTCGTCCTGCTCGCGCTCTTGCGGCGCCTGTCAGGCGGCATCGACCATCCGCCGGTCGACGATCGACCCTTGCCGGCCAGCCGGGCTGGGCTTTTCTGGCTGGTTTTCGTGACCTTCGCCATAATATTCATGCCCGTCCCGCTGCGTGCCAGCTTGGGCGCTCCGGGTGACGGGCCGAGCCGAGTGATCCAGCAGCCATGAGCGAAGGCGAGATCAGCAGCAGCGAGCGAGCAACCTGTCCCAAGTGCGGGCACAAGCGCGACAAGGGCGCCTCGGCCTGCCCGCGCTGCGGTCTGCGGTTTGCGCTGTGGCGGCCCAGCCTGGCTGACCCTCGCACTCATCTGAGCCCGCAGGGCCAGGAGCTGTGGCAACAGGTGGAAGCCAACTGGCAAGACGTGGCCCGCCACGAGGAGTTTGCAAAGTACTGTCTGCAATCGAACCTGCTGCCCGCGGCCGGGCGTTGCTACCGTGATCGACTGGACCGCTTTCCCGGCGATGCCATCGCCGCCAAGATGCAGGCCGAGATTCTGGCCAAAGCCACGTTGGGCCTGATGGTGCAGCAGCGGCAAGCGGCCGAGCCAGTCACGCGATCGAAATGGTTCTGGGTCATCATCCTGGCCGCGATGGCGCTGGCCATTGCCGCCGCTCTGGTCTGGGGGCCAGGGGGAGTGCGCGCGCGCAGCAGGCCCACCCCGACGATCAATCTACAGCTTCCACGGTAGACGGATCGCGTCCGCGCTGCCGGGCGAAGCAGACGCAGAGATGCTACCCTTGCGCCACCGTGGCCAAGGTTCCCGGATTCGAACTCCCGCTTGACGAGGTCAGGGCCAGTCTGGAGACCCTGCGCCGACCCCTGCGCATCGCGATCCTGCGTTTTCGCAACCCGTTCAACGTGGGCGCCATCATCCGGGTGGCCCATTCTTTTCTGGTCAAGGAAATCCTGCTGGTGGGAGACGAGCCCTACTACGAGCGTGCGGCCATGGGCATGCAGCGCTACGAGAACTTGGTCAAGCTTCCCGGTGAGCAGGCGCTGGTGGCCTGGGCGCACGAGCGCAAGCTGCCACTCATCGCCTTCGAGCGTGAGCACGCGCGCGTGGACCTGTGGCGGGCCGAGCTTCCCGAGTCGTGCGTGATGGTGTTTGGCAGCGAGACCAGCGGCGTGTCAGAGGAGCTGCTGGCCGAGGTCGACGACATCGTGGCCATTCCCATGTATGGCATCAACCACTCATTCCCGGTCACCGTGGCTGCCGGCATCGCCATGGCGGAATGGACGCGTAGGTACTATGTGACGGCCGCAACGGGGACCCTCGATCCCCACGCGGAGAAAACATGATCCCCTATTTCGAACAGCCCAGCCTGTCGCTCGGCCCTGTCACCATCCACGCTTTTGGCGTGTTGTTGGCAGTGGGCATCTTGCTCGGGATGCGCCTGATTCGGCGCCGAGCTGCGTTCTTGGGCCTGGCCCCGGCCACGGCCGAACGGTTGACTATCTGGATCTTGCTGGGCGGCTTCGCCGGCGCGCACCTCATCGATCGACTGGTCTATTTTCCCGCTGATGCCCTGGCGCATCCTTGGAGCCTGCTGCGCTTCTGGGAAGGCCTGAGCTCGTTCGGCGGGTTCTTGGGCGCGATCGTGGGTGCCGCGCTATTCGTGCGCCACGAGCGCCTGGGCCTGCGGAAGTGGCCGTACCTGGATCTGGTCGCCTACGCATTCCCCACCTCATGGTTTTTCGGTCGCACGGGTTGCTTCCTTGCCTTCGACCACCCCGGCTCAGCCACCGGCTTCTTCCTCGCCGAGCGCTACTCCGACGGCGTCCTTCGCCACAATCTAGGGCTGGACGAGGCGCTGTACACCCTGCCGGTTGCGCTGTTCTTTCTCTGGCTCGGCAGGGGTCGCGCCCGCACGCCGGGTTTCTTCGTGGGGTGGCTGGCCGTGCTCTATGCGCCGGTGCGCTTTCTGCTCGATTTCTTGCGCTACGTCGATGTTCGCTACTTCGATTTCACGCCTGGCCAATATGGAGCGGCTGCCTTGCTGGTGGTGGGCGTGCTGATCCTCCGGCGCGTGCCTGCGGCCCCGGTTGCGCCGCCAGCGTCCGACGAGAAGAAGTAGGGTGTCCGCGCAGTGCCTCCTGGGCGTAAAAATGAACTGGGACGGGTTGCCCCATCTGGTGGCCATGACCAGGATGCAACATGGGGGAACGAAACGATTTCATCCAGTAGCCGACGGTCTTGCGGCAGCGCCGCCAAGCAAGGCCAGAGCCTCGACATGCGGGGTGTGGGGGAGCATGTCGTACGGGGTGATGCTGACGGTGTGCAGGCCCAGGCGTGCCAGGGCTGCCAGATCGCGCGCCAGGGAAGCGGGGTTGCAGCTCAGGTAGGCCACCAGGCGCGGCCGTAGTCGCGCGACCTCCGCAATCACCGCCGGGGCACACCCCTTGCGCGGCGGATTGAGCACCAGCAGGTCGGCCGCGCTCACGCGCCCGAGATGATCCGCCACGTCGCCGGTCACGAAGCGAACGCGTGCACCGGGATCGCCCGGCCCGCGCTCGGCGAGAAAGGCCTGCGCCGTCGCGCAGGCTGCCGGGTTCTCCTCGATGGCCACCACCTCGCGCGCCAGCGGCGCCAGCGAAAGGGCAATGCCACCGGCACCGGCATAGGCATCGACCGCGCGATCGATCGATCCCAGGCGCGCGGCAGCGGCCATGATGTCGTGGTAGGAGCGGCCTGCCACCAGGCGATTGGCCTGAGCAAACGAACGCGGCCCCAGGCGCACGCGCGCCGGGCCGATGGTGTCCTCGATAGTCGCCGAACCAGACAGCAAGTGTTCTGCCTCGCCCCAGAGGGCGTTTCCGCCCGCGCTGTTGATGTTGTGGACCACGCCCAGCACGGCCGGACAAGAGGCCGCAAGCTCACGCGCCAGTGACTCTGCCCCGGGCCAGCTTTCGCGGCCGGTGACCAGCGCGACCAGCACCTTGCCCTCGGCGTTGGCGCGCAAGACCACGTAGCGCAGAAGTCCGGTGCGACGGATCTCGTCGAAGGGTGCGACCACGTGCCGGGCCAGCAGGGTCAAGAGCGCGGCCGCGACCTCGGCCAGTGCCGGCTCGCCGATCGGGCAGCCGGACATATCCACGATCTCATGCGATCGCGGGGCATAGGCTCCCAGCACCAGCCGGCCGTCGCGGTCGTGTCCAAAGACGTACTTGGCGTTGCCGCGGTAGCCGAAAGGCCGCGGCGAGGGCACGCAGTCGGCCACCGGCACGCGGGCCAATTGACATGGGAACCCTGGGAGGNNACCCTCCCGCGATGGTACGCCGCTGGCAAAGCCAGCGGGCTCCCCACGCGACAACTCTTCGTGCGCTGCCATAGCCTCAGCTACCAGCTCGCGTTTCCATTTCACCTGCGCAGGATAGGCCCAGGCGGCAAGCGGGCAGCCGCCACAGCGACGATGAACCGGGCAGGGTGGCACCACCCGCTCGGGCGAGGCACTCGTGAGCTCCTCGAGATCGGCCCACGCGTCCTGGCCCAACTCGCGCGCGTGGGGCGACACATGCGCCACACGCGCGCGCATGCGATCACCGGGCAGGGCGCCAGCCACACGCAGCCGGAAAAGACCCGCGTCGGTTCGCACGTCGGCCACGCCTGCCCCATCGTGGTCCAGGCGATCGCAGGCCAGCACCAAGCTGGCTCCTGGCTGAACGGGCGAGTCCAGGGGCAAGGTGTCACGCCCGTTTGGAGGCTCTACGCGCCGGTGCCGTTGCCTGAGCTTGGCTTGGGCACAGGCGGGTGGTCGGGCAAGGCGACGTCCAGCGCGGCCACCGGACGCTCCAGGGTGGACACCGCCTTGGCGCAGGCCAGGGTGCGCAACCCGCTGGGAAAATGAACCTCGACCTTGCCCGGGCCGGGCACGCCGCTGACCACGCCGATGCCAAACGTCGCATGGGTCACGCGCTCGCCCGGAAGGAAACCTTCCTTGGGTGAATAGGCGCGCGGCGGCCGGCTAGGGTCAAAGACCACCGCAGAGGGGGGCGTGATTGGGTTCGACCTCGTGATGCGCCGTTTTCGAGGTCGTCCCCAGGTGCCGCTCGCGCCGGCACTGGCTGCGGGCGGCTGCTGGTCACCCCGATAGTTGTGCTGGCCACCGCAGAGTTTGCACACCACCTTGGCCACGCGATCGCCGACCTTGGCCATCACCACGTGCCGGGTGTCGCCGCAGCGGGTGCAGATGTCCTCGATGTCCTCGCCTACCCCAGGGGTCGACATAATTGCTTCGACGCGGCCTCCTAATACTACAAGTTTACAGGGATCGAGAGGACTTGTGGGCTACTTCTTGAAGAAGGACACGGCGTAAAGGTTGAGGGCGTCAACCTGCTGCGGCGTCAGCCGATCGCCAAACGGCTTCATTTCCTGTTCCTTTCCGTTGAGGGTGCGCTTGAGGCCTTCCAGCACGGTCTTGCGGCCGCGTTCCACAGTCACATCCTTCCAGTAGGCAGCCTTGGTCATGTCATCGATGCCCATTTCCTTGCCTTGCTCGGTGTGGCCGCGGCCATCCTCTCCATGGCAGGTTGCGCACTTGGAATTCCACAAGCGCACGATTTTCTTCTCCGGCTTGTAGCCTGCAGGCGGGGAAAGGGGGGTACCGGTGGTTTCCGCCTGCGCCGCATGTCGGAGGACCGGGCTGGCGAGAAGTGCGAAAAGTGACAGGACGAGGAATGGGCGAAAGGGCGAACTGCGGCGAAACATCGTGAGGCCTTTTCCAGCGTAGGGCCTTTTCTTTAGCATTTGCCATGACGAGCGCCAGATTCGTCTTGCGGGTAGATTGCAGGTTCCTGCCCACCATGCCTCGGGTTTCGCCTCTTGCCAGCGTCGTGTTGCTTGGCTGGGTCATCGCGACCAGCCAGACCACATTGCTGCGCGAGGCGGTCGCGGCCGCACAGGGCAACGAGCTGGCCATCGCCCTGGCTCTGGGCCAGTGGCTGGTGCTGACCGCGGCTGGCAGCGCGGCAGCCGGGTTGCTTGCCAGCCGCTTCTCCCGTCGGTTTCTGG
>PMZX01000190.1 GCA_003170035.1 Myxococcales bacterium | reverse complement strand
TGAGACCAACTTGACGAAGGCGCCACACCAAAGCCAACCGCATAGGAGTTCGCGACCTGCGAAGCGTGCGCGCTTTGTTTCCCCGCCGAAGTGAGACCGTCAATGTACATTCCGTCGGCACGTCGCAGTTTCGCGTTGATGGCCGTGGTGAGTTGATCGGCGCGTCCCTGGTAGAGGCTGACTTCAGTGGCCGGACGCCCGAGAGCCGTGGCAATAGCAGCCATGCTGCGCATTGCATCCGCGGCCAAGATATTCACGGTCGTCCGGGCAGTCGTAGTCATGTCGTACCCAAAGCGTTCCGTCGCCGGCCAATCAATGATGCCATACTGATATTGGCCGCTGCCGCCCGCAAGGTTCGTGACCAACCCGGTCGTGGTATTGACATATTTCCAAATGTATTCGGCGACCTTTTGCGCCGTATCATGGGCATCGGCCAACAGGACGCTGTCGCCGGTCGTCTGATAGTATCGCAGAACCCAATTCGGGAACATCTCAGTATAGTCGGGGATATCGCGCGCCCCATCTCCATTGGGATAGACCGCGTTGAGGCGACCATCGGTCCAGAAGCGCTGCTGCGAGGCGACGAATTCGCGAATCGCCTTGCGGGTCACGGAACGCTCCCCCAATCCGACCAGCGAGGCGTAGGATTCGTTTACCGCGTCTTGAAGGAACTGCCCCTTTTCCCGTGTGGGGGTGTCCAGAAACTGCTGTTGCATGGAATACAGGACTGAACGCTGCATAAGGTCAAACACGGCGTTGACCGTCGCGTCCGAACTCGAGAATTTCATAGCGTATTGCGGGGGCGGGTCGGAATGTTCGACGATTGCAGAAATATTGCTCGCCGTGAGAGTCTCTCCTGGCGCGCTTATTTGCAGATAACGCCAGGCGAGGAATGTGAAGGCCTGAAACTCCTGCGCACCGTCACGTTCAACGTACCTGAAAGACATGTCAGTGCTTTGAACCGCATTCGTGGCAGTTGAGACGTGACCGTCGGCAGTGAGCTCGTAGCCAGTGAGGATATTCAGTATTCGACCAGATTGCCCGGACTGAAACTTCACGTCCGGGCGTGCTGGTATGACGGTGCCGAAGTCAGCAACCACCACACCATCAGAAAGGGTCTTGACCGAGATGGGCGTGGCGACACTGCGGACGATGCGGGGCTCCTGGCCACTCAGGTGTGTGAACACGCCAGCAGGGTGGACACCTACCACCTTGGGGACCGTCCAGGGCGATACCGTGTCAGCGTAGCCTGGCTGGTCCCAACCATCAGGGACTTGTGTGGAGTCGATGTGCTCCACATAGTCCCCGACATCACCGGGCATTAGATTCCGCACTGTGGTGCCGGTTTGCCATTGAGACGCACGGCACACATGCCAACTGCCATCCGTCAAGATGACCTCTTGGGTGCCGTCCGCGTGGTTGACGACGAATCGACCCAGGAGACCCGGCTCCGCCACCGGCCGGCCTTGTCCCGCGCCGTACCAATGATAGATGATGCCGATGGCAAGCGGGGATCCCGCGTGCACTTGACTTGTGATGTCGGTCGCTTGGTAATACCCTTCGCCCGGATATGAAAAGGCTGGTCCACGATCGACGACTGTGCCGTTCAATCGCAACTCGTACTGGTGATACGCTGACAGGTAGGCACGAGCCCTGGTGACTGGACTGGCGCCGATCGTCACCTCGCGACGCGCCAGCGTATAGTCATCCGGCTCCGTGGTGGTTCGCCGAATCCAACTGGCTTTCCAGTCCGTATCGCCAAGGCCCGTGTCAAAACCCGCAGCCGCCGCCCAGGGAGAGGGCTGGCCGGTCCGATCCCACGTGCGAACGGTCCAGGTGTAGCTAGTGGCCGCGGCAAGCGCAGGTCCCGAGTAGGGGACAAAGGATTCGGCACTGGATGCGATCTTGCCGCTGTCCCAAATCAGCACGCCATCACTCACCCGTGTCACCTGTATTTGATAGGAGGACTGAATCTCATTCCCATCCGGGTCGTTCGGCACCCAGCCGAACAGCGGAGTTCCTTCCACATTCAGTGGCGCTGCGCGGTCGGCAATGTTGAGATCCGTTGGAGCCAGGGGCGCATTCCCACCCGATGACTGTCCCGTTGATCCTCCGGTGGCAGTCGAGATGCCGCCTGTGGAGGTCCGACCCCCTGACGACGCACCACCCACCGTGCTGCCTCCCGCTAGAGTTCCACCTGATGCTCGTGACCCACCACTTGCCGAGCCCCCGCTTGCCGCAGAACCGCCAACACCACCTGAGCCACCAGTCAGGATGACGCCGCCGGTGCTCGGCACGCCACCCGTCATCGGAGAGCCGCCAGTGTTTCTTACGCCACCGCTGCTCGACGCACCGCCTGGCGCCGAAGTGCCGCCAGTATTTCCTGCCCCTCCCCCGCTCGGCCTGCCGCCGGTCGCCGAAGNNCTCGACGCGCCCCCTGGCGCCGAAGAACCGCCAGTATTTGTTGCACCTCCGCTCTCCACGGTCCCACCCGATCCGGAAGCACCGCCGCCAGCGCTTCCTCCCGCGGGAGGTGAACTACCCCCAGAAGATCCCCCTTTGCTGCTCGGGCCTCCCGAGCAGGCCAGCACGAGCCCGAGCATGGCAATGAACATCGGCTGTCCGAAACGGGCTGCTTCCATCCTCCACCTGCCCTTCCTAAATGTTTGGCACGCGCTCTTGCCGTCTTCTGGTTGAGTGCAAAAGTCCCCGAAATGTTCTGAGCAGCAGTTGGGCGCTCACCTATCGACGCTGGAACGCCTTGGCACAGGCTGGTGCATTACGGCGCCGACGAGGGAGGGCTGAAGGCCGCCCCGTTCACCATCACGTTCGACACGATCAGCCCGGTGTAGTGCCCCGAGGCCGACGAGAGCACGGGAGTGGCCGACGTCGTTACCGTGATGTTGCTGAGGTTGATCCCGGTCGCCAACGCGGTGGCGTCGGCGCCTGCCACCAAGAAGGCGCTGCTGGTCGTGCGAGTCACGGTCGCCGTGTCGACATTGATGTTGCTGAAAGTCGCGTACTTCGTGGGCCCGATCACGGCCCCGCTGACGTAGTGGCCCGTCATATAGAGAAAATTGCTCACCGTTGCGACGGTCAGCCGTCTGGCGTAGATGTCCTGGATGAAACCGCCACGGGTGACGGCCGCTTTAATGAAGAGCACATATTGCAGAGCTCCGGCTGTATTCGAGAAAGTGGTATCCTCCACGTAGACGTTACGGATGCCGGCAGACATCTCGCTTCCCATGGCCAAGCCCACCTTCGCTATGAGGTTGGAATTCTGAATCACGATGTTTTGGCTCGGCTTGTAATAGGTCCACCCGTCCCGATCGCGACCCGCCTTGATCGCGATGGGATCGTCTCCCGTCTGGATGGTGCAGTTCTTGACGAGAACGTCCGTGCACGACTCGGGGTCGAATCCATCGGTATTGCCCGCACTGCCCGTGATGGTAAGGTTAGTCGCGGTGACGTTCGTGCTGAGCACCGCGTGAACCGTCCAAAAGGGCGAGTTCTTTGCCGTGAACCCGTCGAACAAGACGTTGGTGCAGTTCATGAATTGAATGAGACTCGGCCTCAAATAGTGGCCTGTCCCGTAGATTCTCTGCTCGATGGCCACGCCGTTGGCGTTCTGGGTGCGCAAATTGGTTTGGTCTGCATTCTGCTTCCCAGCCCATGCGTACCAATCGCTGCTGGTCGCGTTTCCATCGATGGTCCCGCCGCCGGTGATCGCAACGTTGGTCGCATCGTGGGCAAAAATGAGCGGATGGTAATTATATAGGAGGCTGCTTTCCCAGGAGCCTTCGACGACGGGAAGGTACTTGGTCGCGTCGGTCGAGAACTTGATCGTCGCGCCCGTGGCTACGTACAAATTGATGTTGCTCACCACATCGATCGGTCCGGTAAAGAACGTGCCTGCCGGCACGACGACCCGGCCGCCACCTTTACTGGAACAGTCGGCAATGGCCTTGCTGAATGCTGCCGTGTTGTCAGTGGTCCCGTCGCCTACGCCTCCGTACTTGGTCACGTCGCAATCGAGGTTCGGGAATGTCGGTGGGACAATTCGGGCCAGGATCGTGGGGACAGTGTCCCACCCGACGCCCGCGTCTCCCGCAGGCGGGCTCGCGTCCTTGCTACCGCCTGTGCCCGCGGAGCCGCCGGTGCTGGAAGCGCCGGCCGTGCCTCCGGTTGCCGAACCGCCAGCACCGCCCGTGCCAACAGAGCCGCCTGTCTTGGTGGCGCCGCCAGCGCCGGTCGTGCCTCCGGTTGCCGAACCGCCAGCACCGCCCGTGCCAACAGAGCCGCCTGTCCTGGTGGCGCCGCCAGTGCCGGCCGTGCCTCCGGAGCCGCCTGTGTTGGTGGCGCCGCCAGCGCCTGTCGTGCCCGCTACGCCGCCGGTGCCTGGGGTGCCGCCTGTGCTGGAAGCGCCAGCCGCGCCCCCGGTCCTCGAACTGCTAACGCCGCCCATACCCGCGGTACCACCCATACTGGTGACCCCGCCGTTGCTGGCAGCGCCGGCGCTGCTGGCAACACCGCCAGATGGGACGGTACCGCCTGACGTTGCCACGCCACCAACCTGCGAGATGCCACCGCTTGGCGTCGAATTGCCACCGGTCGCAGCAGGCGAGCCACCACTCACAGCGCCGCCCGGGAGCGTGGCGCCGCCCGAACCTGACGCCCCGGCAGCCGAACCCGAACCACTGGACGAGCTGCAGCCCTGAAACAGGGCGACGGTTCCGGCAAGGAACAGAAACAAGCAGCCTCGTGCTGGAGCGTATATCGCTTTCCGAGTCTTGTTTTGCATCGAATCCTCCATGGTGCCAATTCGTACGTCGTCGCGAATACGCTTCCTTAGCGCCTCGTAGCTATCCCGTGGCGGGCCGAATACCCGTGACTGATGAAATCGTAACACATATCTTGTCAAGGCGGTGTCCAACACTGTCCTAACTCTTTCCAGGGTCGATCAGCCCCCCATCTGACGTGATGGGCGGTGGGCCTGTTCCGTCGCGTTGATGGACCGAAATGTGATGGGGTGGCTGCCGCGTATGGTCGAATCGGAGTCGGCCCCCAGCGTCCGTCATTGGGGATACTGCGTTCGTGCAGCGGTGGTACCATGCCTGGGTGATGGAAGATGTATCAACAAGCCACGTCTTCCTGCCATGGAGCCTCGGTTGGTTTACCCTGCCGCTCGCACTGGCGGTAGCGACCCTCGGTTGTGGCGGCGGCGGCGGTGTGCAAGGAACCGGAGGCCGGGTCTCGAGCACCGGGGATGCGGCGGCCATGGATGGCCCCAAACCGATCGGTGGTACCACTGAAGGCGGTGGAGCAGCAGGCGGTACGACGGCAAGCGGTGGCACGCCGGCAAGCGGCGGTACCACGGCAAGCGGTGGCACGCCGGGAATCGGCGGAGCAACGACAAGCGGTGGCGCAACCAGCGGAGGCACGACAAGGAATGGTGGTGCGACGGGAGCCGGCGGCACCACGGCAACCGGCGGTACGGCAAGAAGTGGTGGCACGACGGGAACTGGCGGTACCACGGCAAGCGGCGGCATTGCGGGAACCGGCGCACGTGGCGGCGCGACCGGCGGCACTTCAGCCACGGGGGGCACGTCGGCGTCCGGCGGTGCAGGGGGTGCGGGGTTCGCTCTGCCCGTGCTTCCTCCCATTCCCACCATCCCGGCTCCCAAGGCGCTCGGCTCTGTCCCGCTCGGCGATCCGGCCACCTTCGCCGAGGTGAAGATGGATTTCCCTATCGAGGGCGGACCGTTCCAGCCGACCTGGGACTCGCTCGCGGCCAACTACCCCACCAGCGACATTGCCTGGTTACGCCAAGCCAAGTTCGGCATCTGGGTGCACTTCGGTCCGCAAGCGGCCGGGCAAAGCGGCGACTGGTACGCGCGAAAGATGTACATAGAAAACACCACCTGGGGCGCCCCCGCCTACGCCAATCACATTCGTGACTTCGGGCATCCGTCGGTGGCCGGCTACAAAGACATACTTCACACCTGGAATCCCGCCGCCTTGGATCCGGCGGCGCTGACCAAGACCTATCACGACGCCGGCGCCCGGTTCCTTCTGGTTCAAGGCGTGCACCATGACGAGTACGACAACTGGAACTCCCGCTACCAGACGTGGAACTCCGTCACGCTCAGCCCGCATCGCGATCTGCTGGGCGAATGGAAGAGCGCGGTTCGCGCCCAGGGCATGCGCTACGGTGTCACCTTCCATCACGAATACAGCTGGTGGTGGTACCAGAGCGCCTTTCGCGCCGATGTCACCAACGCTCAGGGCAAGCTGGGCGTGCCCTACGATGGCGCGCAGATTTCCCTGGCCAGTGGCGTGGGCCAGTGGTGGGAAGGCCTCGACCCCCGCATGCTGTACGGGATCAACCTGCGCGAATACATCGGCGTCTACAACGGCATCGACAGTATGAACACCACGATTCCCCAGGGCATCTTCGGCAATCACCTGGAATACGCCCACTGGTACGTGACCTGGTGGGCCCTGCGCATCATGGATGTGATCGAGAACTACGATCCCGATTTCATCTTCACCGACGGCGACTCGACCCAGCCGTTCTCGGGACTGAAGAGCGGCACCGGCTACAAGGCCGACGGGATTCAGCGCGTGCTCGCGCACTACNNAACAAGGGCATCGTCACCACCTTCGAGAACAACTACCCCGCCGCCGTGAAAACCGACCAGCCATGGATTGGCGAAGTCCCCGTGGGCGATTGGTTCTACGACACCGGATTCAGCTACGACCCCGGCATGGTGATCCGCTACCTGTTGGAATGCGTCTCGCGCGACGGGGCCGCCGCCATCTGCATCTCGCTTCGGCCCGACGGGTCGCTGGATCCCGCAAGCGTCAGCCAGCTACAGGCGATCGGCAATTGGATGAACATCAACAGTGCTGGTATCTACGGCAGCCACGCCTGGATAAAGTACGGCGAGGGGACGCACACGCAGCCAACCGGCAAGCTGAGCAGCACCCAGGCCAGCGCCACCTTCGATACCGCGGACTTCCGTTTCACCGTCGGGCAGGATGGTTTCCTCTACGCCTACTGCCTGAAGGTACCTGCGGCTGGCGCCAAGATCACAATCACTTCCCTGGGCAGCAACCAGACCGCGCTCGCCGGCCCGATCCAGTCCGTGTCTCTGCTGGGCAGCACCGCCACCCTCGCCTTCACCCAGACCGCGACCGGCCTCACCATCACCTGCCCGACGTCGATGCCTTTCCAGACCGCGGTCGGGTTCAAGATTGGGCCCGCGAACCTGGCCAAGCCGGCGGCGGCTCACTAAGTCGCCCTAGGTTTGTGCATGAGCGAATTGCCAAACCGCGAACTAGGCGAAACGCTCTTTTCAATCGTCGTCCTCGGTGCGACTCACCGACAGAGCCCAATCGATGGTGGCTCCCTCTGCAGGAACTTCCTCTTGGAAGTAGCCTCGGGCGGACGCCTTGATCGGCATAGGGGCCTCGACTGATCAAGCCCACAGCCCAGGACCGTCGATGGTAGTGGGCCTCACTGCACCGTGAGATTATACGTCACGTCTTCCGAAATCGCGGGACGTAGGCTTGTGAAGTGGATCGTGTGCGAACCGACAGAGAGGGGTGCGAGGAGAATCCAGTAGCCCCCGGCAAACGCAGAGGGGACCGGCCCCGTGAACGTCGAGTTATTGAATGTCGCGTAGAAGTTACTGGGAGTGTTCGGAACCGCGTACGAATACTGGGACCATGTGGTGAGGTACGGAGCGAAATCCGACTTGGTCGAGCCGTAGCACTTCCCGTCGATTTCGAGCGCGACCGCGGTCACCGATGCGGCGGCCGCCGAGAGCTCGTGCTGCCATTGCTCGTCGGTAAGCTGGCCTCCGACGGCGATGCCACCGTTGTCCCCGTACCAATCAGCCAGTGGGAGAAAGATCATTCTGCCTGCAGGAATGGTGCAGGTGCGTGTGACGCGCCCTGCGTTCGTGCACGCCANNGAGTCGGCAAACGGAAAGTCGGGGCCGGGCAGTTCAAAGAGCCACTTGAAATATGCGTCGCCCCATTGCCCGTAGGTCTTGCCGCCGTAGATCCCGGTCGGGTCGAGGATGGTGGCCGTGGCGGCTGCGTCGACCGTCGCTCCCGAACACGCGTTGATGGTGCCGTCAGGGGCAGCGGAGTCGCGGCCGTCGGCCCCGGCTGGTCCAGAAGCCCCGCCTGCGCCGCCGGCCCCCGCTGCGGAGCCACCGCCGCCCGAACTTGCCGGCGCTCCACCGCTGCCGCTTCCGCAACCCGCCAACAGCATCGTAAGACAGCCCCCCCAAATCATGCTGAGCTTGGTTTTCATCGTTCTCTTCCCCTTTTGCTGGCGAACCTGCGCGCAGGTGCGTAGTCGTCTTGAGCGCGCTTTTCGGGTCGCCCACGGTACATTTCAGAGTGTCCGCAATGTTGAGATTTTGTCAACTGGCCCCCTGGCGGCGCTCATCGGCTGCAAGGCCAGCCATACGGCGACTGCCGCCAGGGCGGCTGCGCGGCCTATATCTCTGGCTGAATTCACCTGAGTTCCTAGGTCTGTCAACGCCTTGCCGTTCAGCAGCGGGCGCCGAAGGCGACTGCGTACGAGTGCTGCAACGGCCTTATGGACGGCCGGCTCCTACGAGATCTTCTGGTGCTCATCCTTCTCTTCCACTTGGTCACCATAGCCGGCGGCAGTCATTGCCTTGTCAAACGCCGATTGGCGATCGCGGCTGGCAAACTGCCCGATCAACTCTTGGTGATGGCTAAGCATCAAACAGACCCCACGATCAGAATCAACGATTTCGAGGTCGGTCCCAACGCAATAGCCAAACGAGAGGAACGCAATTACAAGGTCGAGCAAAGTGTGGCGCTCGGTCCGGTCGAATTCGAGCGCACCCCGCGTGTCTGCGGGGATGCCGGCTGCGACAGCTGCTGCACGAAGCGATCGCTCTAGTCCTCGCTCTGCTTCCATTTCAGCAACGGTAAACCCGAGCACCCCTCCCCCGCGCAGACGAATCCGCAGAGGCCCTTCCCCGACGAGGCTGATGACCGTGTTTACAAACTTCGTCAGCTCTCCTGGTACGCGAGGAGTATCCCAGACACCACAACCATCGGGACAGTTCGTGAACACAAGTTGGGGCCGTGACCGCGGGTACCTGGGGTCAGGCACCAAGCCCGCCTCGGCAGCCCATGCCAAGAAGTCCGAATCAGAGATGCTCTGCATGTTAGGTCCGTCCAACGGCTTGGCGTTCAGCGGCGGGGGGCCGTCCTCGGCCGACCGACAGCTTTAGCGGCATGTTATGCGGCCTTCGCGCGCTTGGCTCGTCCAGGATCACCAGCACGTTTCAGTTCCTCACGCACGACCCGACGGACGACGGTTTCAATCTTTGCCGGTCCCTCGGTCGCAATGGTTCGCAGGGCCTCGTTGATCATGCTCTGGTAGTTTCCGCCGCCAGCGGCATCCGCCTGATTCCGGAACCATTCCAGGATGTCGTCATCGAGCCGAATCGTGATGCGTGTCTTTCCGGCAGAAAGCGGCAGGACCGGACCTCGCTTCCCTTTCTTGAAATCGTACTCCTTGCGCATGGTTACTCCTCCTCGTAATCGCGTGATTCCTTCCGCGTAGCTCGTCTTGCCGAAATCAGCCGAACCTGCTCATCGCGCCAGGTCCAGGAGACGACAAGTACCCGCCCGAGAAAGTCGAGCCCGATGGTGACGTAGCGGTCTTCATCGGGATGCGGGTCGTCGAGGGTGACAGCACGCGGATCTTCGAACACACCGACCGCATCGGCGAAGCTGATGCCGTGTTTGGCCCGATTCCCCCGAGCCTTGGCCGGATCCCACTGATGGGACACATGGGGAGTGTATGCATTACTGTGCATACACGCAAGCTGAACTTCGGGTCCGCCTAACGCTTTGCCGTTCAGCTGCAAGCCCGCCGCCGAGTCGGCGCCTCGATTCTACACGATGTCCCTGCGGCGGGATTGCCAGTCGGCTGGTTCGACAGCGCCTGGGACCATCAAGTGCCCTCCTCACCATCGTCGCCGCGCCTCTCGAGACGTCCGATGGCGCATCCTACGTCAACTAGCGCCCCCCATCCGAAGGTTCTCGTCCCGTCGAGCACGCGACCGCGCTACAAGGGCGGAATTCCCTTGCACGTGAAGCCGCCGACACAGCCCGTGGTGGGGTCGACTACGGTAAGAAGCAAAACGCAGAATTGGCTCGGAAAGGTCACAGGCGGACAGGCAACTCCAGCATCGGTTGTAGGGCAGGCAGCACCCAGGGCACAGTCAGATGGAAAGGCGCAACGGAAGCCGGTGGCGCACCCGGTTTCTGGATCAGTCACGGGCAAGAGGGAAGAGAAGCATAGTGTGGGGGGGAGGTTCAACGGTGGGCAGTTCACGCCCGCGTCGGTGTTGATGTAGAAGATGGAGAGAACACAGCCAGTCGCGGGATCAGTCAGAAGCTGACTCGGGTATCTGGTGTAAACAATCGGAGGGGGAGGACAGCCAGTGCCTGCGTCGATCCCGACGACTGATTCGTCGCCCGAGGAGTCAATCGATTCCACGGGCGCGCTGTCGTTTGCTCCCCCATCTTGATCCGTACCCGCGCCGCCACCTTGGGATGTCACGCCACCGCTGGCAGTCGTCATTCCCCCTGTGGTCGTGACGCCGCCCGTCTCTTCCGTGCGGCCGCCGCCTGAGCCACCGGGTCCGTCCCCTGTTTCACCACCAGCACCACCACTCAATACCCCAACTCCGTCCTGGGAGCTGTCGCCACTGAAACGCAGCCCACCCTTTCCACCACAGGCTGCCACAGCGACGGCAACCGCAAACAAGATGCGCCACTCACCGCTCGTCGATAGAGCTGGTTGTAAGTTTTCTCGGTTGCCGGTCTTCATGCCGCTTCGTCCTTGCGCCTGAAGGATTGCCCCCGGCCACGCCTTGTCGGTCACGGATCCCCAGAGCACCTTCAAGTATACGCGCGCGCACGCCTCGCAGGTGTAGGCAAAGGTCTCGCATCTCCGGTACACGAGTGGGCAGGAAGTCCGAGTGCCCTTCTTGTCATCTTCGCCTCGCCCCTCAAGATGTCCGAGAACGCATCCTACGTAAACTAGCGCCCGAGACGGTTGCGGCTGGCGAACGCCTTGCCGTTCAGCTGCAAGCCCGCCGCGGAGCCGGCCCCTCTATTCTACACCGATGTCCCTGCGGCGGGATTGACAGTCTGCAACGGCTTTATGGGTGTTCCGTTCTGACTTCGACGATCGCGCCTTCATGAGCCAGAGGCATGAATCAGTTCTTCCGGGGAAGTGTATCTAAGAACTTCCCGACGAAGTTCCCTTCCTCGGAGCCATCGGGGTTGGAGATCATCCAGTCGATCACGTCGGCTTCTGCAAACGACAGCAATTGTCCGTTGCGATAGCCCTGGACGACATTCACAGGATTGGCGATTCGTCCCGTGACTTCCTGGCCCGCGATCCGGTGCACCACAACAAAGACATTTTCGAAATGGCCGTGTCCGTCGCGGAGAAGCGTCGTAACGAAGAAGGTATGTCGTGGAGGAAGACCTGCCAGATAGCGGCGCTTCGCTTCCGGGTAGGTGGACCGAGCCTGCTCTACATGAGGTGCGACCAGAGCCCGCCATTTGGCCAAAACCTCGCCGGGTTCAGATCCGGTAAAGCGAACTGGACGATCTTCGGAAGCATTCGGAGCAAGCGCAACCTCCTGATGACTACCCGTGCCTGCGCACGAAGCGACAAGCAAAAACATGACAACTCGTACTTGAACCATGCTGACAGCTCCTTGTCCGCCGAACTAGGGCCTGTCCCCAAATT
>PMZX01000171.1:6210-22452 GCA_003170035.1 Myxococcales bacterium | reverse complement strand
CCTACGTGACAGCCCACGCGCACAGCCGTACCCCCGGGTAGAGCTAGGCGCAGCGAAGACGGTCGGCAGGTGACTCGGGCGCCGCGTGCTGGTCGCGGTAGGTCGCAAGCAGGTCTTTCGCGCGCTGCAGTTCCAGGTGAATGTGCACCTGGCTCAGCACCATTTCCGGACGGAAGGGCTTGGTGAGGTAGCCTGCTCCGCCCGCAGCGAATGCCTTCTGGTCGGCATCATCATCGTCCATGCCGGTGACGAAGATGACCGGAATGTCGCGAGTACGCGCGTCGGACTTGAGGATGCTGCAGACCTGGTAACCGTCCAGTTTCGGCATGACCACGTCGAGCAAGATGATGTCCGGTTGGTACGCCATCGCCAGTTCCAGGGCCTGTCGGCCGTCGTAGGCGCGCACGGTCCGGTACTCGCCCGAAAGGATCTGGTTCAGGATCTCGACGTTCAGCCGGGCGTCGTCCACGATGAGGACGGTTGGGACGGCAGGGGCTTCACGGTTCGATTCATGGGCAACCTCGTCATCAGTTGGCACGTTCGTCCTGGGCAACACAGGCACTCTCCGGGCACCAGCGCTGGCGGTGCAGCTCGATAGAAGCCTTGCCGATCTCCAGGCGCAGCCCGAAATCGCGACCGTCGAATCGCTCGCGCAGGCAGTCGCCACCGCCAGCTCGCAGCAGCTGAACCGTGAGCGGCTTCTGTTTGCTTGCCGTGAACACGAGCAGGTAGGTTGCGACCAGGTCCGGTCGCCTGCTCAGTTGACGGACAGCACCCAGGGTGTCGAAGCCGGGCATCTCGCAGTCGAGCAGGGCCAGCTCGGGTTCGTTCCGGCTGTTGAGCACCGCAACGGCCTCGGCCGCACTGCCCGCGACCACCACGTCGTGCCCCCAGCTGGTGAACCACTTCTCGAGGGACTGCCGGAGGTCGGTGTCGTCCTCGGCGATGAGGACTTTCATGGTTCTCCTCCGAGTGCGCGGCGGGAGAAGCGGCAATTTGTTACCAGCGAAGTCATAGTCAGGTCACCGTGTAGGTCACGACGCTGGAGAACGATCCAGAGAGCGCGGTGCCGGGAATCCAGACCGCGATCTGGTGGTCAATGGAATCCCCGTTGGCCATCAAATCGTCGAGATTCACGGTGATGGTCCCCATCAGCGTGATGTTCGTGGAACCGACCGTCTGTCCCTGCGAAGTGGTCTGCGCCGTGCTCTGTGCCGCCACGAAGAACGCGAGCGTCAGGACGGCCGCCGCGATGGCACAGCGGGCTGAGTGCCCGGCGCTCGTGAAGGTAGCCGTCCTGTGCGAAACAGAATCCATGATTGGTTCCATACGCAAGGCCGGGACCAGCGCGAAAGCCGTGTGCCTGCCTGGCAATGGCGCGCCCTCGACGGCGGCCCGACATGCCGCCCGCCACCGCCGCCGTCGGAGAATCGACGAGCTCGCGGCCAGCGCGCGGCCAGTCGCCACTTTCCCTCTGGCTCCGCGCATGCACTGGTGAATTGGCGGGGACCTCGGCCAAAGTGAATATCGTACTTCGTGATACACTCGACGCCATGGCGCGAGTTCTGATCGTTGACGACGAGTCAGAGGTGCGGCACGCGGTACGCCGAACAGTCGAGCACATGGGCCACAACGTGACCGAGGCGGTCGACGGCGCCGAGGCGGTGAAGGCGCTGGACGGCGGCGGCTTTGACTTGGTGGTCAGCGACCTGCGCATGCCGCGCGCGGATGGATTTGCGGTCCTGCGCAAGGCGCAGGAGCCGTCTTTGCGCACGCCGGTGGTGATCCTGACCGCCAGCACCAAGGTTTCCGATTGCGTGGAGGCCATGCGCTCGGGAGCGTTCAATTTCCTGGTCAAGCCGTTCCGTGCCGAGGAGCTGAAATCAGTGCTGGAGACGGCCCTGGCCCGGGGCCGGCCAGGGCCCAAAGCTGCCGCGCACCGGCCCGCGGAGACCGACCAGCCCCAGGCCGCGCTGATCGGCGATTCGGCCGCCCTGCGTGGCGTGGTGGAGATGATCACGCAGGTTGCGGGCACGGACGCCACCGTGCTTCTGCTCGGCGAGAGCGGAACCGGCAAAGAAGTGGTGGCCCGCCTGATTCACGCCTTTTCGCCGCGATTGGGAAATGCCTTCGTGGCGGTCAACTGCGGCGCCATCCCGGAAGGGCTGGTGGAGAGCGAACTGTTCGGCCATGCCAAGGGCGCGTTCACCGGAGCGACAGACGTGCGCGCGGGCAAGTTCCTGGAAGCCGACGGTGGCACGCTCTTCCTCGACGAGATCAGCGAGCTGGCCCTCGGCCTGCAGGTCAAGTTGTTGCGGGTGCTGCAGGATCGAATCATCACCCCGGTGGGCGAGTCCAAAACCCGGCAGGTCGACACGCGCGTCGTGGCGGCGTCCAACAGCGATCTGCAGGCGCTGGCAAAGGAGGGGAAGTTCCGCAGCGATCTCTTCTTCCGGCTCAACGTGGTTCCCATCACCCTGCCCGCCCTGCGCGAGCGCGCCGAGGATGTGCCGTCCCTGTGCCAGCACTTTCTGGCGTCGGCCAATCGGCGCACGAAAAGAAACGTTGCCATCTCGGAGGCGGCCCTGGTCGCGTTGCAGCTCTACGATTGGCCCGGCAACGTGCGCGAACTGGAAAACCTGGTGGAACGCCTGGTGATCCTGAATCGCAGCGACGTGGTGGGCGTCGAGGATCTTCCGCGCAACCTGCGCACCCCTGCAGCCGATCTGGCTGCCACGGTCACGTCGGATTCGCCGGCCGAGGGCATCGACCTTCCGGCCACGCTCGCTCGCATCGAAGTCGTGCTCATCGAACGGGCCATGCGCGCCGCGAACGGGAACAAGACACGCGCCGCCGAGCTGCTGGGCCTCAGCCGCACCACTCTATTCGACAAGCTCAAGCGCGCCGGCATCGAGCCGGGCGACTGATCCGCGTCGGTCGTCGTTGGCGTGGGCGACCGCTTTGTCACATTCCGCCGCGGTCAACAGCCTCGAGGTCTGGCTGGCTCTCACGTTGATGGTGGGCACGGCGCTGACAGGCCGCAGCCGGTGGCGGGTGATTGCCTGGCTCGCCTCCGGGCAACTGCTGGTCGCGCTGACGCTGACGCTGCTGGGGCACGGTTTCTACAAGGCCGATCTCTGGTGACGGCACCTGGAATGCGATGAACGAAACCGCGTATCGCGGTGCCCATAGGACGCCTTACCCAGATGCTGTGAGCAGGGTCTCGACCTACCCCCCTCGATAGTCTTTGTCACAGCCTACATCGCAGGCACCGTGGATTGGCCGTAGCTGTTCCAGCCCCAGCAGGCGATGGTCCCGTCGGCACTCTTGATGCCGCAGGTGTGGGCCTCGCCCGCGCTGAGCGAAACGAAGCCGACGGCAGGTGGCCTGGACTGCCCGTAGTCCGCAAAGCCACCAGTGTTGCTGCCCCAGCAGACGACGCTGCCGTCGGCCTTCAAACCGCAGGTGTGGAATCCACCCGCGACAACCGAGACAAACTTGCCCGCAGGCGGCGCGGCCTGGCCGAAGTGTGGCCAGATATCCGTGTTGCTGGTGCCGCCGCCCCAGCAGACGACCGTGCCGTCGGTCCTCAGGCCGCAGGTGTGGTAGTAGCCCGCGCTGACCGAGGCGAAGCTGCCCTCGGGCGGAATGGCTTGGCCGTAGTGTGGTCGGGTGTCGGGGTTGCTGGTGCCAGCCCCCCAGCAGACGACGCTGCCGTCGCTCTTCAGCACGCAGCTGTGGTAACCACCCGTGCTAAGCGAAACGAAACTGCCCGCGGGCGGAATGGCCTGGCCGTAGTCGGGGTCAATGCCCGGGTTGGTGATGCCAACCCCCCAGCAGGCGACAGTGCCGTCCGTCCTCAACCCGCAGGTGCAGGACCCACCCGCGCTGACTGCGGCGAAACTCCCCCCAGGCGGCGTGGCCTGACCGTGGCCGTTGTCACCCCAGCAAACGACAATCCCTTTGCTATCGAGGCCGCAATTGTGGGCAAAGCCCGCGCTGAGCGAAGCCAGGCGGCCGGCAGGCGGCGCAGCTTGGCCCATGTCGTCGCGGCCCCAGCAAACCACGGTCCCGTCAGACAGCAGGGCGCATGAGTGGTAGCCACCTGCGCTGACAATCTTGGGAACCGCCACGCAGGTCCCGGTGCCATTGACACGGTAGCCGGTTACGCAGGTTCCGTTTGCCACGCAGGTCCCGTCCCCGCCGTTGTGCAGGCCAGCCATGCACCCCGCGCCGCCGACGTCGACCGGAGTCGCTGTATCTGCCCCGCTGTCCGGTCTGCGTGTCTCGGCTGCGGTGTCGACTGGATTCGCGACTGCCCCGCTATCTGGTCTGCCTGTTCGTGTATCGGCTGCAGTGTCGAAGGGAACGGGACGCTCCCCGGCGAATGAGTCGGAAGCGGGCATTGCCGTCAGATCCAGCGCACTGTCCCGAATGCCAGCTTCGACAGAAACCTCATCCGCGAGCCCGGTGTCTACCCGGCTCGCTCCGCTGTCCGCTCCGCTCGCGTCGGCCCCGCGAAAACCGGAGTCCGCACTCCCGCCATTCATGGGAGTCCTTGCGCAACCGCAAAGCGTAAGAGCAATCGCCAACACCACGCCGGTTGCCGATCGAAGGTCTTTCATGGCTAGGCTGCCTCTACGGGAGCGGTCAGTATAGACCGCAGCGCAGCTCCAGGGGAACGCACTAAGAACAGATGAAGTTGGCAACTCCTGCGATGTAACTACCGTCAATGGCGTCCACATAGACGGTCCATGAATCCCCTTTGGCTGTTACTTTGACCGGAATGGCCAGTCTGTACTCCAAAGCCGAAGGGACCGTCGGGGAGGTTTGCACGTAGATGCCCGGGCCCGGGATGCTGAACTGGTCCTGGTCGGATATTTCGACGGTATACGATCCGGTCGGAGCCCCGCAGTCATAAGTAAACTTCTTCCCGGCGATGGCACTGATGATCTGCGTCTGGGTCACCAAGACGTTGCGGGGCATGGGTATCATGTGCACCAGCCCCGAAATGACTTGCAGCACCTTGCCGGTTTGCGAGTAGAAGTCCATCCGCCAGGTGCCTCTGGATGCTGCCTCAGAGGAGTAGATGGATAGGCCGCAGTAGTTCTGGGTGAATCTAACGATGCACAACGGACCCACACCGCAGGATACTGGACCGGCAGTCGTTTGGATCCCCTGGTACCCGTAAAGCGTCTCCCACTTGGAAAGAAAAGGCTCGACAGCCGGCAGCGTGTTGTTGTCGTTGAATGGGCCGCCGGCAAGCGGGGTGGAAATCAGCTGCGCCTTTTCGGCCGCCAACGGGTCGGGCGTACTGGCCGCTACCTGGTAGAGAACTGGGTAGTTGTCCGGCGGGCCAGGGTTGTCGAGCAGTATTTCCTCACAGGACAGAATGTGGCCGCTGTCCCCTTCTCCTCCTGCGTCGGCATCTGCATTGGCACCCCCATCCCCGGCAGCATCAGCAACTGGGCCCGAATCGAGTACGATTGCCGCATCTAAGCCAGCGTCCGGGTTGCCTGGGGGAACGGTTCCCGTGGAACCAGCACCTGCAGAACCGCCCGTTGCGGAGCCGGCAGTTGCAGAGCCGCCTGCCACCGAGCCGCCGTTTCCCCCGGAAGTACCGGCCACAATGGTCGTCGTGGAAGACGCACCCGTGGTCCCGCCGCTGACCGTCGCCCCGCCGCTGACTGTAGTTCCGCCTGTCGCCCGACTGCCCCCAGCCGATGTGCCACCGACCGGGCCGCCGCCCATCGCGGTGGAAGTGCTGGGGCTGCCTCCGCTGAGCCCGATACCGCCGGCGCTGGCGGTGCCCCCTCCCGGGGCCAGCGATCCACCTGTCCCGGTCTGACCAGTGGCAGAGGTCCCGGTTTGACCACCCGAAGCGGTCGTGGCCGGGCCAGTGATCGCGCTGGAACCTGCGGCAGCCGTTCCGCCGTGACCGCCGCCATCCCGGTTGCCGGAAGTCGAATTCGAGCTGCATCCCACCTCGGCCAGCATCAGGACGCCGCCGAGGACAGCCATCAGGCCTGCCCTCGCCAGGTTTCCTCGCCCAAACAGCGCCAGGTGAGCATTAAGATAATCTTCTCCGCGCATTGTCATGGCAAACGACCCCCTTGTTGACCTTGGCAGTGGCGCCTGGATTGTGTTTGGGTCCGTTTTTTTGATTATGGTGCGCTGTTTCTACCTTTTCTCTACCTTGCGTGCAAAAAGAAGATGAGCATCAGCAATGCGACCAGCGCCATGATCGGCACAGCGAACAGAAGCGCCCGCAGCGAGCCTTTTCTGGGCCGCAGCCAGCCCTCGTGCAGGAAGGCGAGAGTCATGCCTCGGGTTTGCAGCGACTCGACGTTCCACAGCAGGCCGGCCAGCAGATAGAGGATGGACGACACGAGCATGTTCGCCAGCCACGAAGGTGGGTAGCGGCCGTCCCGCAGCAGGATGTAGATGTCATATGACCAGCTTGCGGAGAACATCCACAGACAGCCCGCAACGTATGCTTGCCACAAGGCGAGCCGGTGCCGTGCCGTTCGCCACAGAACGCCGAGCGCCCATGGTGCGCCCAAATATGTGAGTGCCGACATGAACGATGCATCGAACCAGTCCCAGGTCGGATCACCTGATCGCGGGCCGAGCCACAGCATTCCAGCCAGAGCGATGCCGAAGCTAACAAGCTTCCACGGCATCAGCAGGAATCGCCAGTAGTCGGCATGAAAGGGAGCGAACTCGCCACGGTTGCGGACGCAAAATCCGACCGCGAACGCGCATGCGGTCAACCACAGGGCAATGTATGCGACAAGGGCGGGATTCATCGCGAGATGCCTTGCTTGGCTTGTGCTGGCGGGAAGGGCGGGAGCATGAGGGGTTCGACAGGTGTTTGCTGCAATGGTCAGAAGGTGTTCGGGGCGGCGCTGTCAGCGCAGGTGCCCGCGATCCAGTTCCAGGTGGCTGCGTCGTCGGCCGTGCGCGAGCGCCGCACGACCTCGATCGCCTCGTCTGTGGTCCCGGCCAGGCACAGCGCCAGGGCCTGCCAGAGCCGGAGATAGGGCGCGTCGGACCCGTGCCGTTCGGATTCGGCGAAGCGCGTGGCTGCCGCGCGGAAGTCGCGCGCGACCATGGCCGCCATCCCCTGGTACTCGTCCAGCAACGGATCGCTGTGGCCCGCTGCTGCCTGGCGTGCGGCGACCTCCTGTTCGGCCACGCCGCTCGACATCAGCCACAGCGGCAGGGTTCGCAGCGTGGTCTGGGTGAGCACCCATTTCAACTCTGGCAGGCCGCCCAGGCGCAGCTTGCCCTTGAGCACAGTGACCCGGTTGAGCGCAATCTGTGCAGTGAAAGCGGACTGCGTGCGCTCGCGCAATCCCGGCGGCCACAGTTCGGCTATCCATTGACTGTGCGCAAAGGCCTGGCGTGTGCGCTCCGGATCCAGCAGACCGGCGAACTCGGCGTCCATCTGCGCCGGGAGCTGGCGCGACAGTCGGTAGGGGTGATCGTCGTCGAGCGCCGCAAACCCGCGCGTCACCTCGGCGAGGTCGCGGGCGTCGCCCAGGAAGAGAGCGCCCAGCTGCTCGGGAGTTTCGACCGCCAGAGTGGCCAGGGTGCGGGCAGTCTTGGGATCGCTCCACAAGCGAGCAAATGCTTCCTCGGAAACGCGCGTGTGCAGCTCGCGTGTGCCCATCAACATCCACTGTAGCCCGCTGCCCGTCCACAGGGTGCAGTCGTCGAACACGTCGCAGAAAGCGCGCGTGATCGCCCAGGCGTCGCTGGGCAGAAGCTGTACCACCGGCAGCCAGTAGGTGGCGACGCCCGCCGCTTTCAGTCGGCTACGCATCAGCGCGAAGTATTCGCGCGTGTACAGACTGACGATGCCGGCGTTCTTTGGCGGCGGGGGCTCGCCAGTGATGATGTCGTACTGGCGCGGGGCCGCCAGCAGAAAGAAGCGGCCGTCCTCGACGTGGACGCGCACGCGCGGATCGTCGAGCGGATAGGGCTGCTCGCCAAAGACGATGCGGCCCGTGGTCAGGATATCGCGCGAGATGTCGACCACATCGATCGAGGTCAGGGTGGGCGAATCGGTCAGCGCCTGGGCAGTCATGCCCACGCCGTAGCTGATCAGAAGGGCGTCGCGCGCATCGGGCCGCAGCACCTGCGGCAGATAGGCGAACAGCTTCATGTAGCGCGCGTTGAACGCATCCGAGGAAGACATCGAGATCCCGTTGGTGAGCAGGCGATGGTAGACCGGCTCGCCCCACAGATCCCGGCGCAGCCAAAGGATCGTCTCGGTCAGGCCCTCGCGCACGCTGACCAAGTGGCTGCCGTCGGTCTCCCACGGGGCCGCGGCGCGCGCCAGGTAGCGCTGGACCATGAGACCAGACGGAAAGAACGCCAGCGCCAGCAGGTACACCGCCGCCGCTGCAGCCAAGGCCACTCGACTGGTGCGGCGGGCCGCACCGGGCAGGGGCCAGGCGCAGAGCAGGGCGACCACGGCATAGCCGAGCGCGAGCGCGAACAAAGACCGCTCCATGCCCAGGCGGGGGAGCAGCACGAATCCGGCGGCCAGCGCGCCAGCCGTGGCGCCGATGGTGTTCCAGAGTGTCAGCAAGCCAGCGGCACGCGAGTCCTCGCCCGCGCTCGTGCGTAGGGCCGCGCCCATTAGCGTGAACAGCGCCCCTGACAGCAGACACACCGGCAGCATCAGGCGTAGCGCAAGCCCCGCGATCTCCATTTCGGCGGTGATCACGAAGCGCGGTGTGTCGCCTAGAGCATGGTCAAACGCGCCGTATGTGACAATGATGGCGACGCCAGCCAGCAGGCTCAGGCCCGACAAGGCGTGTATGCCCTTGGGGTGGGCCCGCAGCCACCACGATGCCGCCAAGCTGCCGAGGCCGATCCCGAGCAGCACCACGGCCAGCATCAGAGCAAAGGTCAGGTTGCTGGCAAGGACGAAGAGCTGCAGGAAGCGGAACCAGACCACCTCGAGTGCAAGCACGATGGCACCGCAAAGAAACGAGGCCGCCAGCAGGCGGCGGGCTGGCCAGCCCAGCCCCTCACGAGCGAGAGGTTCATCACCCGACTGTTCTGTCGTGCGCCGGGCGATGGCAAAAGCCGCCACCGCTGCCAGCGCGTCGAGCCCTGCCGCCACCCAACCCGTGCGCGCCACGCCGATGCTCTCGATGAGCATGGCCTCGCCGAGGATCGCGCCCATCACCGCACCCAGGGCGTTCCAGCCGTAGAGCTGGCCGAGCGCGGTCCCAAAGCGCCCTTGTTCCCGGGCCAGCGCCCGCACCAGGATCGGTAGGGTCGCTCCCATGGCTGTGGCGGGCACCAGCAACAAGGCCAGTGCGACCAGGACGCGCAGGAAGTTGAGCGAACCGGGCGCGAAGACGAACCGGCCGAGAAACGGCGCCAGCAGCGGAGGCAGCAGGGGCAGGAGCAACACCATCGCCAGCCCTGAGCAGCCCACGCCAATCTCCAGGAAACCGTACGCGGCCACCGGGCGCTGCACCCGACGGCCCAGGCGCGCAGCGAGGGCGCTGCCCAATGCCAGGCCGCCCATGAAGCTGGCCGTGACCAGGCTGCTGGCCCAGACCGAGTTGCCCAGCAACAGGCCGGTCTGCCGGAACCACAGCGTCTCGAAAAGCAGCGAGGCGCAGCCCGAGGCGAAAAAGGCGAGGCATAAAAGTGCGTTCATCACGAGCGACGATCCTGGCTCACCCGCGGCTGCCCGCGTCCGTCGTCCCGGAGGGCAGCCTCTGCGCCGCCAATCGGACTGCCGGAACAGCGAGGTGAAAGACCTGTTCCGACCATGGGACGCAGTCTACCCTCTCTTCGGGCCATGTCTTCTTGCCCGCGCAAGGGATCACGCGCATGCTATTTGTTGGCTGTGAGCGCGAAGGAAAGCAAGCCCATGTGGAAACGGCACCTGGCAAGTCCATGCGTGGTCTTCGCTCTCATCTTCGTACTGGTCCCGTGCTGCGGCAGTAGCAAGCCACGTGCCTCCGATGCAGCGCCGAAGGCGGCGGAGGCGGGGCCGGCCGATGGCTTGCCTGCGGCTGATGCGGCCAGGGACGCCAGCATCCCTAGCTCGGGCACGGGCACTGCCTTGACGACAACGACCGGCAGCGCATCGGGCACGGCATTGGACGCCGGCTCGGCTACTGGGACAGGCACCGCATCGAGGACGGCGACCGGTACTGGATCAGCTACCGGGACAGGCACGGCATCGAACATAGCAACCGGCAGCGGCACCGGCACGGGCGGCACCGGGGGCGCCACCAGCACGGCCACCAGTCGTTGTGAAGCCCCGGGCCTGGTCTGGAAGACCGCCAACAAGACGGAGTTCACCTCCTACCCCGCCCCTGGCAGCGAGGAGTGCATCAAGTACAGCGGCTGCCTGTACGAGGGCATGTTCGCGGGCTGCGGCCCCACGATGCCGCAAAGCTGGGTCCAGTCGCACGACATCGTCTCCGTGTTTCCCGACTTCGCCACTCTGAAACACCACGATCTGTGCCTGAAATCCGGGTCAAAGACGATGGTGGTTCTTGTCATCGACACGTGCGCCGATTCGGATTGCAGCGGCTGCTGCACTCAGAACAAGGGAAGCGCGAGCGAACTCATTGACATCGAGAGCTCCACCGCCGCCAGATTCGGCGTGCCCGACGGTCCGATCCAATGGGCGGACCTGGGCCCCACCAAAGGCGAAGACTGCCCTCCGTAGAGCCGCGAGACTCACCCGATGCAGACCCTCCTCTTCAGCCTTCTTCCTGCCCCGCACATGGTGTTGCGGGCGCGCAAGAATCCGGGGAGCTGGACTGTGCTTTTCATTCATTCGCGCCCCTGTCTTCGCTAGAGTACCTACTCGATGTCTGAAACACCGAACCCCTTCCGATTCGCCCAACTGCGCACCGCCTTTCTTTCCGGCTTCATGCTACTGGCGCCGTTCCTGGTGACCTGCTGGGTGTTCTTCCTGGTGTTCAAAGTAATCGGCGGCGGCTTCCGCGATTACCTGTTCTTCTTTTTGCCCAGTTCGCTGCGTGAACAGTCGAGCCTGAGCGTCGTCTGGAACATCCTCGCCACCGCCATCGTCGTCGTGCTGATCACCGTCTTCGGCTACGTGTCGCGCTACGTGCTCGGCAGGTACTTCGGCGGACTGGCCGAGCGTTTCATCCAGACCATCCCAGGCGTGAACGGCGTGTACAACACCGTGAAGCAGATGGTCACCACCTTCGGCACGCAAAACCGAAACCTCTACACCAAGGTCGTGCTGGTGGAATTCCCCCGCAAAGGCGTCCACACGATTGGATTTCTCACCAGCAAGGCGCAGGGCGAGGCCCAGGCCAGCGTCGGCGGGGAACTATGGACGGTGTTCGTTCCCACCACGCCCAACCCCACCAGCGGCTATCTCTTGCTCATCCCGAAGCACGAGATCGTCGAGTTGGAGATGAGCGTGGGCGATGGCATGAAACTCATAGTCTCCGGCGGCGCCGTCGTGCCGCCCTGGCCGTCGTCTCCATCCTCAGACAACCCGACCCGTGATACTGTGCCGTAATACTGACTCTGCACTGCGGAGCCAATCGAACCAACCCGATGAGCGGGTGCTCATCTTCGGACGCAGCGAGAACCTACCAGAACGCGAGGAAATCATGCGAAATTGGGTGGTGTTACTGATTGTGTTCGCTGCTGGTTGCAGGACCCAAGCCGCCAAGTTGCAGTCGAACGACTCCGGACTTGGCGGTGTCGGCGGCGCCGTTGTCACTGGCGGCGCGATTGCTACTGGTGGCGCTGGACTTGGCGGCGCTGGCGGCGCCGTTGTCACTGGCGGTGCGACTGCTACTGGTGGCGTTGTTCTTGGCGGCGCTGGCGGCGCCGTTGTCACTGGCGGTGCGATTGCTACTGGTGGCGTTGGGCTTGGCGGTGTCGGCGGCGCCGTCGTCACTGGCGGGGCGACTGCAACTAGTGGAATTGTCCTTGGCGGCGCTGGCGGCGCCGTTGTCACTGGCGGTGCGACTGCGACGGATGGCGCTGTTTCTGGCACTGGTGGAGAGCCCGCAACCGGCAATGGAGGAAGCCGAGCCGTTGGAAGCGGTGACACGGACGCGGGCGGCCTTGGTGGTGTCAGCGCAACGGGTGGCGCGGGAGGATCTTTCGCCGGCGGAGCTACGTCGGCGGGAACCGCAAGCACGGGTGGGCAGTCAGGAGCGAGAGGGTGCGCGTTCGTCGGACCTTGCACCCGCACGGTCACTTACACCTATGGCGACTCCGTCTCGGTCAACAAGACCAGCTTCTTCTACGATGCGAACAACCGGTTGATTCGAGAGGAACTCGACTCCAATGGAGATGGCGCTCCGGAGTATGTCATCCGCTACTCCTACGACGAACACGGCTGGCTGCTCGAAGTCAAGAGTGACGGTTGCGGCAGCGATGGGTCGGTGACGAGTTGCAGGTGGCTGTCATACACCTACGATGCGCAGGGAAACGTCCTGACCGAGAACGACCGCAGCTTCTATTCGGGCCGCATCGACGGCTGTACCGCGTACACCTACGATTCGAGCGGGCATCTCCTGAAGACCGAGTTCAGCGGACGCTGCAGCGGAACCGTGCAAGATGTCGCCATCTACACGTACGACTCGGCTTGGCGCCTCATTTCGAAAGCTTGGGAGTACAACGGCACGCCGGGCGATACCACCACCTACCAGTACGACGCCGCGGGCTTGCTTGTGTCCGAAGTCCGTGGTGCGAAGCAAGACGAGGTCGTGACCTACACCCGCAACGCCGCTGGATTGCCCTTGGTCGAGGAACATCGGATGGCAGCGGGCAGCCTCGCCGATAGCTATCGAATCATCCGAACCTACGACTCAGCCGGCAACCAGCTGACCGAGCGGACCAAGTACCTGACGGGCGTCTCGGTCGGCACGGACGAGTTTTGCTCCACCAACACCTATGACCAATGCGGGAACGTGCTGACCTACGACTCCTGGAATTCCTGCGACCAGCCCGTCGTCAGCCGGACAACCTATACCTACGAGTGCTTCGCTCGGTAGGGTCGCAGCCATCATCCCAGCCGCACCTCGACCTTGACCTCTTTGGTCCCTGCGGCGGGCAAGGGGACCACGTTGCCGGCGATGGCTTGGCCGTCGACGGTCAACTGCACAGTCGAGTTCTTGCCGGCGCGCTTGACCTCGATGAAATAGCGCACGCCTCGATAGAGACGCGTCGCCTTGAAGCCCTTCCACTTTTCAGGAATGGCCGGAGCAATCATCAAGCCGGCGTGGGTGGGCCGAATGCCGAGAATCCACTGTGTCCCGGCCACGTAGGTCCATGAAGCCGTACCGGATAGCCACGCATTACGGGCATAGCCGTATTGTTTGTGCTCGGGACCGGTGACGTTGCCGCAATAGACGTAGGGCTCGACCTTCATGACGTCGACATCCCGTCGCATGAAAGGCGTGATCTGCAAATAGTACTGCATGGCCCGTTCTGCCATGCCGAGCTTGGCTGCGGCCACAATGGCCCAGGTGTTGGCGTGACAGAAGATGCCGCCGTTCTCTTTGGCCCCGGGTGGATAGGTTGTAGTTCCGCGCACCCGCTCGTCGCCCTCGGTGTAGGCGGGCCACAACAGTGCCAGTCCGAACTTGCTGTTGAGCTTCTCGTGCGCCTGCTCCATCGCGTGCTGGGCGCGCTCGGCTGGGGCCGCCTCGCCGATCACCGCCCAGGTTTGCGTGTTGAGCGCGATCCGGTGAAAGGTCTCACTCTTCACGCCGATGGGCTTGCCTTCGTCATCAAAGGCGCGCGCGTACCAGTCGCCGTCCCAGGCCACCTGATTGATGATGGCCGCCATCTCGGCATGCAGGGCGCGAAAGCGCTTCGCCTCTTCGCTCTTGCGCATGTGCTCGGACAGCTCGGCCAGATCGAGCAGGGCGCGACAGAACTGCTGGCCGCACCACACGCTCTCGGCCTTGCCACTGCCATGGTCCACGTTCATGGTGTCGTCCCAGTCAGCAAAGCCGATGCGGGGCAGTCCCTGGGGACCGCGGTGTTGCAGGGTGAACTCGATAGCCCGCAGCATGTGGTTCCACACGCTGTCGCTGCCGCCATCCGTGTAGTCGATCTTCTGGTCGAGATAGGCGAGATCCCCGGTCTCGCGCAAATAGGCGCACACCCCGAGGATCAACCAAAGGTGGTCGTCGCAGAACCATTGCGGCCACGCCGGGAATTCAGCGGCCAGACCGGGGCCGCCCTCGCCGGTGAGCGGCAGCACCTGGTGCCAGGTGTGTCCGTCCTTGTACTGCAAACGCCACAACATAGTCAGCGTGGCCCGTGCGCGGTCAGCGGCGTTGTGTACGGTGCCCAGGGTGTCTTGCGCCGAATCGCGCGTACCCATGCCCCGACCGGTTCCCGTCTCGTAGGCCGAAACGAAGCGCGACCAGAAAAGCGTGGTGCGACACTGGATGGGATTCCACACGTTCAACATGGCATTGACGACCGGATCAGGCGTGTCGACGGTGAAGCGGCCCAGATAGTCGTCCCAGTCCCTGCGCAGGTCCGCGAACGCTGCGACCACATTCTCGGCATCGCGAAAGCGCGCCACCTGCGCAGGGATGCGCGCCGGCTCGTCGGTCACGCCCATGACAAAGACGATTTCCTTTTCTTGTCCGGGGCCCAGGGTCAGGTTGTGGCACAGCGATCCGATGTTGTTGCCCCGCGGGGCCTCGATGTTGCTGGGCTTGCCCCGCTCGACCACCTCGGGGTTCGACAGATCCCGCCAGCGACCGACGAAAACCTCCCGATCGGTATCGAAGCCGGCCGGCTTGACGCTGGATCCAAAGAAGTTGGTGGTCGGCGCGAAGCGCGTCTTCGAGGTGATGATGCCGTCTTTGACCCTCGCTTCGAGGATGTGCTGGCACCAGTCGAGGTTGAGCTGATCGTTGAGCGCATCGCGGAAGCTGAATTCAACGTAGGAAAATGTCCGTAGCTTCCGCGTCTTCTTGCCGGTGTTCTTGATGTTGAGAACCCACACTTCGCAGGGACAGGATTCGTCCTGCGGCGCAGGTGGAACGAAATAGAGCAGGGTGGCCGCAATTCCATTGTGAGTGCTGGCGATGCAGGTGTAGCCGGCGCCGTGGCGGCATTCGTAGGAGGCCAGCTTCACCCCCGGCGTGGGCTGCCAGGTCGGGCTCCAGAACTTCCCGCTCTCCATGTCACGGATGTAGACGTAACGCCCCGGCTGATCCATGGGGATGGCGTTGTAGCGGTAGCGCGAGACCCGGCGGTTCTTGGGATCGCGATCAAAGGAAAATCCGCCCCCTGTGTTCGAGATGATGCCGCCGTAGCGCCCCTCGCCAATATAGTTGAACCAGGGCGTGGGCGTGTCAGGCCGGGTGATGACATATTCACGCGCCTCGGCGTCGAAATAGCCGTAGGGGTTGGAGAGAGCCTTGGTCTTGGTGGTCATGGCGATCCCTTCATCTCGACGTTCCTCGGGACAGCGGCCGCGTCGGCAAACGCATCGGCCGCTGATCTAACTCTCCCGTCCTCTCGAAGTCAAAGCGACCGCAAAGCCACGCCTACTTCCGTCTTCCGTTTATGGCGCAAGATGATCGAGGGCTTGGGCGCGCTTCGGGCTAGAATCCGCTGCCGGTCGATGGTAGGGTCGCCCGCAATCCGGGGACTGCAGGAGGTCCGCCTCACCCCGGTGCCACTTCAACGACCTCCGCGAGTCGAAGACAAGGTCGCCATGTCGCAACAACGAACCGTCGATCCGTCGCAGGTGATCCCATTCGTCGAGAAGTTCGGCTACGCCCTGGGAGACTTCGCGTCCAACCTGTTCTGGATGCCCTTCATTCTGTTCGGCAACTTCTTCTACACCGACGTATTCGGCATCTCGGCGACTGCCGTCGGCTACATGCTGCTGGTCACGCGCATCTGGGACACGGTGATTGATCCGGTGGTCGGGCTGATCGCGGACCGCACCCGCCCGCGGCCCGGGCTGGGCCGGTACCGCCCGTACCTCTACTGGTTCGCACTGCCCTTTGCGGTCGTCTGCAGTATTGCGTTCTTTTCTCCCAACCTTGGGCCCATGGGCAAGGTCGTGTACGCGTGGGTCACGTACACCGGGTTCTGCATAGTCTACTCCCTGATTAACGTGCCCTACTCGGCGCTGATGAGCGTAATGTCGCGCGAGCCCGGCGAGCGCAGCAGCACCAGCTTCTTCCGCATGATAGGCGCACAGGTTGCGGGTCTCATCAT